>JBFIJC010000031.1:0-20814 GCA_041600915.1 Nitrogeniibacter sp.
CCGCTCGGCTTCGCGCTGGCCCAGTTGCATGGCGTGTATATCCTCGCGCAGAACGCACAAGGCATGGTGCTGGTCGACATGCACGCCGCCCACGAACGCATTCTGTATGAACGCCTCAAGACGGTGCTCGACGGCACGCCGTCCATCCAGCGCCTGCTGATCCCCGCCGTGCTGTCAGTGTCCGCACGCGAGATGGCCACCGCCGAAGCCTGCACCGACGCGCTCGCCGGCATGGGTTTCGAAATCTCCGCCGCCGGCCCGACCGCCTTGTCGGTACGCACCGTACCCGCCCTGCTCGCCAGCGCCGACGTCGGCGAACTGACCCGCTCGGTGCTCGCCGAACTCGAAGACATGCCCGCCACCGACGTCATCACCGCGCGGCGTAACGAGCTGCTCGCCACCATGGCCTGCCACGGCGCAGTGCGCGCCAACCGCACGCTGACCATCCCCGAAATGAATGCGCTGCTGCGCCAGATGGAAGCCACCGACCGCGCCGACCAGTGCAACCACGGCCGCCCGACCTGGACGCAGTTCTCCATGGCCGAGCTGGATCGCTTCTTTCTGCGCGGGCAGTAACTTGGCGACCGCTTCACTCGTTTCAATCTGATCGCTCTGGCAGATAAAAATGAAAGAGGTCGTCAGCTACCTACTGTTTTCAGTCGTGACAGTTCATATGCTGTCCATCATGGCCGAGACGATCTTCTTTCGATCGATTCGACAAGACGGCGTTGAAAAGCAACGAAACCACTGGATCATCCGCACGCGAGACGTCACTTTTCTTCCCGCTGTTGCATCCGTCACCGGACTCGTGGTCATCAAGTACTTCCTGTAGCAAAAAAACAGGAGACGCCTCTACGCACCACCTTGCGCCACGGGCAAAGTTACCGCCGAATCACCTGCCAGCCCCGCGCCGCGAGCGCCGCCGGAATCCCCAGCTCACCGACCAGGTGGCCGCCGCCGACCGTCACAAACAACACGCCCGGCTGCGCCATCAGCGCCTCCAGCCGATCCGTCATTTCCTGATTGCGCACGTCAATCAAGGTGGCGAACAAAGGTGCCACGGCCTCGCGGTCGGCGCCTTCATACATGAGCGTCTCAAGCTCCGCGTCATCACCATCCTGCCAGGCGCCGACCATGCGAGAAAGATAATCACCAATCTCGCCACGGGTCACCATACCGACGGTCTGACGCAAGGCGGCTTCCTGAGCGCGTTCGCCGCCGCCCGACAAAGCTTCAATCTGACGCGCAGCAGTCTCCAGTGCCAGCACCGGCTTGCCGGCTTCACGCGCACGCGACTGCAGCACACCATCAACGCCGGCCTCGGTCGTAAAGCCCGCCTGATTGGCCGCCAGCGCCATCAACAGCGTCGACGCGAACCACGGCTGCATGCTTTGCATCTGACTCACCGGCATGCCGACGGCTTTTGAGGCATCGTGCAACTGCGCGTAAAGCTCGGCCGGCATCAAGGTCTTGAGCGTCTGCCCATCGGGTAAGCGACCCGCTTTGACCAATGTCCGCGCCAGCGCCGGATCGCTCACATCCAGCTCGAAAGCGGTGCGATCGGCCGACGTAAACGCCGCCTCAACCGCCGCCGGCAAGGGGTAGCAGGCCGCGTGGCACAAGTGGATGGCACCAAACAGATAGGCACGCACACCGCCCTCGGCATCGCGCACTTCCCACAAAGTGGGCGCCGCCATCGCCGCACCGGACACACCGGCACAACACAGCAGCCACAAGAGCATTCGCTTCAAGGCCCGAAACCCATTCCCCATCGTTTGATCATCCGCTATCGCAAGGCCCGCAAGCCTACCCGAATCGGCCGCCGCGTATCACCGCGACCGGTAGAATGTCGCCCATGCCGACCCCCGACCTGCCACCCGCCCTGCTCCTGCTCGGCCCCACCGCCAGCGGCAAGACCGCCAGCGCGCTGGCGCTCGCTGCGCATCTGCCGATCGAAATCATCAGCGTCGACTCCGCCCTGGTGTTTCGCGACATGGACATCGGCAGCGCCAAGCCGAGTACCGATGAGCAGGCGGTGTGCCCGCATCATCTGATCGATATTCTGTCTCCAGAAGAGGCCTACTCGGCGGCAAGGTTCCGCGAGGATGCACTGCGCCTGATGGGCGAGATCACCGCCCGTGGCCGCCTGCCGGTGCTGGCCGGCGGCACCATGCTGTACTTCAAGGCGCTGCGCGATGGCTTGTCCGAGCTACCGCAGGCCGATGCCGAGCTGCGTGCCCACATCGATGCCGACGCCCGCCAGTTCGGCTGGCCGGCCATGCACGCCGCGCTGGCCCGGCTCGACCCCGATGCCGCCGCCAGCCTGAACCCCAACGACGCCCAACGCATCCAGCGCGCGCTCGAGATCGTGCGCCTCACCGGCCGCCCGCTGGCCGAGAGCTATGCCCGCCGCGAAATGGCCGCACCGCCCTACCGTTTTGTGGGTATCGCGCTGGCACCGACCGACCGCAGCGTGCTGCACCAGCGCATCGAAGCCCGCTTTGACGCCATGCTCGCCGCCGGCTTCCTCGACGAAGTGCGCGCTCTGCGGGCGAAATACGCCCTCACCCTCGACCTGCCCAGCATGCGCTGCGTCGGCTACCGCCAGGCCTGGGAACACCTCGACGGCCTGAGCGACGCCGCCAGCTTCCGCGACAAGGGCATTGCCGCCACCCGCCAGCTGGCCAAGCGGCAGCTGACCTGGCAACGCAAATTTATTGAAGACTGGGGCGACCTGGCCGTCGTGCCCTGCGACGACGCCTCGGTGGTCGACAAAACCGTCGACACGGCCCGCCGCCTGCTCGCCAGCACTTGATCCAGGCCGCTGGACGGCCCACCTCCCTAGCGGCGACAATCCCGCCCCATCACCTCACAGGACACCCGCCATGGCGCTCGGACACATCATCCTCATCCTCACCCTGCTGGCCGACGGGCAGCTCTCGGCGGCCTTCGTGAGCACCGCCGATCAGGCCGAGTGCGAGACGCGCGCCACCGCCATCGGCGCCATTCTCAAGTCCGGCGGGGCCAATGTGCAGCAGATCCAGTGCTTGCGCGGAGACCAGCAGTTTGAGCGCTTCTCGCACGCCACCGCCTCGGCGGCGCCGCGGTTCAGCTATGAACTGACCGTGCAGGACGGTGTGCTCAACGCGCGCCCGGTCGCCGCACTGGCCGAGTGCAGCGCCGCGCCAAGCGATTCCGCCGCCAATCAGCACTATTGCGTCAGTTCCACGCAAACACTCGTCACCGGCACCAAGTAAGCCGCGCTCAGAACGGCAGGCCGCGCCACCACGCGATGCCGACCTGCACAAGCACCGCCGCCAGATAGGCCTGCAGGCAGTAACGCGCATTGCCGCGCGCCAGCGCGCCGGCCGACAAGCCGTAGCGCCCCTGCAGCGCCAGGTGGATGCCCGACATCGGGCTCACCGCCAGGCCGATCGCCCAACACTGGGTGAACACCGCCGCCAGCAGCACCGGATCGGGCGAAATCGGCGCCAGCCAGGCGGCGACCATGGCGATCGAAATTACCGCGTGTACGCCGATGACGCACAGCCCGATCATGCCCGCCAGCACCAACGCCGACTGAACCGGCCCGAAGTGCGATGGCGTCAGGCCGCCGCCCTGGGTCGCGATCAGGGCATCCAGCCCGGTCGCGAACACCGCTGCCGCCAGAAACAACACCAGCTCGCCACGCATCGCCGGCAGGCGCAGATGCACATGCCGCGCCACCGCCGCCACCCCGGCGGGCACGCCCGAACGCGTCAGCACCACGCCCACTGCCATCAAGGGCGCGCACAGCGAGACGATGGCCAAGGTAGTCCAGTCCGGCCAGAAGTAGTGGCCAATAATGACCATCACCGCCAAGGTCGCCGGCACCCACAGCGCCGAGGGCCGCATCGGGTAGCCGACAAAATCCTGCGCCTCGGGCGCATGCTTGAGCAGATCGCGCCCGGCCAGATAATTAAGCAGCAACGCCAGCGGCACGCCGGCCAAAGCCAGCTCGCCCAGCGTCGCACCCGGCGCATAGGTGATCGCCACCGCCGTGGCCGCAAAAAAGGGCGACCACAGCGCCGCCGCCAAAAAGGCACGGGTCAGCGCATTGGTCTGTGTCAGTGTCGGCTGGGTGCCGCCGCTCATGCGGTCGGCCATGATGAACACCGACGACAGGTTGATCACCGCGCCAAACACATGCACGCCACCCAGGGTGCGCCACAGCGCGCCGGGGCCGCGCGGCAGCGGCCGCTCATCGCCGGCCAGGCCGATCAGCTGCAAAAAACTCACCGCCGCCAGCATGCCGAGCAAGGCCATGTTCTGCGTCAGCACGCCCAGCCACGGCCAGTGGCCGCTGTGCCAGCCCGCCCACAACAGCGCGATCAGCCCGATGCCGATCAGCACCGCTGCCGTCGCCTTCTGGCGCCGATCGAGGCTCGGCCACAGCAGCGCGCAGGCCGCCCAGGCACACACACCCGCCAGCCAGGCCGGCACCGGCAAGCGTGCGCCCACGCATAGCGCGAAGACCATCATCAACAGGATCAGCCACGCCGAGAAGCGATCAGCGTGCTTGCGAACAAAAGGGGGCATGCGGTTTATGATGCAGTGATTGCGCGGCCCGGTGGCCGCCAAGCCATGTATTGTCCCTTGCCCGCACCGATTCGGCTACCGCATGACCCAGCGCACTATCGCCATCGTTGTGAACGCCCGCTCGGCCAATGGCCGTGACGACGACCTGCGCGCCCGCATCGAAGCGGCCATGCAGGCAGATGCGGTCCGGCTGCTGTGGTTTCAGCCGCGCAAGCCCAGCCGGCTCGACCGCGTCTGCCAGCGCGCCGCCACGGTGGCCGATCTGGTGGTGGCCGTCGGTGGCGACGGCACGGTACGCGCCCTCGCCCAGCACGCCCGCGCACGTGGCACGCCGATGGCCATCATCCCGACCGGCACCTACAACCTCGTCGCCCGCCACCTCGGCATACCGCTCGAACTCGACGCCGCCGCCCGCCTGGCCATCGAAGGCACCGCCCGCCCCACCGCCTGCGGCGACGTCAACGGACTGCTGTTTTTCAATCATGCCGCCTTCGGCCTCTACACCCGCATCATCACCGCCCGCGAACGCCACACCGCGCTGCTCGGGCGCAGCCGCGTCACCGCCGTCCTCTCCGGCATTGCCACTTTGTTCAACCGCTACCCGATTCTCAAGCTGCGCCTGGATCTCGATGGCGACGCCCGCCAAGGCCTGGCCAATGCCGCCTTCTTCTGCGCCAACCCACTGCCGCTGGCCAACGTCGACCCCGAGATCGCCGAGCGCTGTGCCGACGGCGCCCTCGCCCTGGTGCTGATGCGCCACCAGGGTCGCCGCCATGTGCTCGGCGCCGCCGTGCGCGCCCTCTTCGGACGGCTCTCTGCCGCACCCAGCTTTGAACTGAGCACACTGCAATCGGCGCAGGTCGACATCACACGCCGTCGCCGCTGGCTTCGGGTCTCCGTCGACGGCGAAATCCTCAAGTGCCGCCTCCCCCTGCACGTCGCCTACCAACCCGAAGCACTTCAGGTCGTGCGCCCACATCCGCTACCATCTGAGGCATGAGCACCGCACCCGGCACACTCCGGATCGTCCACCTGTCCGACCTGCACTTCGGCGCCCAGGCGCCGGACGCGGCGCACATCCTGCTCGACGCCGTCAGCAGCCTGTCGCCCCAACTCACCCTCATCACCGGCGATCTCACCCAGCGCGCCCGCAACAGCCAGTTCATTGCCGCGCGCCAGTTCTTCGACCAGCTCCCCGGCGACTGGCTGGCCATCCCCGGCAACCACGACATGCCGCTGTTCCGCCCCTGGCACCGGCTATTCACCCCGCGCGGCCGCTACCGCCGCCACATCGACGACGCCACCACCAGCCATCTCGACTGGCAGCAGTTGCGCCTCGCCCTCATCGACAGCACCAACCCGCTCTCCTGGCGCTCCGGTCGCATCCGCAGCGCCGCCGCCCGCGACGCGGCCGACTGGCTGGCCGGCGGCAGCGACGGGCAACTGCGCATCGCCGCTGCCCACCATCCCTTCGCCACCCGCGAGCGCGGCAACAAGGGCGGCATGGCCGGCGCCAACATTGCACGCAATCTGCTCATCGACGAAGGCGGCGCCGACCTGCTGCTGTGGGGGCACCTGCATCGCAGCGAAGTACGGCTCTTGCCGTCGGATACCGGCCGCAACGCGATCGGTATCGGGGTCGGGTCGCCGACCTCGGGGCGGCATTCAGCCGAAGGGCTGTTTTTTCATCAGCTCGATGTGACGGCGGGGCATGTGCATCTGGTGGTCTGGCGGCGGCACATGGCCGAGAGTTTGTTTCATCCGGTGGGGAATCACCGGTTTGTGCTTGGCCCGGAGGGGTGGCAGGCCGTGGTTTGATTTTTGCGCTTGCTGCGCAGGGGGGCTTGCGGTTTGTTTGTCGGCGGCCTGACTCTTGACTGCCTTCGACCGGCTTGGATTGGCCGGGTCTCGCCCCGGCGGGCGACCTACTTTCTTGCTCGTGCAAGAAAGCTAGGCAAAGAAGCACGGCCCACTTTCGCGCCCCTTCGGGGTCCCCGCCCTCCGGACGCACCGGGCGGGGTGCTTCGCAAACTCGCCCTGCGGGCTCAAACAGCGAAGCCCCTTTTTTCCGCCCGGCACGTCCTCCGGTTGGCGCGGCAGAGGGCGGGCCGGCCGAGCCTCATGAGGCATGAGTTCAACGTCGATTCTTTGCGCATACAATTCTACAAATTTCGTTGCCCTTGGAATGACGAGATCCGTCTTGAGTGATGATGCGCCTTTTGCATCACCTCGTCAGAGCCCACAGGAAATGCCACCATGAATACACTTGACCTTGTAAAACGCGTCGATGAGATCCTGAGTATGGGTCATTCCGTGCTCGCGACCACCTATTCGACAAGGGGGCAATTCAACATAAGCTACGTCAAGTCCGCCCCCTTGGCTGGCTTTCGTTCAGCAGTTTTGTCTTTCATTGAAAGAACTTTTGGAAAAGACCATCCGTATTTCCATCAGTTCACGACGCAGACTCAACACAACTTCCAAAGTGACGCCGAAAATGGTATTGCCATCCTAGAGGCGATACGCAGCGAAATTGCAGGGGGCTGGCTATTCACAGTAAAAGGCCTCGTCGCTTCGGAGCTGTTCGCAGACTTCATAACAATGGCTGAACACCTGCTTGAGGCTGGATACAAGGATCCAGCGGCTGTGATGGCTGGATCAGTACTGGAAGAGCATCTCCGTCAATTGTGCATCAAGCACAAGCTTGACGTTGAGGACGAGCGGGATGGAAAGCAGGTTCCTCGAAAGGCAGATCGACTAAACGCCGACCTAGCCAAGGTCGATGTCTATCCAAAGCTTGATCAGAAGCTCATTACAGCTTGGCTAGATCTCCGAAACAATGCTGCCCATGGGAAGTACGAAACCTACTCAACAGAGCACGTGAAGCAAATGGTTTCTGGCATTCTTGGCTTCATCACCCGCGTCACGCTTTAGCGCGCGTAGGGTGCAATAACCGAAGGGCATTGCACCAATCCAACGGTTGAACGGTGCAATACGGCTGCGCCTATTACACCCTACGACGCGGCCCACCATCGTGAGGCGTGATGGTGGGTGGCAAGCCACCCACGCTACGGTGTGGCGCTTTCCCGAGCGGGCGATGGCGAAGCCGAGCCCGCGTGCCCTTCCCCTTCTGTACCGCCGAACGGAGGCCGTGCCCGGCGGGAATTGTCGTGTCGCTTGTTTGAGCCCGCAGGGCGAGTTTGCGACACGACCCGCCGGGCGCGGGCGGAGTGAGGGAACCGGCGAAGCCGGCGGTACAGCGGGGCGCGTTTTCTTGCTTACTTCTTTGTCGCGTGACAAAGAAGTAAGTCGCCCGCCGGGGCGAGACCCGGCCAACGATCCGTCGAAAAGCCGATACCCGACCGAAAACCGATGGCCGGTTGAAACCGGCCCTACGATCCGGCCACGACCACCGGGCCAGACGCGCCGGCCGCCGCCTGAGCGGTGCAATACGGCCGCGCCTATTGCACCCTATGAAATAGCACTACCCCGAGCGGGCGATGGCGAAGCCGAGCCCGTGTGCCTTTCCCCTTCTGTACCGCCGAACGGAGCCCGTGACCGGCGGGAATTATCGTGTCGCTTGTTTGAGCCCGAAGGGCGAGTTTGCGACACGACCCGCCGGGCGCGGGCGTAGTGAGGGTACCGGCGAAGCCGGCGGTACAGCGGGGGCGTTTCTTTGCGTCCTTTCTTGTCGCTACAAGAAAGGATGTCGCCCGCCGGGGCGAGACCCGACCAACGTCCCGTCGAAAAGCCGATACCCGACCGAAAACCGATGGCCGGTTGAAACCGGCCCTACGATTCGGCCACGACCACCGCGTCAGATGCGCCAGCCGCTACCCGCGTCTTCGGCGCGATGAGCGTATAGACGACGGGCACGACGAACAGCGTCAGCAGCGTGCCGAACGCCAGCCCGCCAACAATCACCCAGCCAATCTGCTGCCGACTCTCGGCCCCCGCGCCGGTGGCCAGCGCCAGCGGAATGGCGCCGAGAATGGTGGCCCCGGTGGTCATGAGGATGGGCCGCAGCCGCAGCACGGCCGCGTCGGTGATGGCGGCGGCGAGCGTTTCGCCCCGCTCGCGCAACTGGTTGGCAAATTCGACGATGAGGATGCCG
The DNA here is from genome assembly GCA_041600915.1 of Nitrogeniibacter sp. Lineage (GTDB taxonomy): Bacteria > Pseudomonadota > Gammaproteobacteria > Burkholderiales > Rhodocyclaceae > Nitrogeniibacter. The sequence goes on from JBFIJC010000031.1 coordinate 8,690, forward strand.
TGGCGGGTGATGAGGCCGATGAGCGTGACCAGGCCGATCTGGCTGTAGACATTAAGCGTGCCGCCGGTCATCCACAGCGCGGCGAGTGCGCCGGTCATGGACAGGGGCACGGTGAGCATGATGGTGAAGGGGTCGCGAAAGCTTTCGAACTGGGCCGAAAGCACGAGGTAGATGAACACCACGGCGAGGATGAAGGTGAGCAGCAGGCCGCCGGAGCTGATCTTGAACTCGCGGGTCTGGCCGTTGTAGTCGATGGCGTAGTCGGCGGGCAGCACCCGGGCGGCGATGGCTTCGAGCTCGGTGAGTGCTTCGCCGAGGGCGAAATCATTGGCGAGGTTGGCGGTGATGGTGACGGCGCGGCGCTGGGCGAAGTGGTTGAGTTCGCGCGGGGCGACGGCTTCGTCGACGCTGATGAGGCTGGCGAGCGGAATCATCTCGCCGGCGCTGCTTCGCACGTAGAGGTCGCGGATGTCGTTGGGCACGCTACGGTCGGCGGCGGCGAGCTGCACGATGACGTCGTATTGCTCGGCGTCGCGCTTGAAGCGCGTGACGTTGCGACCGCCGAGCAGCGTCTCCAGCGTGCGGCCGATCTGCTCGACCGACACACCGAGGTCGGCCGCCTTGTCGCGATCAACCTTGACGGTGACTTCAGGCTTGGTGAGCTTGAGGTCGATGTCGGCGGCGATGAAGCGCGGGTTCTTGGCCATCTCCTGCAGCATCTGGTCGGCAACTTCAGCCAGCTCGGTGTAACTGGCGGAGGTGACGATGACCAGGTTGATCGGCTGCGAGCGGGCGCTCTGCCCCAGCGAGGGCGGCGTGACCGGGAAGGCGCGGATGCCGGGCACGCTCAAAAAGCCCGGCAGCAGGCTGCGGGCGATGTGCGGCGAGAGCGTGCTTCGATCGTCCCAATCCTTGAGGCCGGCAAAGGAGATGCCCTGCGACACCGTGGGGCTGCCCGAGACCACGAAATAGCGCTCGACATCGGGCGCCTTGGCGTAGAGCGCCTCCAGCTGGCGAGTGTAGCGGTCCATGTAGTCGATGGTGGCGCCTTCGGGGCCACTGAACACGCCGATGATGAAGCCGCGATCTTCGACCGGCGAGAGCTCGGACTTGAGCGTGTCGAGCAGCCAGCCCGAGGCGCCCACCACCGCCACAAACACCAGCAGCACCAGCCAGCGCGCCTTGAGTGCGCCTGACAGGATGCGCTTGTAGCCGTGCGTCATTCCGTTGAGCACCGCTTCGACGGTGTTGTAGACCCGGCCGTGACGGGTCTCGTGCTTGAGCAGCTTGGAGCACATCATGGGCGACAGGCTGAGCGCGACGAAGCCGGAAACGATGACCGCCCCAGCGAGGGTGAGCGCGAACTCGATGAACAGCTTGCCGGTGCGGCCGGTCATGAAGGCCACGGGGGCGTACACGGCGGCCAGCGTGAGCGTCATGGCGACCACGGCGAAGCCGATCTCGCGGGCGCCGTCGAGCGCGGCCTGGAAGCGGGTCTTGCCCATTTCGAGGTGGCGGTGGATGTTTTCGAGCACCACGATGGCGTCGTCCACCACCAGGCCCACGGCCAACACCAGCGCCAGTAGCGTGAGCGTGTTAATGGAGAAACCCATCACCAGCATCAGCGTGAAGGCACCGATCAGCGAGACCGGAATGGTGACCAGCGGCACCAGGGTGGCGCGCCAGTTGCGCAGGAAGAAAAAGATGATCGCCAGCACCAGCAGCACGGCTTCGCCGATGGTCATGAACACCGCGCGGATCGAGCGGTCGATGAACACCGTGTAGTCGTTGGCGATGGTGACAGACATGCCCTCGGGCAGACCTTCGGAGATGCGCGGCAGCTCTTCGCGCAGGGCTTTGGACAGATCGAGCGGATTGGCCGTGGCCTGCTTGATGAGGCCGAGCGCGACGGCAGACTTGCCATTGAAGTGAGCCGAGGTGCGCTCGGAGGCGGCGGCGACTTCAACCCGGCCCACATCGCGCAGCCGCACCGGATAGCCGTCGGCGCCGACAGGGGCGCGCACCACCACGTTTTCGAACTGGCCAACATCGTTCAAGTCGGTGCGGGCCACCACGGCAAACTCGCGCGACTGGCTTTCGATCAAGCCGGCAGGCACCTCGACGTTCTGCGCACGCAGCGCCGCTTCGACGTCCTGCACGGTGAGGCTGTAGGCCGACAGGCGGTCGCGGTCGAGCCAGATGCGCATGGCGTATTCACGGTCGCCGAACACGCGCACATCGGCGGCGCCGGGCAGTGTCTGCAGGCGCGGCTTGACGATGCGGCTGGCCACGTCGGTAACATCCAGCGGCGAGTGGCGGTCGGACGAAAAGGCGAGGTAGATGATGGGGCTGGCGTCGGCCTCGACCTTGGAGATGACAGGGTCGTCCACATCGTCCGGCAGGCGCCGGCGCACGCGCGAGACGCGGTCGCGCACATCGGCGGCGGCACTGTCGGGATCGCGTTCGAGGCGAAAGCGCACGGAGATCTGGCTGGACTCTTGCCGGCTGATCGAGGTGAGCACGTCGACACCTTCGATGCCGGCCAGCGAATCTTCCAGCGGCTTGGTGACCTGCGATTCCATGATCGCCGGGCTGGCACCGCTGTAGCGGGTGCTGACGGTGACCACCGGCTCGTCAATCTTCGGATACTCGCGCACCGTCAGCCGGGTGAAGGACACCAGGCCGACGAGGATCAGCACCAGCGACAGCACGGTGGCAAAGACCGGGCGGCGGATGCAGATATCGGAGAGGATCATGGCAGGAGGGCCTTAGCGCGCGGCGGGCGCGACGGCACGCACCGGCGCACCATCGCGCAGCTTGATCTGGCCGGCGGTGACCACCTCGTCGCCCTCGCGCAAGCCCTCGGTAATTTCCACCAAGGGGCCTTGGCGACGGCCGAGCGTCACCGCGCTCTGCTGGGCCTTGCCGTCGACAATACGGAACACAAACTGCCCCGCTGCCGTCGGCACCAGCGCCTGCTCGGGCACCACCAGCACCGACTGCGCCTCGCCCAGACTCAAGCGCACGCGGACAAACATGCCAGGGCGCAACTTGCCGGCGCGGTTGTCCAGCGTAGCTTGCAAGCGGATCGACCGGCCTTCGGCATCGACCAGGGGGTCGATGGCAGTGACGGTCGCCGGAAACGGGGTGCTGCCCAGCGCATCGGCCGACACGGCAAGCCGCAGCCCTGGCGCCAGAGCGCCGATGTGACGCTCGGGCAGTCGAAAGTCGACCTTGAGCATGTCGATGGCTTCCAGATTGACCAGATCGGCGCCTTCCTTGACGTAGTCGCCGACACTCACTTGGCGCAGCCCGACGATGCCGTCGAAGGGCGCACGGATCGACATGCGCGCCAGGCGCGCCTCCGCCACCTGCTCACCGGCCTCGGCCACGCGCAAACCGGCGCGCGCTTCATCAAGCGCACTCTGGCTGACAAATTTCTTGTTGAAGAGGTCTTCGGTACGGCGGAAGTTGGCCTGCGCCAGAGACAAGGACGCGCGCGCCTGCTGCAGCTCGGCGGCTTGCACCGCGGCGTCGAGGCCGATGAGCATGTCACCACGCTTGACCGGCCGGCCCTCGACAAAGCCGATTTTGGCGATACGCCCTGCTATCTCGGGCCGAAGCACCACCGATTCGGACGAGCGCAAGGTGCCCACGGCGCTGAGCTCATCGCTCAGACTCATACGCGCCACCGGCTGCGCCTCGACCGCGGTTGCCTGCGGGGATGCCTTGCTGGCGTCGCCATTCTGGGCCACTGCGGTACCGGCCACGCCCAGCGCCAACATCCCGATCACGACCACCTTGCTTGTCAAACGCATCGTTTGCTCACCGATTCTCTGTCCTGCTCCGCGGACGACCTTCCTCTCCGACCGCGATGGGCCATGGGAGTTGCTCGCCAAAGTATATTCAAGCGGCAAGTATGACGCCCAAAAACAAAACCCCGGGCGTGCCGGGGTTTTTTATGCAGCCGTGTCTGCCGCTCAGCAAACCACCGTGGGCGCTTCGCCCTCGGCGCTGGCGCGAATGTGACCGAGTTCGAACACCGTCTCGCCCGCCGCACGCAGGTGCTCGGCCGCCGTTGCCGCGTTTTCCTTGGCGACCACGACCACCATGCCGATACCGCAGTTGAAGGTGCGGTACATTTCATTGGCTTCGATGTTGCCGGCGCCCTGCAGCCACTGGAACAGCGGCGGCATTTGCCAGGCATCGGCGCGCAGCTCGGCGGTCAGGCCCTCGGGCAGCACGCGCGGCACGTTTTCGAGCAAGCCGCCGCCGGTGATGTGGGCCATGCCCTTGACCATGCCGGCATGCGCTTTCATCAGCGCCAACAGCGGCTTGACGTAAATACGGGTCGGCTCCATCACCACATCGCGCAGCGTGCGGCCGTGGAAGTCGCCATCCAGATTCGGTTTGGTCAGCTCGATCACCTTGCGGATCAGCGAGTAGCCATTGGAGTGCGCGCCGCTGGAGGCCAGCCCGAGCACCACATCGCCGGCGGCGATGGTCTTGCCCGTGATGATCTCGGCCTTCTCGACACCACCGACCGCGAAGCCGGCGAGGTCGTATTCACCCGCCGGATACATGCCCGGCATCTCGGCGGTTTCGCCGCCGATCAGGGCGCAACCGGACAGCTCGCACCCCTGGGCGATGCCCTTGACCACGTCGGCGGCGGTGTCGACATCGAGCTTGCCGCAGGCGAAGTAGTCGAGGAAGAACAGCGGCTCGGCGCCTTGCACCAGGATGTCGTTCACGCTCATGGCGACCAGATCCTGGCCGACGGTGTCGTGCTTGTTCAGCTGGAAGGCCAGCTTGAGCTTGGTGCCCACGCCGTCGGTGCCGGAGACCAGCACCGGCTCTTTATATTTGCCGGTCAGTTCAAACAGGGCGCCGAAGCCGCCAATGCTGCCGAGCACTTCGGGGCGCATGGTCCGTTTGGCCATGGGTTTGATGCGATCGACGAGGGCATCGCCGGCCACGATGTCGACGCCGGCGTCGCGATAAGTCAGGGCGGTCAAGGTGGTCACTCTCCAAAATCGATGGCGCTGGCATGGCGGCGCGCTTGAGCCCGCACACGCTTGCGACTACAGTACGGGCAATTCTCCCGGCGAACCCGTCGGGTCCCGTACCAAACCCCGTATTTTACATCGAATGTCTACGCTTCGTGCCCGCCAAATGCAAACCGCCGCCTGGTTCGGTGTCGGTGTTGCCCTGCTCGTGCTGCTGTGGCTGCTGTCGCCGATTCTGGCGCCCTTTGCCATCGCCGCTGTGCTCGCCTATATCAGCGACCCGGCCGTCAACTGGATGGTCGCCCGCCGCCTGCCGCGCGCCGCCGCCGTCTTGCTGGTGATTGTGCTGCAAGGGCTGATGCTGTCCTTGCTGATCCTGATCCTGGTGCCCATGGTCTATCGCGAGGCGGTGACGCTGGTAACCCACCTGCCCGACCTGGTCGACATGCTCAACCAGCGCGTGCTGCCGCTGCTCAAGGAGCAGTTCGACATCACGCTGCAGCTCGACGCGGTGTCCATCCGGCAGTGGATCGCCGAAAACTGGAGCTCGGCGCAGGACATCCTGCCCGGCTTGCTCAAGAAGGCCTCCACCGGCGGCGCCGCCGTGGTGGGCTTTTTCGCCACCGTGCTGCTGATCCCCATGGTGATGTTCTACCTGCTGCAGGAATGGCCGCATATCGTCGAAGGCGTGCGCGCCATCATTCCGCGGCCAATGATTGAACGCAGCAGCCGCATCATGGGCGACATCGACCAGGTGATGTCCGAGTTCCTGCGCGGCCAGCTGTCGGTGATGCTGCTGCTGGCGGTGTTCTACAGCATCGGTCTGTGGATGGCCGGGCTGCGTTTTGCGTTGCCGGTCGGGGTCATTACCGGCCTGCTGGTGTTCGTCCCCTTTGTCGGCTTCAGCACCGGCCTGGTGCTGGCGCTGCTCTCGGCCCTGCTGCAAAACGCCGGCTGGCCGCCGATCATCGGCGTGGCCATCGTCTATGCCATCGGCCAGCTGGTGGAGAGCTTTCTGCTCACGCCCTATCTGGTGGGCGAGCGCATCGGTCTGCATCCGCTGGCCGTCATCTTTGCCTTGATGGCCTTTGGCGAATTGTTCGGCTTTGTCGGCGTACTGGTCGCCCTGCCCGCCAGCGCGGCCTTGCTGGTCGGCCTGCGCGAGTTGCGCACCGCCTATTTCGCCAGCCATGTGTATCGCGGCGACGAACCGCCCGAGGACGGCACGGCATGAAGCAACTCGTGCTCGACATCCGGCTCGACGCCCCGCCGACGCTGGAGAACTACTTCGCCGGCGACAATGCGGCGCTGGTCGCTGCCTTGCAGGCCACGGCGCAAGGCGACGGCATGGGCCACCTGTATCTATGGGGCGCCGCTGCAACTGGCCGCAGCCATCTGCTGCGCGCGGCCTGCGTCGCGGGTCGGGGCGCCTACCTCAACGCCCGCGAGGTCGGCGACACGCTGCCAAACACCCCGGCACTGCTGGCGATTGACGACATCCACCAGCTGAGCGATCCGGCCGCCATCGCGCTGTTCAACGCCTTCAATCGCGCGCGCGAAAACGGCCAGACCTTGTTGCTTGCCGGCGACCAGCCGCCGCTGGCGCTCAGCTTGCGCGAAGACCTGCGCACCCGCATCGGCCAGTGCCTGGGCTTTGAAATCCAGCCGCTCACCGACGCGGCACGCTCGGCGATTCTCAGCACGCTGGCGGTCCAGCGCGGGCTGCGCATCGACGGCGACGTGGTCACCTATTTGATGCGCCACGGCCGGCGCGACATGCCCAGCCTGCTCACCACGCTTGATGCGCTCGACCGCGCCTCCTTCGAACGCAAACGCCCCATTACCCTGCCCCTGCTGCGCGAGATGATGCAGTCGGGCCTCGACATCTGACACGGACACCCCATGGATCTCGTTCTTTTCGACCTCGACAACACCTTGCTGGCCGGCGACTCTGACTTCGCCTGGGCTGAATTTCTCATCGGCAAGGGCGTGCTCGACCGCGAAGTCTATGAAACCAAGAACGTCACCTTTTACGAGCAGTACAAGGCCGGCACACTCGATATCTTCGAATTTCTCGACTTCCAGCTCGCGCCACTGGCCCGCCACAAGCGCGAACAGCTCGACGCCTGGCATGCCGAATTCATGGATGTGGCCATCCGCCCGATGATGACCACCCAGGCCCGTGCGCTGGTCGACAAGCACCGCGCCGAGGGCGCGCTGATGGCGGTCGTGACGGCCACCAACAGCTTCGTCACCGGCCCGATCACCCGCGCCTTCGACATCCCGCATCTGGTCGCCACCATTCCGGCACAGGAAAACGGTGCGTTCACCGGCAAACCGCGCGGCATGCCCGCCTTCAAGGCCGGCAAGATCGAACGCGTCGAGGCCTGGCTTGAATCGCTTGGCCTGCACATGGGCAGCTTTGACAAGAGCTGGTTCTATAGCGACTCGCACAACGACTTGCCGCTGCTTGCCCGCGTCAGCCACCCGGTGGCGGTGGACCCGGACGACACCCTGCGCAAACACGCCCGCCTCCACGCCTGGCCGGTCATCAGCCTGCGTTGACTTCCATTCCGGCATAGGCCAGCACTGCGCGCTGCGGTATCATCGCCGGCTTACACCAAAAAGACACTGAATCCAAGATGATCCGTAAATTGCTGCGCAAGGTCTTCCGCCGCGCTGCACCGGGCCCGGCAGACGGTCCCGCCCTGATACCCGTCCAGATCCATGGCATTCCGATCGACCGCGTCTCGCCAGCGGCGCGCAAAGTTTGCGCCGCCTTGCAAGCCGCCGGTTTCAAAGGCTTCATCGTCGGCGGCGCCGTCCGCGACCTGCTCGCCAATCTGACGCCCAAAGATTTCGACATTGCCACCAGCGCAACGCCCGAAGAGGTCCGTCGCCTGTTCCGGCGCTCACGCATCATCGGCCGCCGCTTCAAGATCGTGCACGTGATGATCGGCGCCGAGATGATGGAAGTCTCGACCTTCCGCTCCGCCCGCGAAGCGGACGCCAGTTCGACCGACGAGCACGGCCGCATCCTGCACGACAACGTGTTTGGTTCGCAGGAAGACGACGCGCTGCGCCGCGACTTCACGGTCAACGCCCTGTACTACGATCCGACCACCGAACAGATCCTCGACTACCACCACGGCGTGGCCGACCTGCAGCAGAAAACCCTGCGCATGATCGGCGACCCCAAGGTGCGCTACCGCGAAGACCCGGTCCGCATGCTGCGTGCGGTGCGCCTCGGCGCCAAGCTGGGCCTGACCATCGACCCCGCCGCCAGCCGCCCCATCCGCGAGATGGCGTCCTTGATGGACAACGTGCCGGCCGCCCGCCTGTTTGACGAGATGCTCAAACTGCTGCTCTCGGGCCATGCAGTCAAATGCCTCAAGCAACTGCGCGAAGAAGGTCTGCATCACGGCCTGCTGCCCCTGCTCGACGTGATTCTCGAGCAGCCCATGGGCGAGCGCTTTGTGTGGGCATCGCTCGAAAACACCGACGAGCGCGTGCGAGAGGGCAAGCCGGTCTCGCCCGGCTTTCTGTTCGCCACCCTGCTCTGGCACGAAGTGCTGGCCAACTGGGAGGCCCGCAAGGCCCGCGGCGAGCACACCCACCCGGCACTGTTCGAAGCCATGGACGAAGTCCTTGCCGTGCAAGGCGAAAAACTCGCCATCACCCGCCGCATCGCGGGCGACATCAAGGATATCTGGGCGCTTCAGCCACGCTTCGAGAAGCGCGCGGGCAAAGCACCTTTCCGCCTGCTCGAGCAGCCGCGTTACCGCGCCGGCTGGGACTTCCTGCGCCTGCGCGCCATCTCGGGTGAGATCGACATGGCCCAGGTCGAGTGGTGGAACGACTTCGCGCATGCCAGCGGCAATACCCGCGAGGGCATGCTGAGCGAGCCGGAACCCGGCGCGCCTCGCAAACGCCGTCGCCGCCGTCGCAAACCGGCAGGCGGCAACACCGAATCATGAGCTTGCCGCACACCGCTTCAGTCAAAGCTTTCATCGGCCTCGGCGCCAATCTGGGCGACCCGGTCGCCGCGATTGACGAGGCCTGTGCGGCGCTCAAGGCCCTGCCAGACACGCGCTTCGTGGCCCGCTCGGGCAACTACCGTACCGCCCCCGTTGGGGTGAGTGGCCAGCCCGACTACATCAATGCCGTCGCCCAGATCGACACACGCCTGTCGCCCATGGCGCTGCTGGTCGCGCTGATGGACATCGAAGCCCAGCGCGGGCGCACGCGTGACTTCGCCATGGCGCCGCGTACGCTGGACCTCGATTTGCTGCTATACGGCGATCAGGTCATTGCCCTGCCCGGGCTGCACGTACCGCATCCGCGCATGCACCAGCGCGCCTTCGTCCTCGTTCCGCTGGCCGAACTCGCACCCTCTCAGGAAATCCCCGGCATTGGCCGCGTGGACCAACTCCTGAACTCAGTCAGCGACCAGGAGATTGCACCCCTGGCGCGGGCAACCTAAGATGTCTCGGCCGACGCTGTCGGCCACCTTCTGAATTTTTCCGCGGGCCCCAACAAGCATGCTCGACAAAGCCAAGTACATCGTTGTGGAAGGCCCCATCGGCGCAGGCAAAACCTCCCTCGCCCGCCGCCTGGCCCATCGACTCGAAGCCGACCTGATCCTCGAACAGCCTGAGCTCAACAGCTTTCTGCCGAGGTTCTACCAGGACATGAGCCGCTGGGCGCTGCCGACCCAGCTCTCTTTCCTTTACCAACGTGTTGACGCGCTCAAACGCCTGGTGGGCGAAGACGTCGCCGGCCGGCGCGTGGTCTCGGACTTTGTTCTCGACAAAGACCCCTTGTTCGCCGAGCTGAACCTCGACCCGGAAGAGTTCGCGCTGTACCGCCGAACCTACGATCTCGTCGTGCCAACCCCGATACCGAAGCCCGATCTGGTGATCTACCTGCAAGCCAAGCCAGACACCTTGATTTCGCGCATCAACCGCCGCGGCGTCGAGGCCGAGCGCTCGATTACCGCGCATTACCTCGAGCGCGTTGCCGAACGGTACGCACAGTTCTTCTATCAGTACGATGCCTGTCCGCTGTTTATCGTGGACGCGGAGGTACTCAACCCGGTCGACCAGGCCGATGACTTCGAACTGCTCGTCGAACGCCTGCGCGCCATGCGCAGCTATCGCGAATTCTTCGGTTACGCCGCCTGATTCCAAGCCCCGAAACGGTTACATTTGTGCAAAACAGCTTGTGCGATGCAGCAGCTTGCGGTTTACTGCGCGCCGAAACAGAGGGAAGCCCCCAATGAGCTATCTGCAAAACCAGAAACCCGTCACGCTGACCACACTCGGCAAGATGCGCGCCGACGGCGAGAAGATCGTGATGCTCACCGGCTATGACGCGAGCTTTGCCGCGCTGCTGGAGCGCTGCGGCGTCGACATCATTCTGATCGGCGACTCGCTCGGCAATGTCCTGCAGGGCCAGAAATCCACCCTGCCGGTGACCATGGAGCACATGGTCTATCACACCGAATGCGTGGTTCGCGGCTGCCAACGCCCCTTCATCGTCTCCGACATGCCCTTTGGCAGCTATCACGAGAACCGCGAGCAAGCCATGCGCAACGCCGCGCGCCTGATGGCCGCCGGCGCCCAGATGGTCAAGCTCGAAGGCGGCGAATTCATGGCCGACACCGTGCGCTTTCTGGTCGAGCGCGGCGTGCCGGTGTGCGCCCACATTGGTCTGACGCCGCAATCGGTCAATCAGCTCGGCGGCTATCGCGTCCAGGGCCGCACCGACGAAGGCGCGGCACGCCTGCTGGCCGACGCTACTGCACTTGAACAGGCTGGCGCAGCACTCATGGTGATGGAGATGGTCCCGGCCACCGTCGCCGCACACGTCACCCGCAGCCTGCAATCCATGGCCACCATCGGCATTGGCGCGGGTGTTGATTGCGACGGCCAGGTGCTGGTGCTGCACGACCTGATCGGCGTATTCCCCGGCCACAAGGCGCGCTTCGCCAAGAACTTCATGGAAGGGGCCACCAGCATCGACGCCGCGGTCACCCGTTATGTCGATGATGTGCGCAGCGCACGCTTCCCCGCCCCCGAGCACTGCTACTGATCCGGAACCAGGAACCCGCATGCAGATTCACACCACCGTCGAAAGCCTGCGCGCTGCCCGCCGTGCCGCAGGCCGGGTCGCCCTCGTCCCCACCATGGGCAATCTCCACGAAGGGCATATCACCCTCATGCGCCAGGCCGGCGAGCATGCCGACGAGGTGATCGCCAGCATCTTTGTCAATCGGCTGCAGTTCGGCCCGAAAGACGACTTCGACAAATATCCGCGCACCCTGGACGCCGATTGCGAAAAACTCGAAGCGGCCGGCGTGGCGCATCTGTTCACGCCCGACGAATCGGTGATGTACCCCGCTCGCCAGACCTATCACGTTGACCCCGATCCGGCGCAGGTCGCGACGCTGGAAGGCAGCTTCCGGCCGGGGCACTTTCGTGGTGTGGCAACGGTAGTGCTCAAGCTCCTGAACATCGTCCAGCCCGATGTCGCGCTGTTCGGCAAAAAAGACTATCAACAGCTCATGATTCTGCGCAACATGGTGAATCAGCTGGCGATTCCCGTCGAAGTGCTGCCGGGCGAGACCGTACGCGCCGAAGACGGACTGGCACTGTCATCGCGCAACCGCTACCTGTCGCCGGACGAGCGCAAAGAGGCCGGTCGCATCTACCAGTGCCTGACGCGCATTCGCGACGCGATCCGCAACGGCAACGCCCAATTCGACGCACTTGAGCGCGCCGCCATGAGCGAGCTGGCCGCCAATCGCTGGCAGCCCGACTATATCTCGGTGCGCCGCCAGAGCGATCTGCAGACACCGCTGACGCCCGGCGACAGGCTCGTGGTTCTTGCCGCTGCACGCCTGGGCACAACGCGACTCATTGACAACCTCGAAATCTGAACGCCAATAGCATGCGGTTGACCTGAGTCAGCCCTTGACGGGCCGGACTCGGGCAGGATTCAGGCGTCGGCTTCTCGACGCCGCCCTCACGGGAGTCGTGCCCATGCTATTACGTGTCAGCCATCCGGAACGCCCACTGGTCTATGCCTGTTCGGGCTGCTCCAATGCCGCCCAGATCA
>JBFIJC010000032.1:0-20793 GCA_041600915.1 Nitrogeniibacter sp.
GGTGAAATGCTCGCCGCGACGGGCAATCGCGATCTCGTAGGCCGTTTCGATCTGGCGCAGATTCTCGTCCAGGGTGCCGCACAAATTGACCAGCCGGGCGTTGTCCAGCGGCTCGAGGACCAGCTCTAGTGATTTGGCCACTCAGACTTCCCGCGTCACGATGTCGCCACGCAAACTGTGCGGCAAGGCAGAGGTGATGGAGAGATTGACGAACTGACCGATCAGACGCGGGTTGCCGACAAAATTGACCACCCGGTTGTTATCAGTGCGCGCCGCCAGCTCCTCGGTCGATTTTTTGGAAATGCCCTCGACCAGCACCCGCTGCACCGAGCCGACCATCGCCTGACTGATCGCCTGCGATTGCTCGTCGATGCGCTTTTGCAGGCGCGACAGCCAGGCCAGCTTCTCGGTCTGCGGCACCGGGTCGTCCAGATCCGCCGCCGGCGTGCCGGGGCGCGCGCTATAGACAAAACTGAAGGACGAATCGAAACCGACCTCATCGATCAGCTTCATGGTCTTCTCAAAATCCGCCTCGGTCTCGCCGGGAAAGCCGACGATGAAGTCCGACGACAGCGACAGGTCCGGCCGCGCCGCGCGCAGCTTGCGCACCACCGATTTGAACTCCAGCACCGAATAGCCGCGCTTCATGGCCGCCAGAATACGGTCAGAACCCGACTGCACCGGCAGGTGCAGATGCGACACCAGTTGCGGCAGTTTTTCGTACACCTCAAACATGCGCGGCGTCATCTCACGCGGATGCGAGGTCGTGTAGCGCAGGCGCTCAATGCCCGGAATCTCGGCCACGCACTCAAGCAGAAAAGCAAAATCACCAAGCTCGGCGCCGCCCTTGTTCAGCGTGCCGCGCCAGGCGTTCACGTTCTGGCCCAACAGCGTCACTTCCTTCACGCCCTGCGCCGTCAGCGTTGCCACCTCGGTCAGCACGTCGTCCAGCGGGCGCGACACCTCTTCGCCGCGGGTATAGGGCACCACGCAGAAACTGCAATACTTTGAACAGCCTTCCATGATCGACACGAAAGCGCTCGCGCCATCGACCCGCGCCGGCGGCATAGCGTCGAATTTCTCGATCTCGGGGAAAGAAATATCCACCTGCGAGCGACCCGAGCGTTTGCGCTCGGCAATCATCTGCGGCAGGCGGTGCAAGGTCTGCGGGCCGAACACCAGGTCAACATAGGGCGCGCGCTTCACAATCGCATCGCCCTCCTGGCTTGCCACACAGCCGCCCACACCAATGATCAGGCCCGGCTTCTGCTCCTTGAGCAATCGCACCCGGCCAAGATCATGAAACACCCGCTCCTGCGCCTTCTCGCGCACCGAACAGGTGTTGAACAAAATCACATCAGCGTCTTCAGGCGAGTCCGTCTTGACCAGCCCCTCTTCCGCGCCCAGCACATCCACCATCTTGTCCGAGTCGTACTCGTTCATCTGGCAGCCAAAGGTGCGGATATAAACCTTCTTCATGCCCGCCCCTTACTTCTTGCGCGCGGCCAGCGCGGCCTGCTCTTGCGGCGAGAGAATCCAGATGCGGTTAACCAGGCCTTGAAAATCCTTTTTCACGCCCACCACATGGCTGCCATACAGATTCGACGGCATCACGATCATGTTGTTGGCGTTGCGCACCTGCGCTGCGGGCGACAGCATCACCTGACGCTCACCCAGCATCACCGACGCGCCCCCCTGCGCCACCATCGTGGTCACGACCATATCGTCCGGCAGCTGACGCAGACTTTGCGCCGCAGCAACAGAAGACAGAAGACACGCCGCCAAGGCAGCAAACAGGACAGTCAAACGAGAAATCAAAGCGGGACCCAGACTGTTTCGCCAGCGGCGAAACCCTTTATCAGCAAGGCAATGATGGTCGCCGAAGCCCCCCGAAATGTCAATGCAAGCGCCTGATTCAACACGCCAAATCAGCACCGGATCCGACAGCGCCACCCGTAGCGGCCCCCGCCACAAACTCTTGACAACCTACCCAAGCTCTCATAGGATGCCGGGCTCGGCGGTGATGTAGCTCAGACGGTTAGAGCGATGGATTCATAACCCATAGGTCGGCGGTTCGATTCCGCCCATCACCACCACAAAATTCAAGGGCTCGCAGAAATGCGGGCCCTTTTTGTTTTTTGGTCGGGGTTGCACCGGGGTTACATCGCACTTACGCCCCAGACCGGGCGCGCCGGCCGCTTGTCTCTTGCCGCCGGGCCAGCCCTTGTGGCACGCTGGCCGCGATGCTTGTCGCATGCCCGCCGCCTTGCTTCGGGAGCATGCGCAGCCGGGCGACCCAACTCGGCGCCCCGCCCCCTCCTGCGACGACGCTATTCAGAACTGTCGAAGCGGCTCAGGGAAGGCCAAACCCGCCGCGACGAATTGCACAGCACCTCAGGGATTCGACAGGACTGCCCAGTGCCATTTACCCCCATCCACTTTGGCTTTGGCGCACTCGGCAAAGCCGTGGCCCCCCGGCACTTCAGCTTTCAGGCCTTTGTCGTATCGCAGGTGCTGATCGATATCGAACCCGGCTTCGGCTTGCTGACGGGGGCGGCGGTACTGCACGGAACAACGCACACCCTCCCGGGCGCGCTCGCAATCGCAGGCGCAACGCTTGGCAGCTTCGCGTTATGGCAGCGCTTCGCATCGAAACGGTACTTCAGCCTTGGTCATGGCATTTCGCACCTCCGCGTGGGCGCCTCGGCCTTGATCGGCACGATGTCACACATCGCACTCGACTCGATGATGCACGCGGATATGCCGCTCTCCCGAACGCTTGGCGTCACGCTACACAATCTGGCAGGCGCGGGCCCCGAGATGCTTTGCCAGGGCGCCGCCGCACTGGCTGGTACAGTCGCCGTGTTCCGACATGGCTATCGCACGCTTCGGCGTCATCCGCCTATTAGGTAGACCTCACCCGTCATTCTCAGCGCGTCACGCCCCCTTCCAGCACAACCTGCACGGATAGCCACTTTGGAAACCATCCTCAGCGTCGCCCTCTTCATCGCCCTCATGGCCTGTCTCTTTTTTACCAGCGCAGAAAGCTTCGCGAACAGGCGATTGCGCTCGAGGAGGAGCGCGACGCCACGCGCAGCGTCTGCCTTCATCAATACGACACGGCCGAGCCGAGGACCCGGGTTCATGTCCGTTTGACACCAAAGGACTGACTCCGCTCGATCACGTACAAAAGCCCGGACCGGTTTTCACCGCCCGGGCTTTTTGCGCTCTGGCGTGCCCACGCGGCTCAACGATAGCCGGCGCGGTCGAGCAGCTTTTGCGCCGCCACGAGATTGCTGGCGAGGGTCGCCAGCGGCAATGTATCGGCGGTGAAGGGGCCGAGTTCGTCGAGCTCGAGGTTGTCGGTCTTCACCCCCGGCACGGCCGGCCACTCGTTGTTGGCGTTGGCGAAGTAGCGCTGGGCGTCGTCGCTGGCGAGGTATTCGAGAAAGGCCACGGCCGCTGCGCGGTGTTTGCTGGTCTTGACCATGCCGCCGCCGGACACATTCACATGCGTGCCATAAGCGCCCTGGTTGGGCCACACGATGCCGACCCGCTTGAGCAGGTTGCGCTCTTCGACCCGTTCGGAGGCCATCATGCGGGCCAGGTAGTAGCTGTTCGATACGGCCACGCCGCACTCGCCGCTCGCCACCGATTTGATCTGATCCGAATCCCCGCCCTTGGGCGCACGCGCAAAGTTGGCGACCATGCCGCGCGCCCAGGTTTCGGTGGGCGCTTCGCCATTGTGCGCAATCTGCGAGGCGACCAGCGACAGGTTGTAGGGATGGGCGCCCGAGCGGCTGCACAGCAGGCCTTTGAGCTTGGGATCGGCCAGCGATTCATAGGTCGGCACATCGGCGGCCTTGAGCTTGCGGGCGTTGTAGATGATCACCCGCGCGCGGGTCGAGAAGGCGAACCAGTGCGACGAGCGCAGATGCGCGGGAATGCGCGCCTCCAGCACCGCCGACTGCACCGGGGCGAAGATGCCGTAGGCCTCGGCTTGCGCCAGGCGCGCGGCGTCGACGGTGATCAGCACATCGGCCGGGCTGTTGTCGCCCTCGGCGAGGATGCGTTCGAGCAGTTCTTGCTCGTTGCCTTCGATGCGATTGATGCGGATGCCGGTCTGGCGGGTGAAGCCCTCGTACAGCGCTTCGTCGGTCTGATAGTGGCGGGCCGAGTAGAGGTTGAGGACCTTCTCTTCGGCGACCGCCCCCTGACTAACAAAGACCACGGCGAGCGCGGCGGCAAGCTTGCGAAGCATGGATCGCATCCTTTCAAGTCGCGGCATGCAGCCGCAATAAGTTGTGGTAGACGGCGGTCAGCTTCAGCAGATTGGCGTCATCTGCCGCCACGGTGGTGTTGAGGCCCTGAATGGCCTGATCGAGGTCGAACAGCACGGTGCGCGCGGCGTCGTTGTGCACCAGACTCTCGATCCAGAAGAAGGACGCCACCCTTGCGCCGCGGGTCACCGGGGTGACGCGGTGCAGGCTGCTCGACGGGTAGAGCACCATGTCGCCGGCCGCCAGCTTGACGGCCTGGATGCCGAAGGGGCCTTCGATCTCCAGCTCGCCGCCCTCGTACTCGTCCGGCTCGGCCAGAAACAGCGTGGCCGACAGGTCGGTGCGCAGCGACACGCCGGTGCCGGGCACATGCATCACGGCGCTGTCGACATGCGCGCCGTAGGTGCCGCCATCGGCATAGCGGTTGAACTTGGGCGGGTAGATCTTGCCCGGCAAGGCGGCGGAGACGAACAGCGGCGTCTCGCCCAGGCGACGCAAGATCGCCTGCCCCAGCTCTACCGCCAGCGGCGCGGCGTCATCGAGCTGGGTGTTGCGTTTCACATGGCGGGCCAGCGTGCCGGCCGTGGCCAGGCCGTCCTGCCAGTCGGCGGCGTCAAGGCGCGCGCGAAACAGGCGCACCTCGTCCTTGCTCAATACGTTTTCAATCGGGATCAACATCAGGGTTCTCGCAAATCAGGGAGGAATCGATCTCGGCCAGCGTGGCGCAGCCGGCCATGGCCATGCACAGCTCAAGTTCCTGGTGCAGGGTGCGCAGCAGGTGCGCCACACCCAGCGCGCCGGCCACGCTCAGGGCGTACACCTGCAGGCGGCCGACCATCACCGCCGAGGCGCCCAGGGCCAGCGCCTTGAACACATCGCTGCCGCTGCGCACGCCGCTGTCGAGCAGCACCGGCATGTCTGGGCCGACCGCCCGGCGAATGGCCGGCAAGGCACTCAGGCTGGCGGGCACGCCATCGAGCGCACGGCCGCCGTGGTTGGACACGATCAAGCCGGCCACACCGGCCTCGCGCAGGGCCAGCGCGTCGTCGGCGCGCAGCACGCCTTTGACCAGCACCGGCAAGCGGGTGGTCGACAACAGCCAGCGCAGGTCGGCCCAGGTGGGCGCCTCGCGCATGGCGCCCTGAAAGATGAGGCTCTGGTCGGCGCTCAGCGCCCGCTGCGGCGGCACGGCGTAACGCGCCAGATTGACCGCGCCCGGCAGCGCGAATCCGGCGCGGATGGCCCGTCGGCCGGGGCTCTGCACCGAGGCGTCGAGCGTGACCACCAGCGCGGTATAACCAGCCTGCTCGGCGCGCTGGATGAGGTCCAGCGTGGCCTCGCGCCTGGGCTGGAAGTAGAGCTGAAACCACTTCTCGCCATCGCTGGCGCGGGCGATGTCTTCGATCGGATGTGAGGCGAGCGTGCTGACGGTCAGGCAGGCGTCGGCGGCGGCCGCGCCGCGCGCGGTGTCGATCTCGCCGGCCGGGTGCACCAGCGTCTGATAGGCCAGCGGCGCCAGCGCGATGGGGTGACGCCACGCACGCCCGAACAGCGTGGTGCGCGTATGGCCGGCGGTCACATCGCGCAGCAGACGGGGCTGGATCTGCCAGCGGTCAAAGGCGCGGCGATTGGCACGCAGGGTGCGCTCTTCGCCACTGGCGCCAGCGATGTAGGCCAGCGCGGGCGCGGCGATGAACTGCGGCGCCAGCGCCTCATAGTCGGCAGCGCAGAGAATCTCGCGCGGGATGTGATCCAGCGTGGCGTGTGCGGTCATGAAGCTCCCATCAAAGCAAAAACGCCGGGCCACGCGGCCCGGCGCAGAATACCCCCTTCGCTCAGAAGTCGTAGTTGAGCGTCAGGCGGGCGTTGCGGGCATCACCCATGTAGAGCATGGCGCCGGAGCGATAGGCCGCTAGGTAGTAGCTCTCGTCGGTGACGTTGCCGATGTTCAGGCGCACGCTGGTGTTGCGATCGATCTTGTAGGCCGCAAACAGGTCGAGCACGGTGTACTCGGGCACCTTGATGGTCAGCGACTCGGGCGACTCGGGCGTGCCGGAGAACTTCTTGCTCTGATAGGTCACGTTGCCGCCAAAGCTGAACTTCGGCGTGGCTTGGTAGTTGAGCAGCACCGAGGCGGTGGTCTCGGGGAAGTTGGACAAACCGTTGCCGACGCGCGTGCTGTCCTGCGAGCGCAGCCACTTGGCGCTCATGAAAGCGACGCCGCCCTGCGCGGTCAGCTTGGGCATGACTTCGCCGGCCAGCGAGAACTCGACGCCACGCACCCGATACTTGCCCGAGTTGATCGCACCGATGTCGGTATAGCTGGCGCCGTTGAGCACCTCCATCACATCGCTCTTGGTCACCTGGAACAGCGCTGCAGTGGCCAGCATGCGGCCGCCGTTGATGTTCCACTTGGTGCCCAGCTCGATGTTCTCCGACAGCTCCGGGCTGCTCTGCGCGAACAGCGCCTGACGCTCGGCTGTGCTCAGCGCACCGCTCGGGCCGGTGGCGGGCACGCAGATGCCGCCGTAGTCGCACGAGGTCACGTCCGACTCGCCACCGTTGAAGTCGCTGGCGGTGCTGTAGGTGAAGTACACATTGGCGTCGGGGCGGAACTTCCAGGTCAGGCCGAAGTGCCCGTTCCACAAGCCGTCTTCGAGCTTCCATTCGGTCTTGGTGGTCGTGCCGGCGACGTTGCGGTAGTCGAAGCGGTCGTAGCGCAGACCGCCAAAGACCGTCCAGTCTTCATTGAGGTCGACCGTGTCCATGGCCGAGAGGGATACGGTTTTGACGTTCCAGTCGATATCCGAGGTGCCGCGGCTGACCTGGCGGTTGAGCAAGGTATCGATGCCGGCCACATAGTTGCCCGAGGCATCGGTGATGCACGCGCCATTGCTCGCACCACCGGAGCGGTTCGTGGTCAGGCAGTTCGATGCGTTGCTGGTGGTGTACTGCCCGTTGAGCACGCTGTGGTCGGAGAACTCCAGGCCAAAGATGAACTCGTGCTTCATCCCGGCGATCTCCTGCTCCACATACAGATTGGTCTGGTTGGCGAAGTACTCGACCTCCTGCCAGCCCTGGTGGGTACCGAGTGCGACGGTGCTGTAGGCGCCGCCCGGATTGGTCGCGTGGGTGGTGGTGGCGCGGGCGCTGGTGGCGACGTAGCCGTTATCGGTGGTGCCGTAGCGGGTCAGGTTGGTGACGCGCACGGCCGGATTGATCTGGTATTTGGCACGCAGTGTGTAGGTGTCGACCGTCGACTCGAGGAAGTCACCCGACTGCGCATACACCGGAATATTGGTCTGCGGCTTGCCATTGACCAGCCACGAGCCGAGGTCGGGTTTGTCATTGGCGTCGAGGTGGTAGTAATCGGCCGTGATGTCGAGCTTCTCGGTCGGCTTGATGTTGAAGGACAACGCCACGCCGTTGCGCTCGCGGTCGGCCGGCGCGCGGTCGGGCACGTCCTGGTAGCCGTGCAGCAGGTTCACCCGGATGGCGGCGGTGTCGGTCAGCACATAGTTGGTGTCGGCCGTCAGGCGACGGTAGCTGTCGGTGCCGATGCCGGCCGACAGCTTGGTGAAGTCCACATCGGTGGTGGCCTGCTTGGTCACCGCGTTGATCGCGCCGCCGGTGGCGCCCCGCCCGGCAAAGGTCGAGCTCGGGCCTTTGGTGATTTCCAGCTGTTCGACGGCGAAGCTCTCGCGCACCGTCATGCCGGGGTCGCGCAGGCCATCGACAAACACGTCGCTGCGCGCTTCCTGCCCGCGGATGATGTAGCGGTCGCCAAAGGCGTTGCCGTTCTCGCCAGTGCCCAGCGTAATGCCCGGCTGGGCGCGCAGGATGTCGCGCAGGTCGCTGCGGCCGGTGTCGAGCATCTGCTGCTGGGTCAGCACGGTGATGGTCTGCGGCGTCTCGGCCAGCGGACGGGTGTGGCGCTCGTCGCCCGAGGTCTTGGCCTTGTAGGGCACGCCCGGTTCGGCATTGGGGTTGGGGTCGATCGCGGTTTCCACTACGGTCACCGGCGCGAGTTGCTGGGTTTGCCCCGACTGTGCAAACGCGGCCGGCATCAGCACGGCGGTGGACACCCCCAGCGCCAGCCCGGTACGCGCCACGGCGCCGGACTGGGTGCGGGTCTGAACGCGAAAACTCGCGGGGATCTTGGTCTTGACGGTCTTGTTTTTCATGTCGCCCTGCAGCAAAAGCGCCAAAGCCTGGCGACAAAGGGCAACACAAACCGGCGCTCCTGCCACATGCACCATCGCACCCACTGCAAGCGATACGGCGATGTGTCAGCAAGAGACTTCCGACACCCGGCAAACATGCGGGCATTGGCGCTCAGCCTGTGCGCAGCCTGCGCACCATCCTTCAGCGAAGGGGTTGAGTACGATTGGCTGGCAAGGGGCTGGCTATCGGGTTTTTTTGTTCTGGATCAAGCGCGCTCGATCCGGGCGCAAACACGGCTCTGCACCGCACAACGCAAATGCGAATCTATCTTATTTACAAATTTAGATCAAGCATTTCAGCCGGTCACATCGGCGGCGCAGGCGCAACAAGGCCTCACCCAAAAACCGCCAAAGCGCGCCGGCACGGGCGCGCGACGCTGAAAAAATGCCATGCTCTTAATGTGCGCAGGCGAGCACGCATCGGCAGCGCGGCGGGCAACATACACCGCGCGCCACTATTGAGCATCACGTGCCGGGCAGCTTGTCCAGCATCGCCCGCAACAGCATCTCGGCCGGCTGCGCGCCGCTCAGACCCACCGAGTCATTGAGAATGAAGAACGGCACGCCATTCACCCCACGCGCGCTGATCGCGTGGTGCTGGCGCAGCACCTCGTCGGCCAGCTCGGTGCCGTCCAGCCAGGCGGCCAGGTCCGGCGCGCCAAGGCCGGCCTCGGTCGCCAGCGCAGCCAATACCTCGCTACGGCCAATGTCCTGCCCCTGCTCGAAATAGGCACGAAAGATCGCTGCCACCAGCGCATCCACCCGGCCAGCCTCCGCATCCGCACGCTGCAAACGCAAGATCAGGCGGTGCGCCTTGACCGTCGACGGCCGGCGGCTGATCGCCGCGAAGTCGAAGTGCACGCCACTGCCCTCGGCCGCCGCGCTCACCTGCGCCTGCAAGCCCTTTACCGCGTCCATGCTGCCGAACTTGCGCACCAGATGCTCGGGGTAGGCGTGGCCCTCGGCTGGCATGTCGGGGTCGAGCATGAAGGGCCGGTGCCGAACAACCACGCGCGCACCCGGCCGCTGTTCGGCAAAGGCCGTCAGCGCCGCATTGAGTCGCGCCGTGCCCACATGGCACCACACGCACACAAAGTCGGCCACCACGTCGATGCTCAGCACGGGCGCCTCTACAGAGGCGTTGATCGTATCGCTCAAACTGCATTCTCCTGAAAGCACGCTCGGTCGCGCGCCGATCATTGTAGGGCGGGTTTCAAGCCGCCATGGTCGGCTGAAGCCGACCCGACACGACATCGACACGCTTCAAACCTGGCAGACACAGGCAGCCATTCAAGGTTCCACGCCGGGCCCCGTCGCGCGATCCTGATTCCGCGCCTCAAACACAAATTTTATCGACGCCGACGCCTCCCGCGCCGCCATTGGCATCGCGCCCGAAAGCACGCTTTTTGCACCCGCCGAGCCGCTTGACACCCACGCCTCAGCGACAACAATGAGAGCATCACCCGCTTGTTTTGGCACCCCTCATGTCCGCTTCACCCGCCGCGCTCGATGACCTGCTCCAACGCGCCGACCTGTGGCGCGGGGCGCAGTGCGCGCATCACGCCGAGGCGACGCTGGGCAGCGGCTTTGCCGCGCTCGACGCGGTGCTGCCCGACGGCGGCTGGCCCTGCGGCGGGCTGACCGAAATACTCAGCGGCGGCCTTGGCATCGGCGAATTGAGTCTGTTCCTGCCCGCCCTGCGCCAGCTTGACGCCGAGGCCGGGTGGATCGTCATCGTCGCCCCGCCAGCGCAATTGCACGCCCCGGCCTGGCAGGCGCTCGGCCTGCCGCTGTCGCGCCTGCTGGTGGTCGAGGCCGAAGGCGCGGACGCCGCCTGGGCTTGCGAGCAACTGCTCGGCAGCGGCGCGCTGGCCGCGCTGCTCGTCTGGCTGCCCACCGCCGACGCCCGCGCCCTGCGGCGGCTGCAACTGGCCAGCAGCAGCACCCGCTGCCTGAGCCTCGTCTTCCGCCCCGAGCGCGTCGCCAGCCAGCCCTCGCCCGCCCCGCTGCGCCTCGCGCTGCGCGGCAACGACAGCGGCCTGCAGGTCGACATCCTCAAGCGCCGCGGCCCGCCGCTGGCCAAGCCGATCAGCCTTGCCATCGAGCGCCCGCTGCCGTGGTCGCGTCTGGTGCGCCGTGTTCGCCCGGCCGCGCCGGTGGCCCGGGAGCCGCACGTCGCCTGACGGCCCTGACCCATGCAGTGGCTGGCGATTCACTTTTTCCGTCTCCCCGTCGAGGTGCTGGCCCTGCCTGCGCCGGCGGTCGCCATTGCGCAGCAGCGCATCGTCGCGGCCGATGCCACGGCGGCGGCCTCCGGCATCCGCGCCGGCCAGCGCCTGGCCGATGCCCTCGCCCTGCTGCCCGGCCTGCGCCCGCATGAACGCCAGAGCGAGCGCGAACTCGCCGCGCTCGAATCGCTGGCCTGCTGGGCTGGCAATTTCACCCCGACGGTCAGCCTCGCCCCACCCGACACCTTGCTGCTCGAAATTGGCGGCTGCCTGCAGTTGTTTGGCGGGCTGGCGCCGCTGCTGGCCAAGATCCGCGACGGCGCCGAGTCGCAAGGCCTGAGCCTGCGCTTTGGCCTCGCCCCCACGCCGCTGGCCGCGCGCTGGCTGACCCACGCCGACAGCACCAGCGAGCACTGGCAGGCCGCGCTCGCCACCTTGCCGGTCGAGGTGCTTGGTCTCAATGACGCCGCCGAACGCCGGCTGCACGCGCTCGGCCTGCGCACGCTGGCGCAGCTCTTCGCCCTGCCCGGCGCCACCGTTGGCCACCGCTTCGGCAAAGCCCTGCCGCTGCAACTGGCACGCGCACGCGGCGAGCTGCCCGACCCGCAGCCGCCCTTCGCCTTCCCTGAGCGCTTCGTGCAGCGGCTTGAGCTGCCGGCCAAGGTCGAGGTGGCCGACCACCTGCTCTTCGCCGCCCGCCGCCTGCTGATGGCGCTGGCCGGCTGGCTGCAGGCGCGCATGCTGGGCATCACCACCTGCACCCTGGTGCTCGACCATGAAGACATCCCCGCCACGCAACTGCCGCTGGGCTTTGCCTCGCTTACCCGCGACAGCGAGCGCCTGATCCGCGTTGCCCGCGAGCAGCTCGAACGCCACCGCCTCGCCGCGCCGGTCACCGAGCTGCACCTGCATGCCGACGCCCCGCAAGCAATGGCCGGCAGCAGCGTGGCGCTGTTCGGTCAGCAAGACGCCGGCAACATCGCCCCGGTCATCGAACGCCTGCGCGCCCGCCTCGGCGACGCCGCCGTGCACGGCCTGGCGGTGCACGACGACCACCGCCCCGAGTGCGCCACCCGCGCCGTGCCCTGGCCCGACCCCAAAGCGCCCGCCGACGCCACCGGCAGCCCGCGCCCGCTGTGGCTACAAGCCAAGCCGCAGGCGCTGCACGAAGTTGCCGGCCGGCCCACCTACGCCGGCGCCGCGCTCAATCTGCTGACCCGCGCCGAGCGCCTGGAGAGCGGCTGGTGGGATCAGGACGAAGCCACCGGCGACCTGCGCCGCGACTACTTTGTTGCCACCACCGCGCAGGGCGCGTGGCTGTGGATCTACCGCGACGCACACGGCTGGTGGCTGCATGGCCAGTTCGCCTGAGTCCGCCAAACACGCACCGCGGCCGGCCTACGCCGAGCTGCACTGCGTGTCCAACTACAGCTTTCTGCGCGGCGCCTCGCACCCCGAAGAGCTGGTCGAGCGCGCCTGGCAGCTCGGCTATCGCGCCCTGGCGGTCACCGACGAATGCTCGCTGGCCGGCGCCGTGCGCGCGCACGAAGGCCTCAAGCTGGCAGCCGAAAAATTCGGCGCCGACCCGGCCGACTTCAAGCTCATCTACGGCGCAGAATTCACCCTCGCCTGCGGGCTGAAGCTGGTGGTGCTGGCCTGCAACCGCGCCGGCTACGGCAACCTCTCGGCGCTCATCACGCTCGGCCGCCGCCGCGCCGACAAGGGCGAATACCACCTCACCCGCGGCGACATCGACGCCCTCGCCCCCGCCGCTGCGCTGCCCGACTGCCTCGCGATCTGGCTGCCGCACGAGGCCGCCACCGACGCCGACGCCCGCTGGTTTGCCGAGCGCTTTGCCGGCCGTGGCTGGGTCGGCGTCGAGCTGCACAGCGGGCCGGACGACGCCGCCCGCCTCGCCCGTCTGCGCGCGCTGGCCGACGCGGCAGCCCTGCCGATGGTGGCCGCCGGCGATGTGCACATGCACCGCCGCCACCGCCGCCCGCTGCAAGACACACTCACCGCGCTGCGCCACAAAGCCACGGTGTTCGAGGCCGGCCGGCGGCTCTTCCCAAACGCCGAACGCCACCTGCGCCACCCGCTGCGCCTCGCCCGGCTCTACCCGCCCGAGCTGCTCGCCGAGACCACCCGCATCGCCGATCGCTGCCAGTTCTCGCTCAGCGAGCTGCGCTACGAATACCCGCAAGAAATCGTCCCCGCCGGCGACACCGCCACCACGTATCTGCGCCGCCTCACCGAGGCCGGCCTGCTCACCCGCTACCCCGACGGCGTGCCCGCCGAGGTGGCCCGCACCGCCAACAAGGAGCTCGCGCTCATCGCCGAGCTGCGCTACGAGCCCTTCTTTTTGACGGTGTACGACATCGTCTGTTTCGCGCGTGGCGAAGGCATTTTGTGTCAGGGGCGGGGCTCGGCAGCCAACTCGGTGGTGTGTTTCGCGCTCGGTATCACCGAGGTCGACCCGCAGCGCGCGTCCTTATTGTTTGAGCGCTTTCTCTCCCGCGAACGCGGCGAAGCGCCTGACATCGATGTCGACTTCGAGCACGAGCGGCGCGAAATCGTCATCCAGTACATCTACCGCAAATACGGCCGCGAGCGCGCCGCGCTGGCCGCCACCGTCATCCGCTACCGCACCCGCGGTGCGCTGCGCGATGTGGGCCGCGCGCTCGGCTTCAGCCCCGAGCAGATCAGCGCGCTCACCCGCTCCATGGCCTGGTGGGACAAGCGCGACCAGCTCCCCCACCGCCTGCGCGAGATCGGGCTCGACCCCGCCAGCCCGCGCGTCTCCAAATGGCTGGCGCTCACCGAGCAGCTCGTCGGCACGCCGCGCCACCTGTCGCAGCACGTGGGCGGCTTTATCATCTCCGACGGCCCGCTGGCGCGCCTGGTGCCGGTCGAAAACGCCGCCATGGCCGATCGCTCCGTCATCCAGTGGGACAAGGAAGACCTCGAATCGCTCGGCCTGCTCAAGGTCGACGTACTCGCGCTGGGCATGCTCTCGGTCATCCGCCGCACGCTCGATCTGGTCAGCCAGCGGCGCGGCACGCCGCTCACCCTGGCCGACATCCCCGCCGACGACGCCGCCACCTTCGAAGCGCTGTGCAATGCCGACTCGGTCGGCGTGTTTCAGGTCGAATCACGCGCACAGATGAGCATGCTGCCGCGCCTCAAGCCACGCCAGTTCTACGACCTGGTGGTGCAAGTGGCCATCGTCCGGCCCGGCCCCATTCAGGGCGACATGGTTCATCCCTACCTCAGCCGCCGCAACGATCGCGCCGAAGCCGCGCGCGAAATGGCCCGGCTGCCCACCGCCGTGCGCGCCGTGCTCGAACGCACGCTGGGCGTACCGATTTTTCAGGAGCAGGTGATGAAGCTGGCCGAAGTCGCCGCCGGCTTCACCCCCGGCGAGGCCGACGAACTGCGCCGCGCCATGGCCTCGTGGCGACGTAAAGGCCACATGCAACAGTTCAAGGACAAGCTGCGCGCCGGCATGGCCGAGCGCGGCTACGCGCAAGAATTTGCCGACGCCCTGTGCCGGCAGATCGAAGGCTTTGGCGAATACGGCTTCCCCGAATCGCACGCCGCCAGCTTCGCCCTGCTCGCCTACGCCTCCGCCTGGCTCAAGTGGCACGAGCCCGAAGCCTTCCTGTGCGCCCTGCTCAACAGCCAGCCCATGGGCTTCTACCGCCCCGCCCAACTCGTGCACGACGCCCAGCGCCACGGCGTGCGCGTGCGCCCGGTCGACATCACCCGCAGCACCTGGGACAGCACGCTCGAAGCCGCCGGCACCGTCCACGAACGCCCCGCCGTGCGCCTCGGCCTGCGCGAAATCGCCGGCCTCAACCATACGGCCGGCGCCCGCATCGACGCCGCCCGCGCGCAAGCGCCCTTCACCTCGCTGCACGACCTCGCCCACCGCGCCGACCTGAGCCGCGCCGACCTCGACCGCCTCGCCGCCGCCGACGCGCTCAAACCGCTCAGCGGCCACCGCCGCGCCGCGCTGTGGCAAACCAGCGGCCTGCACCGCCAGGGCGACCTCTTCGACACCGCCCCGCCGCAAGAAGCGGCCGTGCGCCTGCCCGAAGCCAGCGAAGGCGAAAGCATCCTCACCGACTACGCCAGCCTCGGCTTCAGTCTCGGCCGCCACCCCCTCGCCCTGCTGCGCGAGCAACTCACCCAGCGCCGCTTCCTCGCCGCCGACACCCTCCAACACCTGCCCCACGCCGCCCTCGTGCGCGCCGCCGGCATCGTCACCTGCCGCCAACGCCCCGGCACCGCCAGCGGCATCGTCTTCGTCACCCTCGAAGACGAAACCGGCATGAGCAACATCGTCGTCTACGCAGACCTCGCCGAACGCCAACGCCAGATCCTCCTCGGCGCCCGCCTGCTCGGCGTCTACGGTCAACTCCAACGCGACGGCCGCGTCGTGCATGTGCTGGCGAAACGACTGGTGGATTTGACGGACTGGATGGCGGAGCTGACGACGCAGAGTCGGGATTTTCATTGAGGGGGGCGGGGGTCGAGCACCTTGCGTTGGCGTGTCCGTTCGCACGGACAGACGCGCCAACCATCGCACCGAGTTGCACTTATTGCATTTATTTCGTTTAATTCATTTAAACAACTCGCCTAACAAGCGCGCTGAATGTCGTGCCCTCGGCATGACAATGAAAAAAGACATGGGGAGAATCATGGAAACAACCAAGCGTCCGAGCAAGGCCTTGCCGCGCCTTGAAACGACAGCAGAACAGGAGATGGCGCTCGCCGCACAAAAATGCATCATGGAAGCGCTCGACCGCTCACGCGCCCCGTCGATCAGGCTGGTCGCCAATGGCAACGAGGGCGCCACACTCGAACTGCCGCCGGCCGCCTTGCGCGTCATCGGCCAGGTGCTGGGCTTGATGAGCCAGGGCAAACCCTTCACGCTGGTGCCCAACGACCACGAACTGTCGACCGTCGAAGCCGCACGCGTACTCAACGTATCTCGCCCCTTCCTGATCAAGGAGATCGACGCCGGCCGCCTGCCCTGCCACAAGGTCGGCACCCACCGACGCATCACCGCCTCTGATCTGGAAACCTACCGCCAGAAGCTGCGCGCCGAACGCGAAGCTGCCCTCGACGCCATGGCGAGCAACGCCGACGATCTGGGGCTCGACTACTGATGGCAGGGCACGCGAACTTCACCGCCTTGCTCGATGCCAACACCCTCTACCCCATCCTGACCTGCGATGCGCTCCTCAGCCTGGCAAGCACCGGCCTGTTTGCCGCCAAGTGGAGCGAGCGTATCGAGCAGGAGTGGATTCGAAATCTAGAGGCAGATCGGCCTGAACTGGCCGGAAAACTCCTGACCCGACGCGACCACATGCGTTGCGCCGCGCTCGACTGGGAGGTGCCGGAGCCAGCCATCGCTGAGATCCTCCCCTGCCTCACCCTCCCCGATCCCAACGACGCCCACGTACTGGCTGCCGCCATCGCCGGCCACGCAGACTGCATCATCACCTTCAACCTCAGAGACTTCCCCGAACCCGCGCTCGAACCCTTCGGGATCGAAGTCATCCATCCCGACCGCTTCATCGTCAGCCAGCTCGATCTCGACTACATCCCCGCGATCACCGCACTGAAGAAAATGCGACAGCGCCGCAAGCGCCCACCCCTGTCTCCTGAAGCCTTCGCCGACGCCTTCGAACGCAACGGCCTGCCCTCCGTCGCCGCACGGCTTCTTGAGGCTTCTGAACTCATTTGAACTGCGGCATCGCCCACATCAACCGATGAGTGTTTGCGCACTGACTGTTGCGCTTCGCTGCGCACAATCACCCCACGCCCGGGCGTGGTATCGGGCGGGGGCCGCCATGGCGAGTGCAATGTCATCGCTGACTCACAAAAACAGCCTAGCGGATTCGGAAGCTTTGCCCCTATCCCCAGTCAACCGGCGCCTTCGTTCCGATACTTCGCCAACCGATCCCCGCGATAGGCCTGCTTGAACAGGATCGGTGTCAGAAAGGTGGTGAGGATGCCCATCAGCACGAGCGTGGAGAACATGGTTGGGCCGATGAAGCCTTTTTGGTAAGCGATGCCGGCGACGACGAGCTCCATGACGCCGCGGCCGTTGAGGACGCAGCCCAGGCCGATGGCTTCGCGGTTGGCCATGCCGACGATGCGCCCGCCCAGCCAGCCGGCGAACAGTTTGGTGAGGATGGACACCGCAATGACGACGGCGGGGAAGCCGAACTCGCTGAAGGCTTCGGGGTGAAACTCCAGGCCGAGATAGGCGAAAAAGATCGGCGCCAGAAAGCCATTGGTGATTGAGCCGAGCGTGCCGCGCAGGTCTTCGTAGCGCGAGGCGAGGAAGTGGCGTTTGTCGAGAAACAGCGCGCCAAAGAAGGCGCCGATCACAAAATGGAAGCCGAGCGCTTCGCTGATGGTGCCGAAGACCAGCACGAAGACGATCACGATGCCGAAGAGCGCTTCGGGGCCGAAGACGCGGATGAGGGTTTCGGGCACGGTATGAATGCTGATGTCGCGTTTATCCAGCCAGGTGAGCAGCCAGTTCATGGACAGCACCACGAGGGCGAGCGCGCTGAGTTTGAGCGTTGCCAGGCCGACGGCCCCGGCGGCATCGGAGAGATTCAGGTTTTGCGGGATGTTGAGGACGATGCCGAGAATGAACAGCGCCGCCACGTCGTTAACCACCGCGGTGGCGAGCGCGTATTTGGCCACTTTGGTGTGCAGGATGCCCAGGCCCTCGAGCAGTTTGACGGCCACGGGCAAGGCGGTGATCGAGATGCACAGGCCGAGGAAGATCATGCGCATCACGTCCTGATGGTAGGCGGCAGCAACGGCCGCCCCGCCAATGAACGGAATCAGGAAGCTGAGCGCGGCCAGCACCAGCCCGCGCCCGCGCATGGCGTCGAGGATGTCGGCGAAGCGGATCTCAAGGCCGGCGTTGAGAATGATCAGGAAGATCGCCAGCTCGGTGACGCCCGACAGCGCGGCGTTGGGGGCGATGAGGTTGAGCAGCGCGGGGCCGAGCACAATGCCGGCGAGGATCTCGCCAATCATCTCGGGCTGCTTGTATCGCGCGAACAAACGCCCCAACAGCCGGGCCGCGACGATGAGGACGAGAAGGCTGGAGAGAAGCGACACGATGTGAGCCTGCAGACTCGGGGGGCGATGAGAATATCACGCCGTTTGGGCGCCGGTGATGCGCGTTACGCGCGGTGTCTGGCGGCGGTGAGAAATCACGTATGCATCAAGGAACTCGGCTACGCCGTGACGAGGATCCGGTGCATTTTGAGCAGCAGGTCTTAGCTGACGCGCTGGAATTCCCGTCAAGCCGCCCGGACGATTGGATGACTACCCGCCCGGCGAACCCAAAGCGGGCTAGAGTGCCCCTGTTGGCTGCACGCCAAACAAGACCGGGAGGGAAAAGACATGTCGTTTTTCATGTCGGCAGACCGTTTCAGAATGGTTCTTGCGCGCTTTCGCGAGCGCTTGTGGGTCAAGCCACTGGCGATGTGTGTGGTGTCGATTGCTGCTGCGGTGGGGGCGAGCCTGGCCGATGGCACGGGGCTGGCACATGTGGTGCCGGCGACGGCGTCAATTGCGCTCGAGACCTTGCTGTCGATCATGGCCTCCAGCATGCTGGTGATCGCGACGTTCTCCGTCGGTTCGATGGTCGCGGCCTACGGCGCCGCAAGTAACACCGCGACGCCCCGGTCGTTTGCGCTGGTGGTCGCCGACGATGTGTCGCAGAACGCGCTGTCGACCTTTGTTGGCGCGTTCATTTTCAGCATCGTGGCGCTGACCGGCGTCAAGAATGGTTACTTCCAGGCCGCGGGCCTCTTTGTGCTGTTTGTATTGACGGCGCTGGTATTCGCGCTGGTGATTGTGACCTTTGTGCGCTGGGTCGACAGGATCGCCCGGCTCGGGCGGATGAATTCGACGATCGAGAAGGTCGAACTGGCCACGGCCGCTGCCCTGGCGCGACGGCGCACTACGCCGACGCTCGGCGGTGTGCCGGTGCGCGCGCTATCGCGCGGTGTGCCGGTGCATGCCGCCGAGGTGGGCTATGTGCAACACATCGACATCGCCCGGCTTCAGGCCTGGGCCGTGTCGGTTGATGCACGCGTGGTGGTGGCCGCCTTGCCCGGCACCTTTGCCTTCCCTGATCGCGTGCTGGCGTATGTGAGCGTGCCGGCAAAGGGCGATGCGACGCCCAAGCTTGATGAAGTGATCGCGAGTTTCACTATTGGTCGCGAGCGGCGCTTCGAGGACGACCCCCGATTCGGGCTGGTGGTGCTGTCGGAAATTGCCGGCCGGGCGCTGTCGCCGTCGGTGAACGATCCGGGTACCGCGGTGTTCATCCTTGGTGCGCTGGTCCGGCTCTTTGGGCAGTGGTGCCAGCCGGCGGCGGACGATGTGGCGCCGACCTGTGATCGTATCGAGGTGCCCGAATTGTCGGTACACGACATGTTTGACGATGCCTTCACGGCGATTGCCCGAGATGGCGCTGGCTCGATCGAGGTGGCACTTCGCTTACAGAAAGCCTTGCAATCGCTTGCGACGCTTGGCGGCCCGTCAATGCGTGCGGCAGCCGAAGATCATGCACGGCGCGCCCTCGAACGCTCGGCGCGCAAGATGGATCTGCCCATCGACCTGGCGCAGGTCCGCAAGGCGGCGTTTGCCACGCCTGCGCCGCGTG
This sequence comes from Nitrogeniibacter sp., assembly GCA_041600915.1. Taxonomy (GTDB): domain Bacteria; phylum Pseudomonadota; class Gammaproteobacteria; order Burkholderiales; family Rhodocyclaceae; genus Nitrogeniibacter. The sequence continues at coordinate 19,445 of JBFIJC010000032.1, forward strand.
CCGACTGACTTGGCCTCGCAACCACGCAATCACGAAAAGCACCTCACAATCCATTAAACTACGGGGTTTCGCTCAATCCCTCTTTCGGAACGGGGATTTACGTCATGCAAAGCTCGGGGGCACCCATGATCTCGGTTGAAAAAATCGGTGGCACGTCGATGTCGGCGTTTGGTGATGTGTTGCGACACATCATGTTGTACGACAAGGCGCGCATTAATGGCCGCATTTATGTGGTGTCGGCCTATTCGGGCGTGACCAACCAACTGCTTGAGCACAAGAAAACCGGCGAACCCGGCATCTACGCGCTGTTTGCCAATGGCGAGGATTACCACGAGGCACTCAACGGCCTGGCCGTAAGCCTGAAGAAGCTGAACGCCGGCTATGCCGAGCATGGCTTGCCGCTCGACGTGGCCGACGCCTTTGTCGACACTCGCATTGGCGAGGCCAAGCGCTATCTGGAAGCCATGCACCATGTACTGGCCAGCGGCTACCTCAACCGCAGCGATGTGCTGCTGGCAGCACGCGAGGTACTGGCCTCGATTGGCGAATCGCACAGCGCCTTCAATGCCGTCGAAATGCTGAAGGCCCACGGCGTGAACGCCATCCTGCTCGACCTGGCCGGCTTTGATGACGACGAGGCGCTGAGCATCGACCAACGCATCCACAACAGCTTCAAGGATCTGGACCTGGCCAACAACGTGGTGGTGGCGACCGGCTACACCAAGGGCGTCGAGGGCATCATGCGCGAGTTTGACCGCGGCTACTCCGAGGTCACTTTCAGCAAGATTGCGGTCGAAGTGCGCCCCACCGAGGCGGTGATCCACAAAGAGTTTCACCTGTCCTCCGCCGACCCCAACATCGTCGGTCTGGAAAACGCGGTGATCGTCGGCGCCACCAACTACGACGTGGCCGACCAACTGGCTGACGTGGGCATGGAAGCCATTCACCCCAAGGCCGCCAAGCCGATGGAGCGCGCCGGCATCCCCATCCGCCTGAAGAACACCTTCGAGCCCGAGCACCCCGGCACGCTGATCACCAAAGACTATGTGGGCGAGCGCGCCCGCGTGGAGATCGTGACCGGCAGCGACAAGGTCACGCTGGTCGAGATTCACGACCCGAGCATGGTCGGCACGGTGGGTTTCGATCTGGGCATCATGGAGATCTTCCGCCGCCACAAGGCCTCGTACATTCTCAAGGCGACCAACGCCAACTCCATCGCCCATCTGCTGTGGGACCGCTCGGTCACGCGCGCACTGGTTGACGAACTCGAAGCCAACTACCAGGTGGTAACGGTCAAGCCGAGTGCCATCGTGTGCACCATCGGCTCGAACATCAACATCCCCGGCGTA
>JBFIJC010000033.1:0-20452 GCA_041600915.1 Nitrogeniibacter sp.
TGATCATCTGCACAACTTGAAGTTTGAAGTGCGTATCGAACGTCCTGCGTTTCTGAACCATCTATTCCTCCTCAACAGGTGAATGATCCACCTATCGAGGTGTCCGCGGAAATTGGACCACTACAGCTTGCCACCCACCAAACACCGCATCAGAACCGCCCCCCCCTCACCCATTCAACACAGATACCGCCCCACCCGTCTCGCGCACCAACCTTTCGGCCAATGTACGGCGGGCGTCGTCATCGCCATGAATCAAGCGCACCTCGCTTGGCAAATGCCGCATGCGGGTCACAAAGCGCACCAGGCCATCCTGATCGGCGTGGGCCGAATAGCCCGAGAGCGTATGCACCGCGGCCTTGATCTCAATGCGCTCGCCGTCCAGATCCACATAGCCGCCACGCGGCCCGTAGGTCTGGATCGCCGCGCCCGGCGTGCCGCGTGCCTGGTAGCCCACAAACAACACATCGTGCCGCGCATCGTGCAGCATCGCCTTGAGGTAATTGACCACCCGGCCGCCCGCGCACATGCCGCTGGCCGCAATCACAATGGCCGGCTCGCCGCTGCGCGCCAGGCGCCGCACATTGGCCTCGTGCGCCTTGTGATCATCAATGGCCACCAGCTGCTCAAACGACAGCGGCTTGCGCCCCGACTTTACCCGCCGCTGCGCCTCGGCATCCCAAAACGGCTGCAGCTCGCGATACAACTGCGTAAAGCGCCCCGCCAAAGGCGAATCCAGATAGATGGGCAGCTTCGCCCAGCGATCGGCATAGCGCCCCGGCCGCAGCCGCTGGCGATGCAGAATGTCTTCAAATTCGTAAAGGAGTTCTTGCGTGCGGCCAATGCTGAAGGCCGGCACGATGACCGTACCGCCGTTGCCCAGCGCCCGCTCAACCACCGCCTGCAAGCGCTTGCGACGGCTCGCCCGGTTCTCGTGGTTACGATCGCCATAGGTGCTCTCAAGCACCACCACATCCGCCCGATACGGCGACTTGGGCGCCGGCAGCAGCGGCGCATACGGCGCGCCCAGGTCACCCGAAAACACCACCCGACGCACTGGCTCGCCCGGCCGGCTCAGCTCGCACTCCACATAGGCCGAGCCCAGAATATGCCCCGCCCGCTGCAGCCGAATTCGGCACCGCCCCTGCGGCCCGCTCGCCACCGTCTGCCAGGTGCGCCACGGCAAAGGCCGAATGCGCGACTCCACCAACTGCAGATAACGCTCCACCACCCGCCGGTCGCGGCTCACCGACAGCGCAAACGCATCGGCCAGCACCACCGGCAACAGCTTGGCCGACGGCTCGCTGCAATAAATAGGCCCCTTGAACCCCGCCGCCAACAACCACGGAATGCGCCCCACATGGTCGATATGCACATGCGTGGCCACAAGCGCCTGCACCCCCGCCAGATCAAAGCCAATCTCCAGCGCATCCGCCCCACCCCGCCCGTCCGGCGACGTCTCCGCCCCCTGAAACAAGCCGCAGTCAATCAACAGACTGCGCGCATCGTCGATGAACAGCTGATGGCAAGAGCCGGTCACGCCATAAAAGGCGCCGTGGTGGGTGATGTTGATGGGCATGTCAAATCCATAAAAAAGGTCTGACCTGCAAGTCTAACAGCCCGCAAGGTCAAGCCCGCTGGCGGTGTCCCGACTGACTTGATTGGCGGATGCGCTTTGCTTAGGCGTCCTCGCGGCTTCTCGCCAGGCCAACATGCTTCTGCCATTCGAGATCAACGAACGCTTTCAAACTCACTCTAAAATGCTCTGGCGAGAAACGCCCCGCATTTGCCCGGCAAGCCTCGGAGCGAATGGCATTGTCGGCGCTTTCGAATCGAGCAACGGCGTCCTGAATTGCCTCGGCCGTTTGTTCGTGAAAAAACAAACCCGTTCGTACCGCAGCGTCGCCTTCTGCGCGCACCGTCTCAAGCGCGCCACCTTTCCCGTAGGCAATTACCGGCGTGCCACAGGCCTGCGCCTCAACCGGGGTAATGCCAAAATCCTCTTCGGCCGCAAAAACAAATGCCCGCGCTCGTTGCATGTGGTCGATCAACACTTCGGTTGATTGATAGCCCAGCAAGCTCACATTTGAAGTCGCCACAGCTTTGGCTTTTTCGAACTCGGGGCCTTCTCCAACAACAATAAGTTGCTTGTCCGGCATGCCGGCAAACGCTTCTACAATGAGCGGAATTTTCTTGTAGGGCACCATCCGCGAGGCGGTGAAGTAGAAAGACTCCTTCTCGACGCGCATCGCAAATCTCGCGACATCCACCGGGGGATGAATGACCACTGCGTCGCGGCGATACGCCTTGTAGATACGCCGCGCAATAAAACCAGAATTGGCGACGAAGGCATCAACGCCATTCGACGTGCGTAAGTCCCACATACGGATGTAGTGAAGAATTGCACGAGCGATTGCCCCCTTCAGCCCCTTCACGAGACCCGCCTCGGCAAGATACTGATGCTGCAGATCCCACGCATAGCGGATCGGAGAATGAACGTAGCTAACGTGCAATTGATCCGGCCCGGTGATCACGCCTTTTGCCACCGCGTGACTGCTCGACACCACCAAATCGTAGGCCGAAAGATCGAGCTGCTCGATCGCGATTGGCATCAGCGGAAGATAGCTTCGATACTTCGTGGCCGCCTTGGGTAGACGCTGAAGAAAAGTTGTCGTGGCGCGTTTACCTTTGACGAAATGTCTCAAATCATCCGGCAGAAAATCAATCACCGAAAACAGGTCGGCTTCGGGCCAGATTTCGAAAATCTGCTCCAACACCTTTTCGCCGCCCGCATAGACGGTGAGCCAATCGTGCACGACAGCGATCCGCCTTGGCTGCACAACGCTATTCAAGCCAGTCATGACGCTACCCTGTGAATCTCGTTCAACAACGACAATGCGGCGTTACGCCAGAGCATGGTTCCGGCGCGCGCCAGCCCCTTTTTGCGCAATTCGGCACGCAACCCCGGATCACCCATGACCGATGCTAAGACTCTAGCCAGATCGACTGAATCATTGGGATCAAAGTAGATCGCCGCGTCCCCACATACCTCGGGTATCGACGCTGCCTTTGCCGCGACGACAGGGCAACCACAGGCCATTGCTTCTGTCGGCGGTAAGCCGTAACCCTCATAAATGGAGGGGAACACAAAGCACGCCGCGTTCTCATATAAGGCTTTCAGTTCTTCGTCGGAGACGTAGCCAACATACTTGACCGACGGAGGCAGATCGCCGCTGGACCCGGCAAACACTCGCGGGTTCTGCCCTCCTGCGATCACGACGTCAAAATCGACCTCGCCAATGGCCTCCACCGCCCGAACAACTGCAGCAAAGTTCTTGTGAGGAGATAGGCTACTCACAGCGAGGACATAGGGCCGGCCATTGAGGCCATGCCTTTCAAGCACCGCGGGGTCTGCCGCCAACCGCCCCATGTGATCTGCCCCCTCCGGCAGAACACAAATATCACCGCGCGTGCCGTGCAGGTCCGTAAGTTCATCACGAGAGAACGCCGAAACAGTGCAAACAGATTGCGAGCGTCGATAGAGAGTGGGAATCAGCAGGCGATACCAGGCACGGAATAAAAACCCATATGACTCAGGCACCCGCGAAGGGGCAACGTCATGAATCACTGTCAGTTGATGCTTGCGAAACACCGGCCCCGTGTTGCAAAGGTTCACGAGCAACCTATCTCCAGCAGCAGCCGGAAGATCAAATTGCTCCCATAGCACACCTGATCTGGTGCCACATTCCACAACCAAAATGGACTCAACACCAAAATCACAATTTGTACCCGCTGGAACAAGAACGATTATGTCCGTGCCCTTGAAAAGACCTGAATCACCAGCAACCAGACGATCTAAAGACCGCACAACCTCAATCGCGAAGCGATCCACTCCCGCCAATCGCCTAGAGAGAAATCTGCCGTTTATTGCAATGCAGAGCCCCTTATCAATTGACATTGACATAGCCTTTTGGATGAACAATTACTAAGGGCATTTCACCCACAGAAACCAAAACAGAGCCCTCAGAAAGATATGGAATGTCGCCCAAGACTACATTAACAAGACTACTCTTTGGTAGTCTGTTTAGGCGAAACACCACTGGAGCACCACTCGCACTCCAGACTGCGGTCATTTCCAAATCGTCGACTAACTCAAGCTTAATCCATTGTTTTGACGCGCCCAACGCCGATCGAGACATGAGCCTTCCTGTTCTAATCGGCTCCGCCAATTTTAAAAATATGTTGTACACGGGCTTTGCCTCGGACCCATATCTGACCAATCCGAAATTCATCTCTTTATCGGATGGAGCAACGCCGCCATCAAGTAACTCGTACCACCAAAGGCCATCAATCCAGTCGCGCATTCGCGCCAACAACAACGACTGGGCAGCGTAAGCCGCAACTCTAAGCTCCGCGTGCCCGGCCTTCCCAATATGATTCGGCCACCCCAGCTCCGTTATCAATACTGGCATACGCTTACCGCCGGAATACCGATCAATACGAGTTTTTGCACTATCTACCCACGCAAAAGCGTCTCTTGGCAGCGACCGCTGCCGTTCTGAAAAAACGTAGGGATGAACCGACACTGCGTCACACCATTCGAGGACGCCTGCCTTCAAAATTGCTTCGAGCCACCGGTCGTCCCGGTCAGCAATAGCTCCACACACGATCTTCGCCTCGGGAGCAACCTTTCTAATTCTTGGCGACGTTTCTCTAACCAAAGCCACGTAATCGGCAGGATCACCCCACCGAGAAGACCGCGGCACCTTTCCTAAACCTATGTTCCATTCATTCCAAATTTCGAACCCGAACACACTGCCTTTGTATCTTTTGGCAACGAACTCCGCATATCGCGAAAATGCAGCGCGCCCCTCATCCGTAGTTGGATGGCTTCCGCCATCGTACAATGGGTTTCCGTAGTCAAGAATGAGAAGCGCCTTTGCTCGATCTTTACCCCAACGGACTAACTCATCTAACTCTGCAAGATCTGCCCCAACAGCAAGGTTGGCGGGCGCGACTTCGATCCGCCTCCACGACATATCGTCGCGAAAACTATTCAACTTTCCAACACCGATCAAAGGCTTCGCCCGATCCGCTAATAGCCGACCTTGACCTGCGTGGACGCCCACGCCAACGACGAATTCCGCGGCTGACGCTATCCGAGCTGGAACGAGAAAAAAAACAACTGCTAGTAGTGCGATAATTCGGCTCAGACTGGTCATACAAAAGCGCCTTTGCTTGGCCTCCGATTAGAGCCAACAAAGATAGAACAACAAAATCCAAGTGAGAACGAGAGCAAAGGCTGCTCTATTACGTTCGCAGTTAAACCATAAGTAATTACTGCAACACAAACTGCGATCGCAAGAGCGCCTTGCTGAGGATTCGCAGACTGAAACCGCACTGCACTCGCAAGAAAAAACGCTGCATAAACTGACCCTGCAAACCCAAAAACCACTGTCCAATACATAAAGACGTTATCACCAGCATTCACGAGCCTCCATTCACCGTACTGCTGCGCGACCCCAATTCCGCCTGGCCCGCGCCCGACTAGGAAGCTACCCCGATCGATCAACAGGTCCCATGCTCGCGGCCACATCCACTCCATACGATCGACAAACGAAGAGGCCCACCAAAGAATTGAATCAGGAATATCACGCTGACTAACGTCAACGAAAAGTGCAACGAGCGGCACTGAGACAACAAAAACAAAACTCCCGCACAGTACTGCTTTGGCAGGCCACAGCCGCCTCCCCCCCATTGAAAAGGCGACGGCTACAACAACCATCACAAAGGCTAAAAGCGCGCCCTTACTTGTCGTCAAGAAAATCGCTGCCAGGGTCAGGCAAAACAAGAATGCTCTCGCAAGCGTTTTTTTGGCAAAAACGTAGAGTACAGTTCCTGTCAGCAACAGGACGCTCGCAGCATCGAAAGAGGCTCGAGCAAAACCCGCCAGACGCCTAACACCGTCTGCCGTCCAGGCTCTCGACTGCTCCGTAACGGCAAACGTCGTTACAAACTCAGCCCCTTCCCAAGGCCACACTACGAATTTATTAATGACCACTCCGGCCAATGAGACGGAGAAAACTATCGCACATAACGTTAAAAGCGCCCTATCAGAAATCAACTTAAAGTTTGCAAGGCACAATCCAAAAATCAAAGGGAGCAGCACCTTTAGACCGAACAGCGCTTGGAACAAGTCAATCGACTGCAATAAGCCCATAACGAAATGAGCAGAAACTAAGAGCAAAAAAGCAAGCAATGGATCAGGTCTAACCCGCGCCGCGACCCATTGATAAAGGGTGAATACGACGAAAAACACGGGGATTAGATCCCGAAGATAAAGAAGAGATGACACACCAGCCGCAGAGAAGGCATATCGAACCACGCCTTCAAATGCGTACGACACCAAATATGCCAATATAAATAGCAACAACGGGAGCTTCACTTCCAACAGCTCAGCTTCTGATGACTGCCTGGCTAACGAATTCGTCATATTTTTGCCGTGCGTCGCTGAAGCCCTGCATAGACGCCCATATAGCGCCCTGCGATTGCACGACTTGTGTACTTTGATGCCGCAAGGCGTGCGCATATACGCATAGACGAGCCTTCCCTTTCAATACGACCAATCATTCTTAACACTGACTCAACTAGCGCACCACGCGAAACATCCGTACAAATCTCGGCAAAGCCAGGTTCAATCAATTCTGGAATACCGCCAACCGGCGTTACTACTACCGGACGACCATACGCAATCGACTCGATAACAACCCGCCCGAGCGGTTCATCCCAGACAGATGGAACAACTGTGAAATCAATACGTTGGAAGAAAGAATTTGGATCTTGACGCCCAACAAACTCCACGGAACAACCGTCTGCCTTAGCTGTCAATTTGCGGACGTAATCATCTCGCCCCTCGCCGGCCACCAGAAGGCGCAATGGTCGCGGCGAACTTGATAGCAGCTCTGGCATAGCATCAATGATCAGATCGAGGCCTTTCTCTGGAACCAAGCGCCCAATAAAGCCTATTACAATCTCGCCCCCGCTAGGCCGGTCTTCGTTGAGTACGGAGTCGAACGAATTGTGCACAACGGACTGGACAGAATTTTCAAAATACCCCCGCATTAGGTGGCGATCGAGAATAAACTGGCTAATACCGACGACATGGTCAACGTTCTTTGACATTGCCAAACGTGGCGACGAGAGGATGGCGCATGCCCTGCATTGACCAGCGCACGCCCGGTCGCCCTTCCGCATAGTGGCGCGCGGGCACAACAAATAGAAGTCCCGAGTTGTATGGACTATTGGAATGGAAAGCGATTTTGCAGCACTCCACACAGCCGTGGAAAAACCCGACAAGTTATTTGTGTGGAGAACGTGTGGCATATAAGATGCAAGGAATCGGCGAATATCAGCCGCCGCAATGTAATTTGCGGAATCGAATAAATGCCAAAAAAATTTGGATCGAGCGGATGGCTGTTCTATTGAGTTTGCATCTGGCAAATAAAAGTTTCGAATTGAGAAACGCTCGACTCGAACACCGTTTATTTTTTCCGTTTCTCGTTGACGTCCTAGACAAATTACAACGACCTCTTCGCCATCGGCGGCAAGACCTTCAGACAGCGAGCGTACCGAGCGCTCGGCGCCCCCCGGCTCATCGGGATAATAAAAGCTGTTGAGTATTGCGATCTTCATGAGCGGCGGACTCGTTTAACTGTTGTATCGGCAACCCCTTCCCGACTACAGCCAGAATCCGAACCCGTTGATACACGAATGGCGTATGCAAGTGCGCCGACCAAGAACAACTGTGCTGTATAGCTGGCCGTAATAGCTCCGGCCGGCCCGTAAGGCCCAACCAGTACTATGCTCAGACAAGCAGCAATGACTGCTGCGGTGAGTTGTATCAGACTTCGCAAGCGCTGCTGTCCTCCACCGGACAACACATCTGCCAAGACTGTCTGCGCGGCAAACAAGGCAGGGAGACCCGCCATCCATTGGATCCACTGCGCTGCGTCAGCGTATTGCGGCCCGAGAATCCAAATTGCAAACGGCGCTCCGAGCCAAAGAAGAACGCCAATGGCAAAGCCATAGACCCCGGTTAGCTTAAGCATGCGCACACCGAAGATCCAGGCGCCACCAACGCCATGGGCACCTGTCGCAAAGTAGCGAGCTTGTGAGGCGAGAGCCAACGCTCTGACCGGCACCAAGGCCATTTGAATAAACCGATACCCCGCAGTGTAGACTCCGGCGGCCTCTGCACCCGCGAGGCTCCCCACAACGGCTTTATCGCCGTCGGTGTAAACGCTCTTGGACGACAGGCCTAGCGCAAAATAGACCCCATCCTTCCATTCTTTGGCGATGACCTCGAAATGGAAGGGTTCAAAACCAAACCGCCTGAGTGCAACGAAAACAGCAAGGGCACAGGCCAAGAAATGTGCCGCCAAGAAAAGGACAGCCCACGAATCGACTTCAGTCCAGCCCATATAGGCAAGCAACGCCAAACCGCCCAACCGAAGAAGTGCCGGGGCAAGCATCAAGGCACTAGTCCACCGCAGTTCTTCAGCCGCGATAAATGCATGGCCGCAGGCGTCAATACACTTCGAAAAGACCAGCTCAGCAATGCATAGCGCTCCAATCAATGTCAGTGTTGTTGATGTACCTAGAATTATGGGTAGCCCGCCATACAAGGCAACGCTAAGAAGAACGCCTGAAAACATCGTTGCAACAAGGCTCGCCGCCAGATATATAGGAATAACGCTAGCGTCTCTCGCCCCCCTCATGACAGTAACATTTGCCATACCAAAACCGGCGAAGGGCATAACGACCATTATCAGAGCGGCAGTACTCGCGTACATGCCGAACTGCTCCGGACCAAGAATTCTCGCAAGAAATACAAATTGAATGGCTTGAAAACCTACAAGCGCAAGGTTTCCAAAAAGCATGTGGCCGAAATTGGTCGCAATTTTTGAGAGGCGTAGGCGATCAAGAAATGCCGTCATCTTGACACTTGATTCATTTGACTAACAATGTACGGGTCTGCGCAGGCGTCGCCGCAACGAGATCGACGAGGAACTTATTCAGCGTTGGCCAAACACCCGCAGCATCACCTATATCGGAAATCCGTGCGGATGCACGCACAAGTATTCCGTCTGGAATGCGCCCGGCCAATCCATCCTTGAGAATATGCAGGCGGGTATCGACCGCGTCTTCGCTGTATAACGTGCCAATGCGCATCCAGTAACTGACCGCCTCACCACCACGTCCAGCCAACGCCACCATCTGTTTGCCCGTAACCGCGCCCCCTTCTTGCGCGCTGATGCCTTCAAATGAGTGAGAGGTCAGGCTGCGCACCTTGTAGCCCTGCGCGATGTAGCAGAGATCGGGTCTGTGAACCTTGACCTCTTGGCGCTGCTGTCGGCCCCATGCAAGCGCCAGGTATACGACCTGGCCCTTGCTGTTTTGGTATGCACGCATCACCGTCTGATCGTACGGCTGTTGCATGTTCGGCTCGGTGCCGGTACTGAGGCTGACTTGCACTAAAGGCGACGGCAGCTCCCGCCAGTCGCCGAATGCCCTGGGCACCGTGTCCTCAAGGCTTGGCGCATTTTCAATTGCCGTTAGGCGAGGCGTAGCGACCACGGAGAGGAGCGCTGCAAAAACCAGTGCCAGCGCGATGTAAAGCGCTGTGCGAATGGAAATGACAGGTAGTTTCAGGGCAAGCATTTCAGGCTTTTTCATCACGCACCCACTCGGGCGCGCTGACGATACGTTGCGCCGAGGTGCAGCAAGCGGTCGAGGCCAATGATGAGAAGCAGTGCGGTAATGAACAGCACCATCCCCGAAAAGCTGTGCAAAAACCCCTGCCCCGCAGCATCACCCATGTGATAAGTAACAAGGGAAAGCACCACCACCCGGACCAGGTTTGAAGTAAAGCTGATCGGAACGATGAAGATAGCGAGCAGTGCATTACGCACGGCGGACTCATGCCGCATGATGTTCATGTAGAGCAGGCCGAGCGCTTCGAGCGTGAAGAGTGAATTCAATCCGGCGCAGGCATCGGCGACGAGCAACTGGTACTGGCCGATGGTGATGACCACACCATTTCGGGCTACCGGGTAGCCCATGGAATACAAAATGTGCTCAGCACCCCATGACACCGCTGTTTTCATTGGCTGGGTAAGCGTATCGATCACCGACCCGGGGAGCGGGATCATGAAGAACATGAAAAAAAACGCGAACCAGAGCCGCTTGAGTACGGCAGCGCCAAACAGAATCAGCACACCGCCGGCGAGAACCGGGATCAAAGAGCCAACTTCAAAAAGATAGAAGGCCTGCGAACGACCGATGACAAACATCGCTAGGCCAAGCAGAAGCACTGATGTGCCTGCGAATGGCGCCGGCCGAACAACTACGGAAGCATCGCCCTCAAGCTGACGCGCCTTGAAGTAGAGAAACCACGCAGCGACAACAAGCACGATGGGGCCATGAGCGTTTTGATCAGTTGCCCATAAGGTGTTGAACAGGTCGACAAAGGTGGGTGTATACAAGAACGCCAGCCCGGCCAACAAAACAAGCCAAGGCAAAAGCACTGTGCGGCTCAATACGGGCGCCTGCTGCGCGGTATCACTCATGTTGTGCGCCCCAAGCCCCTTAGCGCTCGTTCATGACCACGCCGACGACGGTGGCGCTGGCCTGGCGGAGCATGTTGGTGTAGCTGCGCAGCAGGCTGAGGCGGCTGGCGTTGCGCTGGGCGACCACGAGCGCACCACTGGCGCGCGCGGCGATGGATTGGCCGTCGGCAAACAGGCTGCCGGCGGGGGTGTCGATGAGGATGACGTCGTATTCGTTGGCGAGCTGGGTGAGCAGTTGGGCAAACACCGGGCGAGCGAGCAGCTCTTGCGGGTTGGGCGGCACGGTGCCGGCGGGCAGTACGGAGAGGTCGCGCAGGGCGGGCACGCGCTGGATGGTGTCGGGACCGCCGCGGCCGGAGAGGAAGGCGGACAGGCCGGCGCGGTTGTCGATGCCAAACAGGTGGTGCTGGCGCGGGTTGCGCAGGTCGGCGTCGATGATGAGGGTGCGTTCGCCAAGCTGCGAGAAGACGACGCCGAGGTTGGCGGTGATCCAGGAGCGGCCTTCGTGCCGGCCGGGGCTGGTGATGGCGAGCGTTTTTTGGGCGGTGTTGGCGTCGAACCAGCGCAGCATGAGCTGGCTGCGCAGGGCGCGGAGCGCTTCGACCTGGGGCGAGAACGGCTGGTAGGCGGCAACCACGCTGGCCTGGACGGTGCTTTGCCCGGCGGTGAGGTAAGGGTAGTCGAACTGGCGCAGCAGGGCTTGTTCGATGTCGGCGTCGGTGATGAGGCCGAGCTGCTTGGCGGCGTCGCCAAAGCGGAGGTTTTGCTCGCGTTGCAGGCGCAGCACGCGCTCGGCGTCTTCGGCCTTGAGTTTGCCGGCGTCGATGAGGAGCGCGCCAATGGAGCGGTCGGTTTCGGGGCGGATCTCGGCGCGCGCGTGGGCAGCGGTGTCGATGACGCGGTGGAGTGTGGTCATGGTCAGTGGGCTCCGGCGTGCGGGGCGAGTGCGGATGTTTGGTTGTGCGGGGCCGACGCGGCGGTGTTGATCGGGGCGTTGGCGAAGCTCTGCGGCGCTTGGGCGGCGTGGGGCTTCGTGAGGCGCTGTTGGTGGGTTACGGCCTGCGGCCTAACCCACCCTACGGGGGGGCGGGCGCCGGCAGCGATGGGGCGTGACGGGTTTTGTGGGGTGGGCAGCTTGTTGCCTACCAGGCCACGGTTGTTGGAGCGCGCGATGGTGGGCAGCGGGGCGGCCGACGCGGCGGTGTTGATTGGGGCGTTGGCGAAGCTTTGCGGCGCTTGGGCGGCGCGGGGCTTTGTGAGGCGCTGTTGGTGGGTTACGGCCTGCGGCCTAAGCCACCCTACGAGGGGGTGGGTGTTGGCGGGCGTTGATGGTTGACGGCGAGCCGGGCGATGGGCGTTGGCAATCATCGATGGTGGGTGGCAAGCCACCCACCCTACGGGGGGGTGCGGATAAGCCATAGCCGCATCCGCCAGATGCGTGTGCGACCGGAGCGGCGGATGCGCTGCGCTTATCCGCCCTACGAGGGCTGTCGGGGTGTGCGGGTTCATGCCGCAGCGGGGCGGAAGCCGCCGCTTTTGCCGGTGGCGGGGATGGTGCCGAGCATGGGGACGCCGTCGAGCAGGGTGAGGTCTTCTTCGCCGCGCACGCGCTGGTCCATGAGTTCCAGCAGCAGCGCGGCGCCTACGCCGAGCAGCATGCCGAGGAAGACGGCGAGCGCGGTGTTGAGCAGCACTTTGGGGCTGGAGGGCTTGAGCGGTGCCACGGCGGGCGACAGAACAACCACGTTGGTTTGCTGGGTCTGGCTCTCGAGGCTGGTTTGCGCCAGGCGCTGGGTGACGAGGTCGTAGGCGCGCTGGGCGTTTTCAACGTCGCGCTGGAAGACGGAGATCTGGTCGCGCTGGGCCTTGAGGTCGAGAATTTTTTGCTTTTGCGCTTCGAGCGCGGCTTCGACTTCGGTGACGCGCTGAACGTTGACCCGGTTGGTGGTGCCAAGCGAGCTGACCACGCGGCGGGTTTCGGTGGCGATGCGATCGCGCAGACTGCTGATTTCGGCGTCGATACGGGCAAGCTCGGGGTGGTTGCTGCCAAGCCGGCCGGCCATTTGCGTGCGGGTGGCTTCCTGGCGCGAGAGGTCGGACTTGAGGCTCTGGATGAGGCCGTTTTGCATGACCTCGGGCAGGCTCTCGGCGCTGCCGCCCTGCGTCTGACGCGAGCGGCTATCGACGCGCTGGGCCTGGGCCATCGAAAGCTGGGTAGAGAGCTCTGCCAGACGCGCGGTTTCGACGTCGAGCCGCTCGTCGGTGTTGATGATGCCGCGCTCTTGCTGGTATTCGGAGAGCTTCTTTTGGGCGGCCTCGAGGTCGGCACGCAGGCTGTTGGTCTGGCCGTCGAACCATTTGGCGTACTGGCGGGCGGGCTCGACCTTGAGCTCGAGGCTGACATCGATATAGGCCTGGGCAAAGGTGTTGGCCACGCCAGCGGCAAAGCCGGGGTCGGTGCCCTCATAACCTATGGTGATGACATTGCTTTCGCGAGAGGGTTTGACGTCGAGCTTTTTCTTGAGCAGCTCGGCCAGCCACACCTTGATGTTGCCCTCGCCGTCGGTGTCTTCACGCCATTGCTCTTGCACGGCGGGCGACTGATCCATCTTGAGCAGGCTGACCACGCGCTGGGCGACGCGGTCGGACGAAATGATGTCGACCTGGGTGGCCATGTAGCCGGGGATCATCTGCGCCGGCAGCAGGCCGCCGAGCAGCGGGTCGGCGCTTTTGGCGTCAACCACCAGCGCAACTTCGGCGGTGTATTGCTTGGGCAGGATCAGGCTGACGGCGAGCGTAGTGCCAACGACCACGGCCAGCGTGGCGAGCACCAGCCAGCGGCGGGCGCGGAGAATGAGCAGAAATTGCTGGAACGACATATCAACGACCCCGGGCCTAGAACAGGCTTTCCTTGACGAAAATGACATCGTTGGGCTCGAGCGGCTGCTCGAGCTGCGGTTCGATGACGTGTTGCTGGCCGTCTTCGCCACGACGGTGGATCTGCATGCCGCGGATGGTGCCGCGCAGGGAGACGCCGCCGCCAGTGGCGAGGCCTTGCATGACGGTCATGCCGCGTTCGAGGCGGAAGGCGCCGGGGCGGTTCACTTCGCCATAGATATAGAAGGTGGGCGCGCGATGGACGTAGATGACATCGCCGCCAGAGACGATCACGTCTTTGGCCAGATCGCCCTTCATGAAGAGCTCGGGCACGTCGATGCGCGTGCGTTCGATCTTGCCTTTGCGCACACCGATCAGCACCAGCTCGTCGGCGCCGGTGCCGGCAATGCCGCCGGCCATGGCGAGCATGTCGGACAGGCGCATGTTGAAGGTTTCGAGCGGGTAGCGGCCGGGGCGGTTGACCTGGCCGAGCACGGCCACCTGGTTGCCGCGAATCTGCAGCGGGAGGATGCCGATCTGCGGCTGCAGCACGAAGCCGCCGCTGCGCAGTTGCTCGGCAATACGCGACTCGGCGGCGGGTACGGTGAGCCCGCCGACATCAACATTGCCCACCAGCGGGAAGGTGATGGCGCCGTTTTCAGACACCCGGGTTTCGGTGGTGAGGTCGGGGTTCTGGAAGACGGTGATACGGATGATGTCGCCGGGGCCGAGCACGTATTCGGCATCGGCGGCCTGGGCGCTGGACATGAAGCCCGCAAACATCAGCAGGCACAGCAGGGACTGGAGCAGTCGGCGTAGGGACATGGGCTGTGGAGTCATTGTGGGTGTCTGTGGGTCGGCGCCTTACTTGAGGCCCGACACGCCTTTTTCGAGCGCCTGGGTGCTGATGCCCTCGGCAGCGGGGCCCGCAGCCGGCGCAGCGTCGATGGCTGCGGGCAATGGCGTGGTAGCCGCGTCGAGCGCGGTGGCGGGCGCGGCCTCGGCCGGGGCGCCGGCGGTGGGCGCGGTGAACTTGCCCATGTATTCGATTTGCGCCACGTCGCGCAGGCGCTTGAGCTCGTCGCGCGCCATGTCGGTTTTGCTGCGATTGAGCAAGAAGCGCTCAATGAACGGGGTAGCGGCAGCGAGGTCGAGCGGCTGGGGGCGCGAGGCGGCGAGGTAGATCACCAGCACGCCTTGCGGGGTTTGCACCAGGCCGGTCTGGCCATCTTTCATGCCAGCGAAACGCGGCAATGCCTCGAGCGGCAGTTGCTCGGCGGCGCGTACGCCACCGCCCACCTGGAAGGGCAAGTTGTTGTCGCGCAGCCAGGCGACGACGTCATTGAGATTGCCTGCAGCATCGACCGCGGCGCGCAGGGCGGCGACCTTGTCGGGCCCGACGGTGATGTTGAGCTCTTGCAACGTGTAGATACGGCGCTCGGCGAAGAGCGCGGAGTTTTGTTCGTAGAAGGCTTTGATGGCCTCGGGCGTGGGCGGCTCGACCGTGGCGGCGAACTGCTCCATGTAGCTACGCGAGAGGATTTCGCGACGGGCGGATTCGATGGCCTGCATGACCTGCGGGCTGCGGTCGAGCTTTTTGTCGATGGCGCGCTGAACCAGCAGCTCCTGGTCAATCAGGCGCTCAAGCACACGGGCGCTGGCCAGTTCGACTTGCTCGGGCTTGAGATTGGGCGTGCGCGCCAGCACGTTGTTGATCTGATGGACCGAGATTTCGTCTGAATTGACGCGGGCGGCGACCTGGGTGGGTGATTTTGCGTCGTCAGCGCCGCCGCACCCGGCCAGCACGAGTGCGCTGGCAACCACTACTGCCGCGCCAACTGCGCGACCTCCAAGCTTTTGAAACGCCATGAATCCAACTCCGTTCAGGCGCATGCACCATGCTGGCGCGGGCGCCCCAAAATGGGCTCACGAATGCTATGACATTCGCGGTGTGCAGTGCATCAATGTATGCCGTGATTGTCACACGAAAACATTTCGATCAATCGGGCCGTAACATCCGCATAACAACTTATGCACATTTGCTTGTGCGGTGCTTGCGACGTCTTCATGCGGCGCAGGGTCGGCTTCGGCCGACCATGGCGGGTTGAAACCCGCCGTACAAAGGGCAGGCAATTGCAAAGCAGACCGCTAACGCCAGACGAGACTCGGGCCCGGCATGCCGGGCCCGAAGTTTGACTACTGCACTTGCTTAGCGGCCGACGCGACGGCGCGCGATCAAACCCAGCAGACCCAGACCGGCCAGCAACATGCCGTATTGATCGGGCTCAGGAACCGGAGAGACGTTGGCCGCCCAGCCGTACATTCCGCCGGTGGCGCCAATCGTGGTACCGCCAACCTGGAAGAAGTAATTGCCAGCAGCAAGCTGGAAGCTACCGCTCAGGGTATTGCCCGGACCAAAAGAGACCACCTGGCTATCAACACCTGCGTCGAAGCTGCCGACCGTGCCGGCATCCGACCACACGCTGGCCATGAGACCACCGATGTCGAAGCCGATCGACCCGCCAATGAACGAGTACGACACTTCGAGATCAGCCACACCCAAACCACCGGACACCGGCTGACTCAGAGTGAAAAAGTAGTTATCAACAAACGACGAACCCGGCGACTGAACATGCTGCTGCGTTCCGCTAGCCGAACCACTCGACAGGTTGATGAACGAATCAACGGCCATCGCCGGGGCCATCAGGACACTACATACCGCCAAAACCAGAAATTTGATCTTCACGCCAAACTCCAAAATAAACACGCATTCTGAATAAGCACACTGCATGCCATGGGCAATCGTTACAGACGCCGCGTGGCCTCAATCTCATTACAACATCAACATGTTGCAATTTTTGTGCGGACCTCGGAACAGCTGCTGGCTGCGCCACGGAATCACACTTTGTAAATTCTTTCGACATCCGTCGACGCGCCGCTTCAAAAATACCGATCGGTTACGGAAGAGCCGGCCCACATGATGCACCGATGTCATAAACCAAGCAAGCGCACAACAACCCGAGATGCCCACCGACAAGACTTTTTACACGTTTGGCAGAACCTCTGGTTGCAGCGCAAAAACTCGCCACCGAGGTCCAGCCGCCGGGAATCTACAACTTAGGAGGTAGCATCAAACGACGCATTCCAACCCCCGGCTGACATTGCGCCGTAGCGGCTAGCGGGCGATGCCAGGCGCCCTCGCCCGCTTACCTAAAAGCGATACTGCGCCGACACCATGCCCACGTTGGCGGTGTACTCTGCGTTGGCGTCGTCGCTGCTGCGCCGGTACCGGCTCCACGAGACCGACACCTGCAAAGGGTCGATCGGTGTGTAGAGCAGGCTCAAGGTGTAGCTGCGGGTGATGTCGTCTCGCGACAAATTGCCCGTGAGCAGGCCGGGGTCGCCCCGGAAGTCGCGCTCGCGCCATTCGGCGGTGCCTTGCACCAGCACCCGGCTGGACACCGCCCAGCGCGGCGTGATCGACGCGGCGCGGGTCACGACAAAGTTGTCGAACAAGTCGTCGCGCGCACCGATCTCGCGGCGCACGGTGGCGGTCAGACCGAGCTTGCCGGTGGGCGTCCAGTCGTAGGTGAGCCTGGCGGTGGGCCCGGCGTAGTCGCGGTAGGTGAGATTGGGATGGCGCCGCCGCGTGAAGCCGGCGTAGCCGTCGAGGC
Organism: Nitrogeniibacter sp.; assembly: GCA_041600915.1. GTDB lineage: Bacteria > Pseudomonadota > Gammaproteobacteria > Burkholderiales > Rhodocyclaceae > Nitrogeniibacter. The sequence continues at coordinate 17,177 of JBFIJC010000033.1, forward strand.
GGCTGTGGCCGGTCACTTGCCAGCGGCCACTCAACTGCAGGTCGGTTTGCTCAAAGCCGTCGTCGGATACCACCCCGGCGGCACGGTTGGGGTAGCTGCCGTCGGTGTAGCGCCCGACCAGCGCAATCTCGTTGCCCGAACGCGGCCGGTAGGTGAGGCGCAGTTCAGGCCGCAGGGATTGGTAGTCGCTGGTTTGCGATGCGGCGTCGCTGTAGCTGGTGCTGAAGCGCTCGACACCGGCGCCGATCGACCAGTCGGGGTGAAACCAGTAGTTGCCGCTGAACTGCAGGGAACGGCTGGTGCCGACGCTGCTGGTGCGGCTGCCGGTGGTGTCGGCCAGATCGCGTGCGGACTGGGCTTGATCAAAGCTGAGCCGGCCCGACCAGTGTCGGCCGACCGCCCAGTCCCAGCGCAGCTCGCCGCCCTGGGTGTCGTAGTTGAGCGTATCGAAGCGCTCGAAGCCGATACGGGCGAAATCTGCCGAGGCGCGCAGGCGTTGCCGGCTGTACTGGCGGTCAAAGTCGGCGCGCAGCGAGGTGATGCTGATGCGGTCGCCGGGCGACTGGCCAAAGGGGCGAACGCCGGGCGCAACGCGATAGACGTTGTCGTCGAACTGAAAAACCTGTGCGGCAGTGAGATTAAAGGTATCGTCAGCCGCCATCGCGCCAGCCGACGCACCCAGGGCGCCGAACACGGCGCTCACGCCGAGCGCCACACGGACCATCCGTACACGCTGGCACGGCGCGCTTGCGAGCTCTGAAAAGAAAGGCCTTACGGCAAAAAATGTCACGTTGATTCCAATAAGCCCGGACAGAATATTTTGAAACAATCGCTGAGACGACAAACGGCAACTGCCCGGAGAGCCCCAAAAAAAGGGGCTTCAGCGAGTTGCTGTGTGGCGTCTGCAAGACCAAATGACTAAACGCTATAGCTGATTACGACACTTCAGGCATATGATATGCGCTTGTTGCCCCGCACAAAAAAGTTCTCTAGCCGATGTTTGCCAGTCTCGAAAAATCAAGCCAGCGTCATCGTAGCGGAATCTCGTTCTCCAGTACGATCGAGACATTCCTGGATCCGGCCGTGGCCGTGGCCACTTTGTTCCTGGTTGCGCTGGCCTACGGCGAGCGCCCCGACGCGCCCTATGTCATTGTTGCGCTGATTGTTTTCTCGCTGACTTTCCCCGGCTCGCTCTTCTTGCATGAGCGTTTTCGGCGCATGGTACGCAAGACGGTCATCAACTGGCTGATCGTGGCCGCCATTTTGGTGGTGTTTGGCCGGGCGAGTGGTTACATCACCGTGTTTCCGGAACAAGTCGTCCAGACCTGGCTGCTGATCACCCCACTGGCGCTGATCGGCACGCACAGCCTGGCGCGCTGGGTAGTGCCGGGCATCTTGTCGATGGAAGGCTATACCCGAACGGCCATCATCGCCGGCTGCAACGAGACCGGCCTGCGGCTGGCCAGAAACTTCGCCGAAAACCGCTATATCGGCGTGCGATTCATGGGCTTCTTCGACGATCGCGCCCGCGACCGCCTCGAAGGCATTGGCGGTGCTCCGCTGCTGGGCGGCCTCGAGCAACTGGCCGATTTCGTGAAGCGTCACCATGTCGACCATATTTATCTGGCGCTGCCCATGGCCAGCCAGCCACGCATCCTGAAAGTGCTCGACAACATCAAGGACACCACCGCTTCGGTGTTCTTTGTGCCCGACATCTTCGTCACCGACCTCATCCAGGGCCAGGTGGACCACGTCGGCGGCATGCCGGTGGTTGCGGTATGCGAAACGCCGTTCCTCGGCATCAGCGGCGTGGTCAAACGCATGTCAGACGTGCTGCTGTCCATCCTGATCCTGATTTTGATCTCGCCGGTGCTGCTGTTTGTCGCCATCGGTGTAAAGCGCTCGTCGCCCGGGCCGATCATCTTCAAACAACGCCGCTATGGCCTCGATGGCAAAGAGATCGTGGTCTATAAATTCCGCTCGATGAGTACCTGCGACGATGGCGCGGTGGTCAAGCAGGCGTCGAAAAACGACCAGCGGATCACGCCTTTTGGCGCCTTCATTCGCCGCACCTCGCTCGACGAACTGCCGCAGTTCATCAACGTGCTGCAGGGGCGCATGAGCATTGTCGGCCCGCGCCCCCACGCCGTTGCGCACAACGAAACCTATCGCAAGCTGATCAAGGGCTACATGGTGCGCCACAAGGTCAAGCCGGGCATCACCGGCTGGGCGCAGGTGAGCGGCTACCGCGGCGAAACCGACACCGTCGAAAAGATGGAAAAGCGCATCGAATGCGACCTGGAATACCTGCGCAACTGGTCACTCAGCATGGATCTGTGGATCATCGTCAAGACCGTGGTACTGGTCTTCCGTGACCGCCATGCGTACTGAACGCTTCGCCCGAGACCTGGGCGCGATGTTCGTATTGCTCTTTGCCGGCACCACGCCCGCCCACAGCGGTGACAACCCCTACCGCCTGCAGACACCCAGCGCCGCCTATCAGCTGCAACCGCGCGCAGAGTGGCGTCTGCCGCAGGCCGCAGAACACAACCCGGCCACGCGCGCGCCCCTTCTCGGACGACATCGCCGATGCTGCCCGCGCCGCCGGTATCGAGCCTGAGTTGCTGCATGCGGTGGTCAAGGTAGAGTCGGGATACAACGCGGCTGCGGTGTCACCCAAAGGCGCGCAAGGCCTGGCGCAGGTGATGCCGGCCACGGCCGAGCAGTTTCAACGCCCCGGCGCGGTCGGCTCACTCACCGCCGGCGCCAACTATCTTCGGCATTTGCTCGACCGCTTCGACAACGACCTGACACTCAGCCTGGCCGCATACAACGCCGGCCCCGGTGCCGTCGAGCGCCACGGCGGCGTACCGCCCTACCCCGAAACCCAGGCCTATGTGCCGCGCGTCATGGCCGAGTACGAGGCGCTACGCGCCGAACGCCGACGCCTGCCCACCCAATGGCAGCAAGGCAGCGCCTGGCAAGATCGCGCAAAAACACAACCCGGCTCATAGCACCGCCCCGATTCTCGTCGGGTCGGTGGCTCGCCACCCACCATCAACCATCGCCGCCCACAACGCGCCGCAACGGCACATCCGACACCGACGGTGGGTGGCATAGCCTCCCACCCTACAAACCATCGTGCGCCACCCGCCGCCGGTTGCCGGACAACACGCCACGCCGATTGTCGTAGGGTGGGTGGCTCGCCACCCACCATCAACCATCGCCGCCCACAACGCGCCGCAACGGCACATCCGACACCGACGGTGGGTGGCA
>JBFIJC010000034.1:0-20379 GCA_041600915.1 Nitrogeniibacter sp.
CAGCATGCGGCGTACATCGGGGTGGTGCAGGATCGGCTTCTTCTCGCCAGATTTGTCACCGACAATGCGCCCCTGAACGCGCTCTCGCGCGTAGCCCACGGCCTGCTGGTAGGCGCGCTCGGCGATGCCCACGCCTTCGAGACCAACGTTCAGCCGGGCGTGGTTCATCATGGTGAACATGTATTCCAGTCCGCGGTTGGGCTCGCCGACCAGATAACCGATCGCGCCGTCCTTTTCGCCGAAGGCCATCACCGCCGTGGCGCTGGCATGGATGCCCATCTTGTGTTCGATCGAGGCACACACCAGATCGTTGCGCGCACCGAGCGAGCCGTCGGCGTTGACCAGGAATTTGGGTGCGACGAACAGCGAAATCCCCTTCACCCCCGGCGGCGCATCGGGCAGCCGCGCGAGCACCAGGTGGATGATGTTCTCCGCCATGTCGTGCTCGCCCCAGGTGATGAAAATCTTGGTCCCGGAGATGGCGTAGCTGCCGTCGCCACGCGGCTCGGCCTTGCTGCGCACCGCGGCGAGGTCCGACCCGGCCTGCGGCTCGGTGAGGTTCATGGTGCCGGTCCACGTGCCGGCCACCATGTTGGGCAGAAAGGTGTTCTTGAGCTCGTCCGAGCCGTGGTGGGCGATGGCCTCAACCGCGCCGAGGGTCAGCATCTGGCACAACGAAAACGACATGTTGGCCGACTTCCACATCTCCAGCACCGCGGTCGACACCGTCACCGGCAGACCCTGGCCGCCGAACTCGGTGGACGCCGGCATGCCGTTCCAGCCGGTCTCGCAGAAGCTCGCGTAGGCTTCCTTGAAGCCGTCGGCGGTGCTCACCTCGCCGTCACGCCAGGTGTTGCCCTGACGGTCGCCGGGGGCGTTGATCGGGGCCAGCACTTCGGTGGCGAACTTCCCGGCTTCGTCGAGAATGGCTTCGACCAGGTCGGGGCTGATCTCTTCGTTGCCGGGCAGGCCGGCGATTTCTTCCAGACCGGCCAACGCGTTCATGGCAAACAGCATCTCGCGTACCGGGGCAATGTATGTCGTCATGGCACAATTCCTGAAGTCAGTTGAGGTGCGTTACAGCGCGGCATTAAGCGCCGGGACGGCGTCAAACAGATCCGCCACCAGGCCGTAATCGGCAATCTGGAATATGGGCGCTTCAGGATCTTTGTTGATCGCCACGATGACCTTCGAATCCTTCATCCCGGCCAGGTGTTGAATCGCGCCGGAGATGCCAATCGCCAGATACAGTTGCGGGGCGACGATCTTGCCGGTCTGGCCGACCTGGTAATCGTTGGGCACGAAACCGGCGTCGACTGCCGCGCGACTGGCGCCCAGCGCCGCGCCCAGCTTGTCGGCCAGCGGCTCCAGAATGGCGTGATAGTTCTCGCCGCTACCCAGCCCGCGACCGCCCGAGACGATCACACTGGCGGCGCCGAGTTCCGGCCGCTCGGATTGGGTCAGCTCGCGACTGACCAACGTCGACAGCGCCAGATCGGGCCCGACAGTGATCGGCTCGATGCTTGCCGCACCACCATCGCCGACGGGATCGAAGGCCGTCGTGCGCACGGTGATGACCTTGACCGCGTCGCTGCTTTTGACCGTTGCCAGCGCGTTACCCGCGTAAATCGGGCGCACAAAGGTGTCGGCCGATTCGATCGCGACAATCTCCGACACCTGAGCCACATCGAGCAATGCGGCGACACGCGGCATCACGTTCTTGCCAAAAGTGGTGGCCGGCGCCAGGAGGTGGGAGTAGCTCCCGGCGCCGACAACCGAAACGATCAGTGCGGCAATGTTCTCCGCGCCCTGATCGGTGTAATGCGCGGCATCAGCGCACAACACTTTGGAGACCCCTTCGAGCGCCGACGTCGCGGCGCAGGCACCGGCGCAATCGGCACCGGCAACCAGTACGTGCAGCTCGCCGTCGAGCGCGCGGGCGGCGGCGACGGTGTTGCGGGTGGCGGCCTTGAGGCCGGCGTTGTCATGTTCTGCAATCACGAGAATGGGCATGTCAGATCACCTTCGCTTCGTTCTTGAGCTTGTCGACCAGCTGCGCCACATCGGCCACCATCACCCCGGCACTGCGCCCGGCGGGCTCCAGAACCTTGACGGTTGTGAGACGCGCAGCGACGTCCACGCCGAGCGCGTCAGGGGTGACGGTCTCAAGCGGCTTCTTTTTCGCTTTCATGATGTTGGGCAGGGTCGCGTAGCGCGGCTCATTGAGGCGCAGATCGGTGGTAATCACCGCCGGCATGCGCATCGAAATGGTTTCCAGACCACCATCAATCTCGCGCGTGACGCTCACCTTACCGTCGGCCACTGTGACTTTCGAGGCAAAGGTGGCCTGCGGCAGATTCATCAGTGCGGCCAGCATCTGGCCGGTTTGGTTGGCATCGTCGTCGATCGCCTGCTTGCCCAAAATGATGAGATCGGGCGACTCCTTGTCACACAGTGCCTTGAGCAACTTGGCCACCGCCAGCGGTTGCAGCTCTGCGTCTGTGCTGACCAGAATCCCGCGGTCGGCACCGATGGCCATCGCCGTGCGCAGGGTTTCCTGGCACTGCGCTACGCCGCACGAGACCGCGATCACCTCGGAGGCCACCCCGGCCTCCTTCATCCGCACCGCCTCTTCTATCGCGATTTCGTCGAACGGGTTCATCGCCATTTTGACGTTGGCCAGTTCAACCCCGGATTGGTCAGCCTTGACCCGCACCTTGACGTTGTAATCAACCACGCGCTTGACCGGAACGAGGATCTTCATACCTTCGCTCCTTCGCTGGTTTCCGCGTTCTGCCGTGCCTGGTCGCGCAATACGAACTTCTGGATCTTGCCGGTCGATGTCTTGGGCAGTACGCAGAACTCGATATGCTTGGGCACCTTGAAGCGAGCCAGATGACCGCGGCAATGCTCGATGATGTCCTCGGCCGTTACCTGCGCGTCTTCCTTGACCTCGATGTAGGCCGCCGGCACCTCACCCCACTTGTCGTCAGGCCTGGCCACCACGGCTGCCATCATCACCGCGGGGTGACGGAACAGCACTTCCTCGACTTCCAGCGAGGAGATGTTCTCGCCGCCGGAGATGATCACGTCCTTCGAGCGGTCCTTGATCTTCACGTAGCCGTCCGGATGCGTGACAGCCAGGTCCCCGGTACGGAACCAGCCACCTTCGAACGCCTCTTTCGTCGCCTTCTCGTTCTTCAGGTAGCCCTTCATCACGATGTTGCCGCGGAACATGATCTCGCCCATCGTCTCGCCGTCGGAGGCCACCTGCTCCATCGACAGCGGGTCGAGCACGGTAATCGCTTCCTGCATGTGGTGACGCACGCCCTGTCGGCCGTTGCGCTCGGCACGACGATCGATCGGCAGATCGTCCCACTCCGGGTGTTTTGCGCAGACGGAAGCCGGGCCGTAGGTTTCGGTCAGACCGTACACATGGGTGATGTCGAAGCCCATTCGCTCAGCACCCTCGATGATCGCAGCCGGAGGCGCAGCGCCGGCGATCAGACCGCTGACCTTATGGCCAATGCCTTCGCGCAGCTTTTCGGGGGCGTTGATCATCATTCCGTAGACGATCGGCGCACCGCACATGTGGCTGACCTTGTAGCGACGGATCATCTCAAAGATCAGCGCCGGGTCGACCTTGCGCAAACAGACGTTAACACCCGCGTTGGCCGCCATTGTCCAGGGGAAGCACCACCCGTTGCAGTGGAACATCGGCAGCGTCCACAGATACACCGAGTGCGCCGGCATGCCCCAGGTGATGATGTTGGCTGCAGCGTTCAGATAAGCGCCGCGGTGGTGATAGACCACGCCCTTGGGGTTGCCCGTAGTGCCCGAGGTGTAGTTGAGCGCGATGGCATCCCATTCGTCATCGGGCAGCTGCCATTCAAAATCAGGGCTACCCTCGGCAATGAAATCTTCGTATTCGATCTCGCCCAGACAGGTATCGCCCGGGTATTCAGGGTCGAGCGCATCAATCACCAAAGGCTTCGGTCCGTCGAGCATCTCGAGCGCCGCAGCGACCACATTGGCGAACTCGGGATCGGTAATCAGTACTTTGGCTTCGCCATGGCCGAGCATGAAAGCGATTGCTTCAGCGTCAAGCCGGGTGTTGAGTGTATTGAGCACCGCACCGACCATTGGCACGCCGAAATGGGCCTCGAACATCGCCGGCACATTGGACAGCATCACGGCCACGGTATCGCCCTTGGCGACCCCCTTCGCCGCCAGCGCGCCCGCCAATTGACGGCAACGGGTATAGGTTTGCGACCAGTTAAAAACGCGCGCGCCGTGAACCACGCTGGTGCGCGCGGGATACACACTGGCCGTGCGCTCTATGAAACTGAGCGGCGACAAGGCAACATAATTGGCGGGATTCTTATCCAGCCCCTGCAGATAGGGATTGTTCGACACCTTTTTGACTCCTCGTACCCATGTGGTTCAACCGGGCGCCGGAAACATCCGGCACAGCTCCGCTCGGCGGCGGCTTGGTCGATTAGAGTGGCAATAAAAGTTGTCGTAACTTCGTTAAAAATGTACTGAATCTTGTCGCCAACCGAATCCCCCCGGCTCAGCCCCTAAGATCAAGCTTATCTACAGCTCTTACGACCCTAGCCCGCGCCATGACCGACCCCCTCCCTCCGACTGGCAACAACGCCGAACAGATCAGCGACCAGCGCTATCGCGAAATGGTCTCGGCCGCGCTCGACCACATCAACGAAGGGGTCACCGTGTTCGATCACGCCTTGCGCCTCGTCACCTGCAACCACAGCTTTCTGCGCCTGCTCGACTTCCCCGACCGCCTCGGCGCACCGGGCACGCCGTTTGAAGCCTTCATCCGCTACAACGCCGAGCGTGGCGAGTACGGCGACGGCGACGTCGACGCCCTGGTGGCCGAACGCGTGGCCGACGCGGCCAGCTTTTCGCGCCACGAAACCCAGCGCCGGCGCCCCAACGGCACGCTGCTGCTGATCCGCGGTTTTCCGCTGCCGCACAACGGGTTCATCACCCTCTACTCGGACATCACCGAGGCAGAGCGTCAGCGCCGCCAGATCGACCAGCACCAGAGCGAACTCGAAGCGCACATCGCAGCGCGCACCGAAGAGCTCACGGTCACCAACGCGGAACTACGCGGCGCACTCGAAAGCAACCAGAAGATCGCCGCCCAACTACGCAACAGCGAAGCGCGGCTACGCCTGATCACCGATACCATCCCGGCCCACATCGCCTACTTCGACCACACCTGGACCTACCGGTACGGCAACAAGCGCTACGCTGAATGGTTCGGTTGGAGTAGCGAAAGCATGACCGACAAGCCCATCCGAGAGGTCATCGGCGAGACCTTGTTTACGCGCGTCGAAAACGACGTACGCGCCGCGCTGGCGGGCGAGGAAGCAACCTACGAATACGCGCTCGACGGCGCCGAAGGAGCACGGATGTTCGCGCGCAGCACGCTGCTGCCGGACATTACCCCCGACGGAAAGGTCATCGGCTGCTTCGTGCACTCGGTCGACATCACCGAGCAACGGCGCACCCACAACGCGCTTGCCCAGGCCCAAAAAATGGAAGCCATCGGCCAGCTCACCGGCGGGCTGGCGCACGACTTCAACAACATGCTGGCTGTGATCATGGGCAACCTCACCGGTCTGCGCGAAGCGCTGCCCGACACCCCTGAAGTGGACGAATACGTCGAGCCGGCAATGGGCGCCGCCGAAGGTGGCGCAGAGCTCATCAAGCGGTTACTGACTTTCTCGCGCCAGCAACCGATCGAACCGTGCGCGGTCGAGGTCAATGCGCTGGTGCTCAACATGGCGCGGCTGATCCGCCGCTCGGTACCCCGCGCGATCACGGTATCGACCACCTCGCACGCCGACGACCTGATCGCCCTGGCCGATCCGCACCAGCTCCAGAGCGCGCTGCTGAACCTGGCGCTGAACGCCCGCGACGCGATGCCCAACGGCGGTCAGCTGGTGATCGAGTCCTCACTCGAAGCCATCGACAACAACGCCGCCAGTGACCTCGAAGTCCCCCCCGGGGACTATGTCCAGATTGCCGTCACCGACAACGGCACCGGGATGGACGGGGTGATTCTGGCGCGCGTTTTCGAGCCTTTCTTCACCACCAAGAATTTCGGCATCGGCAGCGGCCTGGGCTTGTCGATGGTGTATGGCTTCATCAAGCAATCCAACGGCGGGGTACGCATCCGCAGCCGTCAGGCGGTGGGCACCACGGTTGCACTGCTGCTCCCGCGCATCGCCCCAGCGGGGTCAGACAATGGCGCCGACGGCCTCCCCGGCAGCGACCACGCCGATCTCGCCAACACGCTGGTGCTGCTGGTTGAAGACGACGCCGAAGTACGCAAGATCGTGCGAAAGCAACTCGCCTCGCTGGGCTGCGCAGTGCTCGAAGCCGAGAACGGTCACGAAGCGGCCGACATGATCGAGCACATCCCGGCAATTGGCGCCGTGCTCAGCGACATAGTCATGCCCGGCGGCATGGATGGCCGCGCGCTGGCGCGTTTCGTGCGCGGTTTCCGCCCGGCGCTACCGCTGGTGCTGATGAGCGGCTACGCCACCCAACACCCTGGCAACCATGAACACAGCGCCACTTTCGTGCTGTCCAAACCCTTCAGCCGCGAGGCGCTCGCCGACGCATTGCACAAGGCGCTGAAGCACTAGAAAATCAGATTCCCGGCGACGGCGCAGCGCGTCGCCGGCACGGCACCGAAAGCACCCGGCCTGCACAGCAAAAGGAGAACCATTCATGACCGACGCAAGGCGGCCACTGATCTACATTGTCGAAGACGATTTTCGTGTGGCGCAACTGATCGAAAAGACGCTGCTCAAGTTCGATTTTCGCTGCAAGGTCTTCTCCACCGGCAGCGACTTTCTTCGCCAACTGCGCGTCCAGCCACCGCACATCACGATTCTCGACCTCGGCCTACCGGACATGGACGGACTGCAAGTGGTGAGCCAGCTGCGCGCCAGCTACGGCTTCGGGCTGCTCATCGTCACCGCCCGCGCTGACACCCACGACCGCGTGCTCGGGCTGGAGCTCGGCGCTGACGACTACGTCACCAAGCCTTTCGAACCGCGCGAGCTGATTGCCCGTGTGCGCAGCGTCTATCGGCGTTATCAAGCCAACGTTGCATCGCCGCTGGCGGCGCCAAAAATCGCGCGTTTCGCCAACTGGCGTTTTGATCTGGCAACGTTTTCGCTGGTCAGCCCGACCGGCGTCGAAACGACCCTCAGCCAGGCCGAAGGGCAGCTGCTGACCGTGCTGCTCGAGCACGCCAACCAGATCCTCTCGCGCGACCAGCTCCTCGACGGCCGCGACGTGTGTGCACTCGATCGCAGCATCGACCTGCGCATCTCCCGCCTGCGCCGGCGGCTGGACGAAGACCCCCAGCACGCCAAGCTGATCAAGACGGTGTATGGCGCGGGCTATCTGCTCGCCGCCACCGTCGACTGGCAATAGCGCTTTAGTCGGGCTTCGCCACCAGACGCCACAGCGTCGTCATTTCGGCCGCGCGGGCAGCATGCAGCGGATCGTCCGAGTCCTGCGCCTTGGCGTGGCGCGGACGGATTTCGTGGCGATCGCGAACGCTCAGGCCGGCAGCGTCGATCCACGCCAGCAACTCTTCACGCGTACGCAGGCCCAGGTGCTCGGCCAGATCTGACAGGATCAACCAGCCCTCGCCATCCGGCGTGAGGTGCTCGGCCAGCCCGGACAGAAAGCCGCGCAGCATCTGACTGTCGGGGTCGTACACCGCCGATTCGATGGGCGCAGACGGCCGCGCCGGCACCCATGGCGGATTGCACACCACCAAGGGCGCGCGGCCTTCGGGGAACAGATCCATCTTCTGCAGCGCGACTTGCTTGGCCACACCGAGCTGCGTCAGGTTGTCCAGCGCACACGCCAGCGCCCGCGAATCGGTATCGGTCGCCACCACCTGCTTCACGCCGCGCTTGACCAGCACGGCCGCCAGCACGCCGGAGCCGGTGCCGATATCGAAGGCCAGCGTCTTGGCCGGCAGCGGTGCCTGAGCGACCAGATCCACATACTCGCCGCGAATCGGCGAAAACACGCCGTAGTGCGGCGTGATGGTGGCGTCCAGCGCAGGCACGCTCACGCCCTTGAGCCGCCACTGCCAGGCGCCGACCAGACCGAGCAGTTCGCGCAGCGAAATCAGGTAATCGGCGTCTGCCGCGCCAAACACGCTGGTGCAGGCTTCGGCCACGTCGGGCGGGCGGCGCAGGCTCACACGATGCCCGGCCGCAACCGGCACCAGGACCATGCCCAGCGTGCGCGCCTGCTGCGCCTGCGCCTGACGGTGCAGGTGAAAGCGCTCGGCGATGGATTTGTCGTCAGAGGGGCTGCGCCGGCTACGCTGCACGCGTCGGGTCATCGCCTGCAGGAGCTGGCGCGCGTTGTGATAGTCGCCCTTCCACAGCAAGGCGGTGCCTTCGCAGGCCAGTCGGTAGGCGGTGTCGGCGCTCATGGTGTCGTCCGCGATCACCACGCGTCGCGGTGGCGCTGCGCCGCGCTCTGAGCGCCATTGGGCGCTATGCGTCTTTGAGCCCACCGTCCATTCGACCATCGGCTTGTCGGCTTCGCTCATGCGGGCCTCCGCAGCGGTGTGGCGCAAAAATTCAACTTCGGGCAGGCGTTTTTCACTTGAGTCTCGATCATCAGTTCGGGGGTGTGGATCACAGGGCGCGATCCGCAAAAGCGGATTGTACGCGTGCCGGCTTGCCCTCGGCCGTCCGGCTCGGCTAGGCTGGGCTTCCTGCTGCCCAGATCCTGGCCCATGAACCACTTCCCCATTCCCTTCGGGCTGATCTTCGGTCTGTTCGCCTTCATCATGCTGTGGCGCGTCATCATGCGTGTGCTGCGCCGAGTTTCACGCATGACCGACAGCGTGCCCGCCGACGCCGGCGCCGTGCTGCGCAAATCGGGCTGGGGCAGCGCGGTCATCAACGGAGCTCGCGCCACCAACTGCGTTCGGGTGGTGGAATACGCCAGCGGCCATGCGGTTCAGATGCACCCGATTTTCGGCGGTGGTCTGGTGTGGCTACCGAAACGCGATACCACCCAGCAAGGCGACGGCTCAGCGGCGATGCTCAATCATGGCAAACATGCGGTACAGCTCACCGGAAAACTGGCCGAATTCGTGAGCACACGATCGAACGGCGCCGCCGCTCACGTGCACCCGACGCATACCCATCGCGCCGACCCCGATACCGACCACTCTCGCGCCACGGCACTGGCCACCGGCGTGCGCCGCATCCCGCGCGACAGTGGCGGAAGTGCGTTCAGCCGCTTCGCCATCGGTATTGCCATCGCGCTGCTGGCCTATGTTGCGATTCGCCGCACCGCGCCGGAGCTTCTTGAGCCGATCGAATATCTCATTGCTGAACTTTTCAGAGGAGGCTGAGCATGGCATCGCCCCCAACGCCCAAGCACGACACCGCAACCCTCGCCGTCGGCCCGGACGAAATGATCGCCCACATCCGGGCCGCCGCACCAGCGGTGATGGAATGCCCCGTGCCGCCCGGCCCGCGCGTTCCGCAGGCGGCGCCGGCCAAGCCGACGCACCCGGCCGAGCAGAATCTCTATCAATCGGCGGGCGCCCTGATGCGCCGCCTGGCCGACACCGTGACCGAGTGGCGTGCGCAGGTGCCGGAGGATTCTCAACCAGCCATTCTGGCCATTCTCCACGGCGGCGTGCAGATCAGCGTCACCTTGCTGGCCGAAGAGAGTTTTCACGGCATCCGGGTCGAGGGCACGCTCAACGGCGCGCCATGCATGCTGCTCTCGCATCAATCCTCGATTCAATTGCTGTGCTATGTGGCCAAGGTCGAACCCGAAGCGCCCCGGCGCACCATCGGCTTCATCATCGATGGTGAAACGCGAGAGATCTGATGCGTATCAGTCACCTTGATCATCTGGTACTGACGGTCGCCGACATCGCCGCCAGTTGCGACTTCTACACACGCGTCATGAAGATGGAGAAAGTGGTTTTTGGCGGCGGCCGCGTCGCGCTCGCCTTCGGCCATCAAAAGATCAACCTGCATCAGCATCACGCCGAGCTTCAGCCGCACGCCAAAGCCCCCCTGCCCGGCAGCGCCGATCTGTGTTTCATTGCCAGCACACCACTGATCGAAGTCATCGCTCATCTGGCCGAATGCGGCGTCACGGTGCTCGAAGGGCCGATTCCGCGCACTGGCGCCACCGGGCCGATCGTGTCGGTGTATTTCCGAGACCCCGACGGCAATCTGATCGAAGTCTCGAACCCCGCCTAGCGGCGCGTCAGCAACGCGGTGAAACCCGGCCAATCGTCCGGTGTCACCGCGCACTTTCGCGCGAAGCGGCTCCAGCCCTCGCCTGCCGCCAGCGCCTCGATAAAGCCCTCGCGGTCCGTCACCCAGCTCCCGCCCAGCGAACTGACCCCGCGCGAAAACAAGGCATCGGGCAGGCAGCCGGCACTGGGGCCGATCAGGGCAATCCGGGTGGCGCGCTCACACTGTGACAACATCCGGTCGAGTGTGTCGTTAAGCAAAATGGTGCTGGTCGACAGCACCTTGTTGCACGCACCCAGCGCCGACGCATCGGTGGTGACTTGGTAGCCCAGCTGCGCACCCGCCAGATCCGGGTTCAACTCAATCACCACCAGACTGGCGCCCGAGGCCACGATGCGATCGGCCAGGGGGCGGAAGAAACCGATCATGCCGATGCGGTCACCGCTCTGGGGCGCCAGACCGCCAATGGAGTCAGCACTGTCGGGCGGCACATAGCCGGCCCTGTCGAGAAAATGCCGGCAGATCGCGTTGGCAGCGGCGAAACCGAGCGTGCGCTCAACGCCTTCACCGGTGGCATAGGCGCGCGCCAGCGCCATGGCGTCCGCGCCGACCACACCCAGGCCGTCGCGCCCGTCCAGCAACTGGCGCAGCGTGTCGTCGAGCAAGACGTACGACAGGCCCAGCGCGCCGTCCTCAAGCTCGATTGCACAGAACTCGCCGTTCTTGCTCCCGGCCGCTTCGAGCGGCGGCAAATGCAGCGCGCGGACGCGTGGCAAAGCCTGCCGCGCCGCAATCTGTTCGAGTTGTTCAAGGTAGTCCTGGGCAAAACTCATGGTCGTTCCTTGGATGACGGCGATCGCGCCGCGTGCTGGCCGGCGCGGACCGCCTGCGAGGCTGCCCCGCCCGACACCGTCGAACGCCGGTTCTCGGGCGTTCTGAGCGCCCCGGGGAAGTACTCGGCGGTGAGACTCTTGCTGTGCACCGGCGAGGCGGCATCGCTGGGGCCAAAGCGGCGCCAGTCGCGCACCCAGAAAATGGCGTCCGACAACTCCAGCAAGCCGACCGTCTCCCGGTCGCCAATCAACACCGCCTGCACACGCAGGCCAGTCTGTGCTTTTGCCTTGGCCAATCGTTCGGCAAGCGCTGGCGTGGCGCCAAACGCGCCATCGGTGGCGAGCAACAGATCGGCCTGCGCCCAGTGTGCCGTGGCAAGCGCATCAAGGCTGCGCTCGATCGGTCCGCCAATATCGGTGCCACCGCGGAAGGTTTGCCCCAGAAATTGCGTCAGGCGTGCCAGCCCGTCAACATCCATCGACAGCCGGAATTCAAGCAGCTCACCCGGCCCGCCAAAAGCGAAGACGATGCAATCGCGCTGCTGCGCGTGGGCGCTGCGGGCGGCTTCGAGCACCACCGCCTTGGCCACCGCCTCGGCGCCGCCCTGCATGGACCCTGAGGTATCCACGCACACCAGCATCGGCCCCATCTCGGGGCGCGGCGCGGGGGTAGGCGCGGGGATGGGTAGGTGGACCGTGCTGTGCTGATGCACGGTCTCCGACATCCGGTCATCGTCCTCGTAGGTAAGCAAGGCGCGCTCGGCGCGCCGGGCATGCCACACCAGGCGCAGTTTCGGGTGGCCGAGCAGGACGGACTCGACCGGCAACATGCGACTGATCCGGTCCGAGCGCTGAATGCCGCGGGTTTCGCCGGGCAAGTCGGGCACACGTACGCTGCGCGAGAAGGTCCGTGTGGCCTGGGCCGCGCGCGTGGTTTCAATCGGCTGGCAGTTCGCGGTGTCCGCTTGATGGCCGGGCTGAACCCGGCCCAGCGCGCGAATCACCCCCACGAGTTCGGGCAACTGTTCAATCAGGCGCCGCGCCTGCAACACCGCTTGCCAGTCGCCGCTACGCAACAAGCCGGCCAGCATGTCCCAGCGATCGTTGCCGGCCAGATCGGGAATCAACCCAAGCGCCGCCGACAGCTCGTCCATCAGACCGCAGCGATCTCGCCAATCTGCCGCAAATGCATCGATCGCCATCTGGACGGCCTGAGGGGCGCTCGCGCCACGATCTTGATAATCGACGATGAGGTCGAGATGAAACAAGGCACTCATCAACACCGTGTCGGCCAGCGCGGGTTCGCGCTGGCAGTGATGCGCCAGATTGAGTTGCTCGAAGACCTCGACCAGCGGCGCCGCCAAAGGCGCACCCGGCCAGTGCCAATCAGATGACTCAGGCAAGTCACCTTGCGACAGTCGCGCCCGCAGCGCATCGAGCGCCCACATGCGGGACTCAAGCTCGCCGACCGAATGCGTGAGGCCGCCCAGCCAGAGGCTGCGCGGCAGTGTTTCAAGGGCCGCGAGTCGCGCTTCCAGCGCCGAAAACATCAGCGGCGTTTGCGTGTCGGCCGACGGCATCGGGCGCCTTAGTCGTCCCACGCGTCGTGAGCGACGGGCTCGGGCAACACACCTGGCCCATCCGCCAGCCTCGGCAAACCCACGAAACCCGCGCGCGCCGTCGTCGCACGCGCATGCAGCGCCGAAATTGCCAGCACGGTGTCACGCAAGTGGCCCTGAGCGGCCTCGGCAAACGCCGGGTCCATCCACAGGCTGCTCGCCGCGTATCGCGCCAGATCCTCGGCCTGCGCCTGCACCTCGGCCTGATAGCGGCCGATACGTGCAATCAGCGCGTCCATCTGGCGGGTACGCGCATCGATATGCGCGTCGCCATACCGACGCTTGCGCTGGTAGGTCATCCGCAGTGCGCCGGCCCCGCCCTTGGCGTCACCCACCTCGTGCGCCAGATCGCCGGCGGAGAAGCGCAAACGACCGTCTGCGTCATAGTCCAGATCATTGGCTTTGAGCTCGGCCGCCAACTGCGCCTCAAAGGCTTCGACAACACGGGTCAATCGAGGCGGTGACACCGCTTCGCGCACCCCCAGGCGTTCAAGCAACCAGGCTTCGATCTGCATCTGTGTGTCGTTATCGGCCCCAAGACACGCCGGCAGCACCGACAAGTCCCACAGCGACACTTCAGCACGTGCCTCGGCCGCCGCGGCCGTTTTGAGCAGTGACACCAGCTTGACCCATCGTCGATCAGATACGCTCACCGACATTTCGTCCAGGGCGCCCCGAAGTTGTCCTAGGAACGCCACAACGCCGGCGGGCAAGCTCACTTGACGGGCCGCAAAGGCCAGGGACGTCAGGTCATCCTCAGACAAGCGCTCTGTAAAAGCGCTCATCTCGGTGTCGGCGGGCGATGCCAGCAACTGGGCAAACCGGTCAGCACTCACCGGCTCTACCGGCAAGCGCATCAAGAAGCGATCGAAAAAGGCTTCAGCGACCTCATCATCCGGCACGGCATTGGTCGCGCCGACCACCGATACCAGGGGGCACCGGATACGCCCCGCGCCGTTATCAAACTCGCGTTCGTTCAGCAGCGTCAGCAAGGCATTGAGAATGGCGCTATTGGCCTTGAACACTTCATCGATGAAGGCAATGCGCGCTGTGGGTAAAAATCCGGTCACATGCCGCTCGTAGCGGTCCTGCTCAAGCGCGCTGATCGACAAGGGGCCAAACAACTCCTCCGGCACCGAAAACCGGGTCAGCAACCGCTCGAAATAATGCCCATCTGAAAACGCCAGGTGCAGACGCCGAGCCAGGGCGCTTTTGGCCGTGCCCGGCGGGCCAATCAGCAGGGAGTGCTCGCCAGCGAGGGCTGCGAGAAAGATCTTTCGCGCCAAGGCATCGCGTTCGACCAAACCCTGGGAGAGTTGGCCGAGAATACCCTGCAGGCGCAAGGTCAATTGAGAATGAGCCGGCGCTGACGTCATGCACCGATGATAAACACCGATCAGGCATTCTGTCTTGATGCACGGCAACTGAAAAAGCCCCGAACGGAAGCGACAAAGAAAAAGGCCCCCGCGAATGCGGAGGCCTTTTTGTGTTTGGGGCGACATACCGGTTTTGAACCGGTGACCCTTGGAATCACAATCCAATGCTCTACCAACTGAGCTAATGCCGCCACTTTCTGCAACCGGCGCTTACGCACCGGCATTATAACCTGGTCTGCCCGGCAGGGATCGAACCTGCAACCCCCGGCTTAGAAGGCCGGTGCTCTATCCAATTGAGCTACGGGCAGATTCGCCGGGCAATCGGGGTGAGCCTGGTCGGGGTGGAGGGATTCGAACCCCCGACATCTTGCTCCCAAAGCAAGCGCGCTACCGGACTGCGCTACACCCCGAGAAGGCGCGAATATTACACAGACTCTGCGGAGGCGTCAAACACATTTTTTCATGCCGTTTTCAGGGAAAGCGCGCTTTACTTGCAGGGCCCGCTGCTTTCTGCTATTAAATCGCCTTCACACATCCACGAGTACGACGGCATGGCTGACGACACACTGCACAAACAGTTCCCGCCCTATGTTTCCACCAAAGGTGAGGAATATATGAGCGAGAAACAGCAGGCGCATTTTCGCGAAATCCTCAGTAGTGTGAAATCCGAACTGATGGACGACATCGAGCGGACGGTTCACACCATGCAGGACGAAGCGACGGTGTTCGCTGACCCCAATGATCGCGCCAGCCAGGAGTCTGACATCGCACTGGAACTGCGCAACCGCGATCGCGAGCGCAAGCTCATCAAAAAGATCGATGAAGCCCTGGGCCGCATCGAATCCGGCGAGTATGGCTACTGCGATAGCTGTGGCGTCGAAATCGGTCTGAAGCGCCTGGAAGCACGCCCCACGGCCACCATGTGCATCGACTGCAAGACCCTCGAAGAAATGCGCGAGCGCCAAGTCGCCAAGTAATTCTTAGCGCCCTCCCCGGCACGATCATTCGTCGCCGGCCAGGCAAAAAAACAGGCACCCGAGGGTGCCTGTTTTTATTATTGGCCCGGATTACTCGGCCGTTTCGTTCTGCACTGCCTTCATGCTCAAACGGATACGACCACGGTCGTCGGTTTCGAGCACTTTGACTTTCACCACGTCGCCTTCGTTGACGTAGTCGGTGACCTTCTCGACCCGCTCGTTGGCGATCTGCGAGACGTGCAGCAGACCATCACGGCCCGGCAGCACGTTCACGATAGCGCCGAAGTCCAGAATCCGGACCACTGCACCTTCGTAGGTCTTGCCGACTTCGACTTCAACCGTAATGGCTTCGATCTTGGCCTGGGCGGCTTTCGCGCCTTCGACGCTGACCGACGAGATGGTGATGTTGCCATCGTCCTGAATCTCGATGACCGTGCCGGTCTCTTCCTGCAGCGCGCGAATCACTGAACCACCCTTGCCGATCACATCGCGGATCTTTTCCGGATTGATCTTCATGGTGATCATGCGCGGCGCGAATTCAGAGACTTCGCCGCGGTGCGAATCAAGCGACTGCTTCATCAGGTTCAGGATGTGATCCCGACCTTCTTTGGCCTGAGCCAGCGCCACCTGCATGATTTCCTTGGTGATGCCCTGGATCTTGATGTCCATCTGCAGCGCCGTCACGCCGTTCTCGGTACCGGCAACCTTGAAGTCCATGTCACCGAGGTGATCTTCATCACCAAGAATGTCGGTCAGCACGGCAAAGCGGTTGCCGTCCTTGATCAGGCCCATGGCGATACCGGCCACGTGATCGCTCAGCGGCACGCCGGCGTCCATCATGGCCAGCGAACCACCGCACACCGACGCCATCGAGCTGGAGCCGTTGGATTCGGTGATTTCGGACACCACACGCACGGTGTAGGCAAAATCTTCAGCCGTCGGCAGCACGGCAGCAAGTGCGCGCTTGGCCAGGCGACCGTGGCCGATTTCGCGGCGCTTCGGCGTACCGACGCGACCAGTTTCGCCCGTGGCGAACGGCGGGAAGTTGTAGTGCAGCAGGAAGCGGTCGCGATACTCGCCGGCCAGCGCGTCAATGATCTGCTCATCGCGGCTGGTACCGAGCGTGGCTACGACCAGCGCCTGGGTTTCACCGCGGGTGAACAGCGCGGAACCGTGAGCACGCGGCAGCACGCCGGTGCGGATGTCGATCGGGCGAACAGTGCGGGTGTCGCGACCATCGATACGCGGCGCGCCACTCAGGATGCGACCGCGAACCACGGAGGCTTCCATGCTGTGCAGCAGATCTTTGACTTCGTTTTCAGTCGGCGCGCCTTCGCTGCCATCGCACACCAGCGCGATGGCCTTCTTGCGGACTTCGTTGATCTGAGCCGTACGTGCCTGCTTGTCGGTCACATTGAACGCAGCGTCGATATCGGACTGCACAGCTTCGTTCAGACGCGCGATCAGGGCCTCATTGGCCGGCGGCGCCTGCCAGTCCCATGCGGGCTTGCCGGCGACTTCAACCAGTTCATTGATGGCGTTGACGGCGGCTGCCAGCTGCTCGTGACCAAACACCACGGCGCCGAGCATGACTTCTTCGGACAGCTGCTGCGCTTCGGACTCGACCATCAGCACGGCGGCTTGCGTACCAGCAACCACCAGATTCAGCTTGCTCTCGACCAGCTGGGTCGTGGTCGGGTTCAGGATGTACTCGCCATCGATGTAACCGACACGGCAGGCGCCGATCGGGCCGTTGAACGGCACACCGGAAATTGCCAGCGCGGCGGAGGCGCCGATCATTGCCGGGATATCGGGATCAATTTCCGGGTTCAGCGACAGCACGGTCAGAATGACCTGAACTTCGTTGTAGAAGCCTTCCGGAAACAGCGGGCGGATCGGACGATCGACCAGACGGCAGGTCAGGATCTCTTTCTCGGAGGGACGGCCCTCGCGCTTGAAAAAGCCACCGGGGATCTTGCCGGCGGAATAGGTCTTTTCCTGGTAATCGACGGTCAGCGGGAAAAAGTCCTGACCGGGACGAGCCGACTTGGCGGCGACAACAGTGGCGAGCACAACGGTGTCGTCAACGTTGACGATGACTGCACCACCGGCTTGACGGGCGACTTCGCCCGTTTCGAGCGTGACGGTATGAGCACCGTACGCGAAGGATTTCTTGATTGCGTTAGGCAAGGGACATTCCTTTCAAGTTAGGCAGCAGGCGACAACTGCCGGGTTTCTTTACGCTGTGAGTGAAATCGGGAGAAGCAATGACAAAAAGCCGGCGCGGCCGCAAGGCTCACACCGGCTTTCAATGCGGCTGGCAGACGCTGCTGACGCAGTCGCCATGGGCACAATCCGCTTACTTACGCAGACCGAGGCGCTCAATCAGAGCACGGTATGCGTCAACATTCGTGCGCTTCAGGTAATCAAGCAGCTTACGACGCAAGCTCACCATCTTGAGCAGACCGCGGCGGGAGTGATGATCTTTCGCGTTGGCTTTGAAGTGACCGGTCAGGCCGTTGATGCGGGCAGTCAGCAGTGCCACCTGAACTTCAGGAGACCCCGTGTCGCCCTGCGCGCGCTGGAAATCACTAACAATTTGCGCTGTCTGTGCTGTATCGAGAGCCATGTAACGTTACTCTTTGGTTGAATTCTGGTTTTCGGAAAAGCGGGGATTATAACGATGCCCCACCGTAAGTTCAAGTTTCTACGACGTATTTGATCGTCGAAGATACACGATCATGCCGTGACGACCAAGCGCCGCGACGATAGAACACCGCCCTCATCGACCTCGCCGAGGCCCAGAAAGCGTGCTGCGTGGTAAACCCGGTACGCACCGGCCTCTGCGTGCGCGAGCGCAACGGTCTGTCCGTGGCACAGCTGACTGGCCTGCGCCTCGTCCAGAGGCAGGCGAGGAAGCTCACCGATCAGGCAGTCGACTGGCTGCAACATCGTGCGCGCGGCGTCCGTGTCTTCCGCCTCGACAACATCGAGGGGCACAGCACTTTCAATGGAAAACGCACCAATCGATGTACGCCGCAAAGCGGTCAAATGGGCGCCACAGCCCAGGCGGGCGCCAATATCTTCGGCCAGCGTGCGGATATACGTGCCTTTGCTGCAACGCACCCGCATCACAAACGCATCGGGCGCGACAGGCTCACAATCGAGCGCATGAATCACGATGCGGCGGCGTTTTCGTTCAATGTCGATGCCTTCACGCGCATAGGCATACAGCGGCTTGCCAGCATGCTTGAGCGCCGAATACATCGGCGGCAATTGCTCCATCTCACCAATAAACGCGCTCGCGGCCGCACAGATTTCTTCTGCGCTAAAGGCGGCGTCCTTGCACTCAAGGACTTCGCCTTCCGCATCACCTGTGGTGGTCGTCACGCCGAGCTTTACGGTCGCCTCGTAGCCTTTGTCAGCGTCGAGCAAGGCTTGAGAGAACTTCGTGGACTCACCGAAAGCGAGCGGCAGCAAACCGGTGGCCATGGGGTCCAGCGTACCGGTATGCCCGGCCTTCGCCGCACCCAGTGCGTTCCTGGCGCGCTGCAAGGCTGCGTTGGAACTGATGCCCTGCGGCTTATCCAGTAACAACACCCCATCGACCGGATCGCGCCGACGAGGCGGCCGCTCAGTCCTCTTCATCCGCCGGCTTGGATCGCGCTTCGTCTTCGTGAACGGCTTTGTCGATCAAAGCCGACAACTGTGCGCCACGTTCAATGGAAGCATCGTAGACAAAGTGCAGCTCGGGCGAGGAGTGAATCCGAATCCGGCGGCCAAGCTCGCGGCGCAGAAAGCCCGACGCCCGGCGCAAGCCAGCGAGGATTTCATCCACGCCTTCGGCACCGGTCATCGATGTGAAATACACCTTGGCGTGTGCAAAATCGGGCGTCACGTGCACCTCCGTCAAGGAGATGAAGCCGATCCGCGGATCTTTCACTTCCGTGCGCAGCAATTCGGCCAGCTCGCGACGCATCTGCTCGCCGACCCGCATTGCCCGTGAATAATCCTTCGCCATCAGAACTCCGGATTACAGCGAACGCGCGACTTCGCGCACTTCGAAGACTTCCAGGTGGTCACCTTCCTGAAGATCGTTGAAGTTCTTGAGCGACAGACCGCACTCGAACGCCGATTTCACTTCCTTCACGTCGTCCTTGAAGCGCTTGAGCGACTCGAGCTCGCCAGTGTGGATCACCACGTTGTTGCGCAGCAAGCGCACTTTGGAGCCGCGCTTGACGATACCTTCAAGCACATAACAACCAGCAATGGTGCCGATCTTCGACACGGTAAAGACCTGACGGACCTCGACCATACCGATGATTTCTTCGCGCTTCTCCGGCGACAACATGCCCGACAGCGCCGACTTCACTTCATCGACCGCATCGTAAATGATGTTGTAGTAACGCAGATCCACACCGAAGTTCTCGGCCAGGCGGCGGGCGTTGGCATCGGCACGGGTGTTGAAGCCGATAATCACACCACCGGATGCCTGGGCCAGGTTCACATCGGACTCGGTAATCGCACCCACTGCGCCGTGAATGACCTTGACGCGCACTTCATCGGTCGACAATTTCTGCAAGGCATGCACCAGCGCTTCTTGCGAACCCTGAACGTCGGCCTTGATGATGAGCGGCAGCGTCTTGACCTCGCCTTCGGACATCTGCTCGAGCATGTTCTCGAGCTTCGAGGCTTGCTGCTTGGCCAGCTTCACATCACGGAACTTGCCCTGACGGAACAAGGCGATTTCGCGCGCTTTACGCTCATCGGCCAAAACGATGGCTTCATCGCCGGCCGCCGGAACGTCCGACAGACCGAGAATTTCCACCGGAATCGACGGGCCAGCCGATTCAACCGGCTTGCCGTTTTCATCCAGCAAGGCGCGGATACGACCAAAGGTCGCACCGACCAGCATCACGTCGCCCTTGCGCAAGGTGCCGGACTGCACCAGCAATGACGCCACGGCGCCACGGCCCTTGTCCAGTCGCGCTTCAACGATCAGACCCTTGGCGGGCGCCTCGTATTGCGCATTCAGTTCAAGCACCTCGGCCTGCAGCAAAATCGCTTCGAGCAGATCATCAATGCCTGCACCGGTCTTGGCCGACACCGAGACGAACATCACCTCGCCGCCGTACTCTTCCGGCATCACGCCCTCGGAAACCAGTTCCTGCTTGACGCGTTCGAGGTTGGCTTCAGGCTTGTCGATCTTGTTGACCGCCACCACCAGGGGCACGCCAGCGGCCTGCGCGTGGTGGATGGCTTCCTTGGTC
>JBFIJC010000035.1:0-20183 GCA_041600915.1 Nitrogeniibacter sp.
AAACCTCAACACGACAGATAGGAGGGAATTCCCTACCCAGAATCCGCTACACTTATCCACAGTCGCCGCAATGACAGGCGGCTATCACCCCTGGTCAGAATTCAACCGGAACACCTGGTCAGTATTGGACCGGCGCCAACAGAGCGGGGTCTGCCATACCAGACGGCCGTCCGAGATCCGGATCGCGATGGTCGCCTGGCCGAAGGCATCGAGGGCGGTGCGGGCCTGCTTCATCTGACGCGCGTTCTGCACATGGGCGGCGATACGGACCAGCACCTCGGCCGGGCGGATCGGCTTGGTCACATAGTCGGCGCCGCCGGCGGCAAAACCGGCGACCACGTGCTCGGTGTCGGTCAGGCCGGTCATGAAGATGATCGGGATGGTGCGGGTGGCGAAGTCCGCCTTGAGCCGGCGCGCGACCTCGAAGCCGTCCATGCCGGGCATCACCGCATCGAGCAGGACCACGTCCGGCAGGCTGTTGCGCGCCCGGAGCAGCGCGGCTTCGCCCTGGGTCGCGACCAGCACGGTGTAGCCGGCCTCGTCCAGCGCATCATGCAACAGCGACAGGTTCTCCGGCACGTCATCGACGATCAGCACGATGCCACGGGACGATTCGGTGTTCATGCCTGTCCGCCTCGCGTCTCGACGCTGCCCCGCACGCTCGGTGCATCCGCCTGCGCGCTGATGCCACTCCCCTCGGTGGGGTCAATGCTTACCGCATCGGCGCCCATGATCGCGTCGGGCGCATCCCCCTCGTCGGCCTTTCGCAACAAGGCCCGCATCGCATCGAACTGGAATTGTCGCGCAAGCTCGCGCTGCACCCGGACGAACTCGGTGCATTCCGGCTCTGCTGCTTCGATCTCGTCCAGCACAGCCCGCATCCCCTTGGGAAAACCGAGTTCGACCATCTCGTCCAGCCGACGCAGATAGCCCGGCGAGGGAAACACCAGCCGCAGGTCGACCCCGGCGCCCGAGTCCGGTGCAAGCGGCGCGGGATCGAGCGCGGTAGTCACCCACTCGATCTGCAGGCGCTTTCCGATCCAGTCGAGCAAGTCATCGACCCGGATCGGTTTGAGCAGGAAATCCTCCGGTGCAATGCCGACATCGTTGTCAAGCCCCTTGTCGAAAGCATTGGCCGAGATGATCGCGGCCGGCAGGTCGGCATGGCCATTGACGCGCATCCGGCGCAGTGTCTCCCATCCGTCTATACCCGGCATCGCCAGGTCCATGAACACCGCATGGGGACGAAAGTTCGGCAGGATCGCGAGGCATGCATGACCGGAGCCTGCCTCCTCGATCTGAAAACCGAGCGGGTCGAGCACCGAGCGCAGCAGTTCCCGATCGACCTGCTCGTTATCCACGACCAGGATGCGGCGGCGGATACCCTTGTAGCCGATCCGCTTCTCGCGCGGCATCGCCTCGATCGCCTGCTGGCCATGCAGATGGGGCAGGAACAGGCGTACCTTGAAGGTACTCCCTTGTCCGGGCGTACTCGCAACCGTCATTTCACCGCCCATCAGATCGGTCAGCATCTTGCTGATGGTCAGGCCGAGGCCGGTGCCGACCGTGGTTTCGGCCCGGGCGGTGCTGCCCCGCTCGAAAGGCTCGAAGATCCGCTCGAGTTCCTCGGCCGCGATACCCGGACCGGAATCCACGACCTCGAACACCGCCATCTCGCGCCGATAGGTCAGTCGCAAGGTCACCGTGCCGCGCGGGGTGAACTTGATCGCATTGCCGATGATGTTGATCAGGATCTGGCGCAACCGCTTTTCATCGGCACGTACCATGTCCGGCAGCGTGCCCTGGCAGTCGTAGCTGAAGCTCAAGCCCTTGTTGCGCGCCTGCAGCTCGAACATGCCGACCATCTGCTGGATGAAGGCCGGGAAGGCGAGCGGGCGTGCTTCCAGCGTCAGTTTTCCCCCTTCGATACGGGCGATGTCGAGCGTGCCTTCGATCAGTGACAACAGGTGTTCGCCACTCTTGCGGATCACCCCGACCGCCTGGCGGCGCGGCAACGGAATCGCCTCGTCGCCGTCCAGTATCTGGGCATAGCCGAGGATGCTGTTCAAGGGCGTGCGCAACTCGTGGCTGATCGCGGTGATGTAGCGACTCTTGGCACGGTTCGCGTCTTCGGCGATACGGCGGGCGTTCTGCAACTGTTCATCGGTGCGCTTGTGCGACTCGATTTCCTGCATCAAAAGGTGGGTCTGCCGATTGGATTCCTCCTGCGCGACCTGGCGGCTCTTGTGAGTCAGCACCATCCACCAGGCCCCGATGCCACTGACCAGGAACAAGGCGGAGAAGGTCTTGACGAACACCGCCTCGAGCGACACAGCCCCCGCCCCGTCGGCTACCGCCTGCGCCTCATGGGTGTAGATCATGCCGAGTACCAGCGCCAGAAAAGAAACGATTCCCCCCATCAGCAGCAGATACTGACCCAAACCGCCTTCCACATATGGCAATAGCCGCTCGGGCAAGACGCGGCGCAACAAGCCGGACCATTGGGCCGACAGACGCGCATGGGGCTTGCACAAATCCTCGCAACGGGCGTCGAGCGAACAACACAGCGAACAGATCGTGCCGCGGTAGGCCGGGCAGTCGCTGGTGTCCTCGGCTTCGAAACACTGGCCGCACACCGTGCATTGCCGGGTCTCGACCGCACCGACCGAGGGCGATCCGCAACCGCGACAGGCTCCGTCGTGACAGCTGCTTGCAGGACGCGCAAGATAATAACGCCCGGCGGTCCACCACGCGATCAGCGGCGACACCGCGAAGGCGACGCTCATCGCGACGAAGGGCGCAAACGGCTGGATACCCTCGCCGAACAAGCCGACGAAAGTCGACACCGACAATACCGACGCGATCAGCATCGCCCCGACCCCGACCGGATTGATGTCGTACAGATGGCTGCGCTTGAACTCGATGCCGCGCGGCGACCAGCCCATAGGCTTGTTGATCACCAGATCGGCGACCACCGCGACGATCCATGAAATCGCCACGTTCGAATACAGGCCCAGCACCTGGCCGAGCGCCTGAAAGACATTCATTTCCATCAGCAGCAACGCGATCAGGATATTGAACACCACCCACACCACCCGCCCCGGATGGCTGTGGGTCAGGCGCGAGAAGAAGTTGGACCAGGCAAGCGATCCGGCATAGGCGTTGGTCACGTTGATCTTGAGCTGTGACACGATCACGAACAGCGCGGTCACGCCGACCGCCCAGGCCGCACTGTCGAACACCATCCCGAAACCGAGCAGATACATCTGGTTGGGATCAACCGCCTTCTCGGCCGACATGCCGTTCATCAGCAGCATCCAGGCCAGCAGCGCCCCACCGAGCATCTTGATCACCCTGATGAAGATCCAGCCCGGCCCACCCAGCACCACGCCGAACAACCAGCGCTTGCGATTGGCGACGTTACGCTCCGGCATGAAGCGCAGATAATCGGCCTGCTCCCCCATTTGGGTGATCAGCGCAATACCGACCGTCATTGCCGCACCAAAAAGGTGCCAGCTGAATTGTTCGCCGCCGCCCTGTGCACCAGGGTAGTGCCATAAGTCATTCAGTGCGGTCGGGTTGTCCTTGAGCAGGTAGACGAAAGGCAGCACCAGCAGGAACAACCAGATCGGCTGAGTGATGGTCTGGATCCGGCTGATCACCGTGATCCCGTGGGTGACCAAGGGCACCACCACCAGCGCACAGATCAGGTAGCCCCAGGCCGGCGGGATGCCGAAGGCGAGTTCCAGCGCATAAGCCATGATCGCCGCTTCCAGCGCGAACAGGATGAAGGTGAAGCTCGCGTACACCAGCGACGAGATCGTCGAGCCGATGTAGCCGAAGCCGGAACCGCGGGTGAGCAAATCCATGTCCACGCCGTAGCGCGCGGCATAGAGGCTGATCGGCAGACCGGTCACGAAGATGATCAGCCCGATCGCGAGGATCGCCCAGAAGCTGTTGACGAAGCCATAGGCCACCAGCATCGTCGCCCCGACCGCCTCCAGCACCAGGAAGGACGCCGAGCCGAACGCGGTATTGCCGACCCGGAACTCCGACCACTTGCGAAAGCTGCGCGGCGTGAAGCGCAGTGCGTAGTCTTCCAGCGTCTCGTTGGCCACCCAGGTGTTGTAGTCGCGCCGCACCTTGACCACCCGCTGCACCGCATCGGCGTCGTGATGCCCCGGGGCATCGCCGGACGCGGCGTCCTGCGCCCCGAAGATCTCGGTCGGTTCGGCTGACAGCGAAGAGGCTGGGTTCATCGGATGATCGTCTCGATGCAGGGGAGTCAACCCAACTATGTAGCAATCGCCATGCCCAAGTGGGAAAACGTCCTGACCAAAGCGTCAGAAATCCCATCATCACTCTTCTGGCTGCAGCAATGCACCTTCACTGCTGTAGCCAGTGGGTCGCTCATGGCCGAGAGCCTCGAATCGGAGAGGATCTGGATTCCAGAGACGGCGTTTCATCGTTCTTTGGGTCTGACCGTGCGGAGAAGTGCTCATGCGCAACCGCCTCAGGCCGTGCTGCTTGTGGAGGCGGGCGGTCAGGCGCATCCAGCCGGACAAGCTCAAGCCTCTCGGTAGCAGCGTGCCGCCGCGCACAGCCACTCCCTGAATCCGTTCAGCGTGGCGCTCTCGGCCTTGCGCTCCGGGATGATGAGGTAATAGGCCTTGTCGCTCGGACAGACGTGATCAAGCGGCATCAGGAGCCGGCCGCTGTCGAGTTCCTCCCGGATCAGGAAGGGCGGAATCAGGGCTACTCCCATGCCCTGCATCGCGGCCTGGGCTAGCATCGAGAAGAGTTCCAGCCGGGTACCGGTCATGTCGTGGGTGACGCGCATGCCGAGCGACTCGAACCACTGGCGCCAGGCGTAGGGCCGGGTACTCTGCTGCAAGAGGGGCAGGTGCGCGATCTGCTCGGCATCCAGGCGGCGACTTCCCCCGAGGAGCAACGGACTGCACACCGGGACCGATCCTTCAGGCATCAGGTAATACGCCTCGGTACCCGGCCAACCGGCGTCGCCGTAGTAGATCGCAGCGTCGAATTCAGTATCGACGAAAAGGAAAGGGCGTGTGCGGGTCGCCATGTTTACCGTGACATCAGGATGCGCGATCTGAAATTCCCCAATGCGCGGCATCAACCAACGTGTGGCAAAGGTGGGCACCACGGCAAGCTCGATGGTCGCGCCCTGACCATGGTGTGCCATCACCGACAAGGTGTCGCGTTCAACCGCATCCAGTCGTGCCGCAATCTGGCGGCTGTAGCTCAAACCCGCCTCGGTCAGTCGCACACCGCGGCGCGTGCGCACGAACAAGCGCAAGCCGAGAAAATCCTCCAGGGACGCAATTTGCCGGCAGACCGCGCTCTGGGTCAGCGACATCTCCTCGGCCGCGCGGGTGAAGCTCTCGTGCCGGGCTGCGAGTTCGAAGGCGACGAGGGCGTGAGTGCTCGGAATCTTGCGGCGCATGAACTGGGCTCCAGGATGATGAACATCGGATGTGTCGAAACGGCATTGATCTACAAGTGCGCTTTACGCACAAGATACTTAAAAATATTCGTTTGTTCATCGTGTGTCACATTCGATAAAGTGCACACACGCATGACAACCCTTTCTGGAGACAACTCATGGCAACGAACCGCGTAAGCTTCAACTGGGCCGATCCGCTCCATCTGGACAGCCAGCTCACCGACACCGAGCGCATGGTGCGCGACACCGCCCGCGACTACTGCCAGGACAAGCTGTTGCCGCGGGTGCAGCACGCCTTCCGCCATGAGCAGACCGATCGGGCGATCTTCAACGAGATGGGCGAACTCGGGCTCCTCGGCCCGACCATCCCCGAGGAATACGGCGGGGCCGGCCTCAATTACGTGTCCTACGGCCTGATCGCGCGCGAGATCGAGCGGGTCGATTCCGGCTATCGCTCGATGATGAGCGTGCAGTCCTCGCTGGTGATGGTGCCGATCAACGAGTTCGGCACCGAAGAACAGAAGAAGAAGTACCTGCCCAAGCTCGCCACTGGCGAATGGGTCGGCTGCTTCGGCCTGACCGAACCCAACCACGGCTCAGACCCGGGCAGCATGGTCACCCGTGCGCGCAGCGTCGACGGTGGCTACAGCCTGTCCGGCGCCAAGATGTGGATCAGCAACAGTCCGATCGCGGACGTGTTCGTGGTCTGGGCCAAAACCGACGACGGCAAGATCCGCGGTTTCATCCTCGAGAAGGGCTGGAAGGGCCTCTCCGCGCCGACGATCCACGGCAAGGTCGGCCTGCGCGCTTCGATCACCGGCGAGATCGTGATGGACGAGGTGTTCGTGCCGGCCGAGAACATGTTCCCGGAGGTCACCGGCCTGAAAGGCCCCTTCACCTGCCTCAACTCGGCCCGCTACGGCATCGCCTGGGGCGCGCTCGGCGCAGCCGAGGACTGCTACGAGACCGCCCGCCAGTACGTGCTGGACCGCCAGCAGTTCGGCCGCCCGCTGGCCGCCAACCAGCTGATCCAGAAAAAGCTCGCCGACATGCTGACCGAGATCACGCTGGGCCTGCAGGGCTGCCTGCAACTGGGCCGAATGAAGGACGCCGGCAATGCCCCGATCGAAGTCACCTCGATCATGAAGCGCAACTCCTGCGGCAAGGCGCTCGACATCGCCCGGGTTGCGCGCGACATGCTCGGCGGCAACGGCATCTCGGACGAATACTGCGTCGCCCGCCACCTGGTGAACCTGGAAGTCGTCAATACCTATGAAGGCACCCACGACATCCACGCGCTGATTATTGGCCGCGCGATCACCGACATCGCCGCGTTCTCGAACTGAAGCCCGATGCTGCCATGCCCCCGCCTTCGGTTGCGGCGTTTTTTTGGCTACGCCGCCGCACTGCGCCGCTCCGGTCTGCAAAAGGCCTGGCGGCGCGGCTGAGCGGCACCAAATAATCCGCTCTGCGAGCGTGTAGGCAAGGCTGGCGACTAACGATATACGAGCACCGGAATGACGCTATGCGTCAACACCTTGTGCGTTTCGCTGCCCAACAAAAGGCCGCTGATCCCGCGACGCCCGTGCGAAGCCATGAAGATGACGTCGCAGCCCCGCTCCCTCGCGGTGTCGATGATCGCCAAGTAAGGCGTTTCGCTCACCAGTGTCCTCATATCGGCAACGACGCCTGCGCCAGTCGCGGCCTCGACAGCCTTTTGGAGGGTTTCGTCCGCACGGGATTGCGCGAGCTTCTTGAAACGCTCGGGTGCATGTGCGTCCATGGCCGGACCGTCGCCATAGATCGGCACTGGTGGCTCCGGCTGGGCGTAAAAGAAGGTGATGCGCGCATCGACCTCCCGGGCAAATGCGATCGCCCGATCGACCGCACTGTCGGACAGCGGTGAGCCATCCGTGGGCACGAGAAGGTGTTTGAACATGCTAGTCATTCTCCAGGGGGATTCCAGCGCGCCCGCGGCACGCCGGATGATTTCGAATGGAAGGACGAAGCTTGGCGGCGCAGCGTGTCACATGCCCTGATAGATCGGTCCTTCGCCGCCTTGCGGCACCACCCAGTTGATGTTCTGAGTCGGGTCCTTGATGTCGCAGGTCTTGCAGTGCACACAGTTCTGCGCGTTGATCTGCAGCCGGGGGGCGCCGCCTTCGCCATCGCGCACGATCTCGTAGACGCCGGCCGGACAGTAGCGTTGCTCCGGCGAGTCATACTGCTCTAGATTTATCCGGATCGCCACCGACGGGTCCTTCAGCTGCAGGTGGCAGGGCTGCTCTTCCTCGTGGTTGGTGTTCGACAGGAACACCGAACTGAGGCGGTCGAAGCTGATCACGCCGTCGGGCTTAGGATAGTCGATCGGCTGGCATTCGCTGGCTGGCTTGAGCGCGGTATGGTCGGCGGTGTTGTGCAGCGTCCACGGCGCCTTGCCGCGGAACAGCATCTGATCCATGCCGAACAGCAGCGAGCCCATCCACAGGCCCTTCTTCATCAGCGGCTTGAAGTTGCGCGCCTTGTAGAGTTCGTCGAACAGCCAGCTCTGGCGGAATGCCTTCGGATAGGCCTCGAGCTCGTCGCGGGCGCGCTCGGCAGCCAGCGCCTCGACCACCGCCTCGGCCGCGAGCATGCCTGATTTCATCGCAGCGTGGATGCCCTTGATACGCGACGCGTTCAAATAGCCGGCATCGTCTCCGATCAATGCCCCACCCGGAAACGTGGTCTTCGGCAGGGATTGCAGGCCGCCAGCCGACAACGCCCGCGCGCCGTAGGACAGGCGCTTGCCACCGTCGAGGAAGCGACGGATGTCGGGGTGGTTCTTGTAGCGCTGGAACTCCTCGAACGGCGACAGATAGGGGTTGGCGTAGTTCAGCCCCACGACGAAGCCGATCGCGACCAGATTGTCCTCCAGGTGATACATGAAGGAGCCGCCGTAGGTCCGCGTATCCAGCGGCCAACCGGCGGTATGCACCACCAGGCCGCGCACGTGATGTTCGGGCTTGATCTCCCACAGCTCCTTAATCCCGATGCCGTAGGTCTGCGGGTCGACGCCATCGCGCAGCTTGAAGTGTTCCTCGAGCTGCTTGCCCAGGTGACCGCGGCAGCCCTCCGCGAACAGCGTGTACTTCGCGTGCAGTTCCATGCCCAGCTGATGATGGGGGCCGGGCTCGCCTTCGCGGGTCAGCCCCATGTCGCCGGTCGCGATGCCCTTGACCGCTCCCGAGTCGTCAAACAGAATCTCGGCCGCCGCGAATCCCGGGTAGACCTCGATCCCTGCCGCTTCGGCTTGTTCGCCGAGCCACTTCGCCAGGTGCCCCAGACGCACGATGTAGTTGCCGTGGTTCTGAAAACAGGCCGGCAGCAGCCCGATTGGAACGCTGCGGCTGCCGTTCTCCGACAGGAACATGAACCGGTCTTCAGTGACCTCGGTGCTGACCGGCGCGCCCCTTTCCTTCCAGTCGGGAAAGAGTTCGCCCAGCGTGCGCGGATCGAGGACTGCACCGGACAGCGAATGCGCACCGATCTCGGCCCCTTTCTCGATCAGACAGATCGAAAGCGCCTGACCCTTCTCGTCGGCCAGTTGCTTCAGCCGGATCGCGGCGGCCAGGCCTGCAGGGCCTCCACCGACGATCAGAACATCAAACTCCATGGATTCACGCATGCTCGGGATCTCTCAATGGCGGGCCGTAGCGGCCCAGGTGATTCGGTTCAGCGAAGTGCCGACGTCAGCTCGGGAACGGCCTGAAACAGGTCGGCCACCAGACCGTAGTCAGCTACCTGGAAGATCGGCGCTTCCGGATCCTTGTTGATCGCCACGATGACCTTTGAATCCTTCATCCCGGCCAGGTGCTGGATTGCACCTGAAATACCGATCGCGACATACAGTTCCGGCGCGACGATCTTGCCGGTCTGACCGACCTGATAGTCATTGGGTACGTAGCCCGCATCCACCGCTGCGCGCGACGCACCCAGCGCCGCCCCGAGCACATCCGCCAGGGGTTCGAGCTGGGCGTGATAGTTCTCGCCGCTGCCCAGACCGCGACCGCCTGAAACGATGATCCGCGCGCCCGCCAGTTCTGGCCGCTCCGACTTGGTGAGCTCGCGCCGAACCAGTCTGGCCAGGCCCAGATCGGCCGCAGCTTCGACGGTTTCAACCGGTGCAGGCCCGCCCTCAGCTGCAGCCTCGAACGCGGTCGTGCGCACCGTTATCACCTTTACCGCGTCTTCGCTGCGGACAGTAGCCAGCGCGTTACCGGCATAGATTGGACGGACGAAGGTATCGGGTGCTTGTACCGCGACGATGTCGCTGATCTGCGCGACGTCCAGCAGCGCGGCCACACGTGGCATGAAATTCTTACCGAAGGTCGTGGCGGGCGAGAGCACATGGGTATAGCCGGCAGCTTGAGCGACCACCAGTGCGGCAAGGTTCTCCGCACCCTGCGCGGCGTAATGGGGGGCATCGGCCACCTTCACGCGGGACACCCCGGCGACCTTGGCGCAGGCTTCGACCGCAGCTGTGCAGTCGTGGCCGGCCACCAGCACGTCGATGTCGCCACCAATGGCCACAGCGGCAGCGATGGTGATCAGGGTCGACCCCTTCAGGGTCTGGTTGTCATGTTCAGCAATAACGAGAATGCTCATGTCAGATCACCTTTGCGACGTTCTTAAGCTTGTCGACCAGTTGTGCCACGTCGGCGACACGTTCGCCGGCGCTGCGTTGAGGCGGCTCAGTCACCTTGAGTGTGGTCAGGCGCGGACGCACATCCACGCCCAGCTCCTCGGGTTTCAATATATCGAGTGGCTTCTTCTTCGCCTTCATGATATTGGGCAGCGTTGCGTAGCGCGGCTCGTTCAAGCGCAGGTCGGTCGTGACCACAGCGGGCAGCCGGATCTCGAGCGTCTCCAGACCGCCGTCGATTTCGCGGGTGACCGTGGTCACCCCGTCTGCCAGCGCAACCTTGGACGCGAATGTGGCCTGCGGCCAGTTCATCAGTGCGGCCAGCATCTGGCCGGTCTGGTTTGCGTCATCGTCGATAGCCTGCTTGCCGCAGATCACCATCTGCGGCTGCTCCTTGTCGCACACCGCCTTCAACAGCTTCGCAACCGCCAGCGGCTGAAGCTCGGTATCGCTCTCGACCAGAGTGCCGCGGTCCGCACCAATCGCCATCGCTGCGCGCAGCGTCTCCTGACACTGCGCGAGACCGCAGGAAACTGCGACTACCTCGGTCGCGACTCCGGCTTCTTTCAGCCTCACCGCCTCCTCAACGGCGATCTCATCGAACGGGTTCATCGACATCTTCACGTTGGCGATATCGACTCCACTGCCATCGCTCCTCACACGTACCTTGACGTTGTAATCGACGACGCGTTTGACGGGTACGAGTATCTTCATTCATTTCACTCCAGAGTATGTTTGCCGCAACGACTCGAGCGCTCCGGCGGCAAGTGGCGGGTCGGACTACAGCCGACCCAACCGTCCCATGATCAACCTGACCATCTCGATCAACCTCGGCCTGACTTCGTCGAGCAAAAACTCCGGCGCCAGATTGAAGGCCGGGCCGCCGACGTTGATCGACATCAACGGCAGACCTTCGCCAGGCTGGAAAGCCACCGCAATCGCGTTCACGTCTTTCTGCCACTCGCCGAAGGAACTGCAGCACCCCCTCTCGCGAAACTCGTCGATTGATCGCCGGATGCCGGCCTCGATGCGCGGCCATGCAAGTTCGTCCAGTTCGCGAATGCGTTCCATCAGCTCCAGTCGTTCCGTACCAGGGCAAATCGCGAGATACGCTCGCCCCATGGCGGTCGTACCGATCGGAATGCGGGAACCCACATCCAGACTCAAGGTGAGCGCTGAATGGCTGCGGGCGTTCTCAACGTAGATCATGCTCAGCTTGTCCCGAATTCCGAGCGAAACCATCCCCTTCGAGAAATCGGCGAGCTCCTGCATCAATGGCCGCGCGATCTGTCGCACGTCGAGCTTGGACAGGATGGCGCTGCCTAGCGCGAGCGTGGCAGTGCCGAGACGGTACTTGCCGACGCTGGGTACCAGATGCAGATAGCCCAGCTTCGTCAGGGTGTAAGTCAGGCGTGCCACCGTCGAGCGCGGCAGCTTGCAGGCGTCCGCAATCTCCTGATTGCCGAGAAGTTGATCCCCGCTCCGAAAACTGGACAGCACGTCCAGCCCGCGCGCGAGCGCCGTGACAAAGTGCCGGTCGTCCTTGGCGTTGCTGCGCGGGATGTCGATACCGTCTTCTTGCATCATGTCCATCGTGTACTCCCTGCCTCTGTGTTGTCCGGATTCGAAAGCTTCGATGCCGCGGCATCTCGGCTAGCACGCCCCCTCAGGAGAACTCCCGCCTGCCCTACGCTCGAAAAAACGCGCAAAACCGGCCTGTACCTCCGGATCGCGCAAACGCTCGCCGAAATGCAAGGCTTCATAGTCAAAGGCATGTTGTATAGCGGCCTCATCTGCGTGGCGCAACATCTTCTTCGTAATGCGCATGGCGTCAGCCGGAAGACTTGCGAGTTCCAGAGCAAGCGCGCGAGCCTGGTCCTTCGCTGCACCCGCTGCTGCGAGCGAACTCACGAGTCCGCTCGCGTGCGCCTCGGCAGCATCGAAAGGCCGCGCGCGCATCAGCCAGTCGTTCGCAATATGCGCTCCGACCCGCTTCGCCAGCAGATAGCTGGACGCCCCCTCCGGACACAGGCCGAGCGCGACGAAAGGCAGACGAAAGCACGCGCCCGGGTCCGCCACGACGAAGTCGCAATGCAACAGCAATGTCACGCCTATGCCCTGCGCGCTGCCCTCCACCGCGGCGACGATCGGCTTGGTCATGCCGGCCAGTTGCCGCAGAAACCGCATGCCGGGGCTGTCGCCCGCCGGACGCGGCCGCAGGAAATCGTTCAGATCATTGCCCGCAGAGAAATGGCCGCCGGCACCTTGTAGTACCACCGCACTGACGCCATCCTCCCGCTCTGCGCAGGCCAGCGCCTCGGTCAGTGCATCGAAGGTTTCCCGATCCAGCGCATTGCGCACCGCCGAACGATTGAACGTCAGCGTGCAGATGCGGTCTCCGTGCTCGACAAGCAGTTTGTCCATTTCAGGTCGACTCCCGGTTCTCGGCAAGCATCTCGCGACGTGCGCTGAAGTACTCGTCGCACAACTCGCGGACAATGGCAGCGGTATCAAGGACTCGATCAATGCCGGACACACTCTGACCAGCACCCCAGACATCCTTCCATGGCCGTACGCGGTCACTGTCGAAACTCATCGACGACTTATCGCGCAACGGCAGCATGTCCGGATCGAGCCCGGCCGCGCGGATACTCTGGGCGAGATAATTACCGGGTACCCCGGTGAAGAATGGTGTGTAGGTGATGTCCGATGCGCCGGACTCCACGAGCATTTTCTTGTAGGCCGGATTCGCGTTGGCTTCGGTGCTGGCGATGAAACGGGTACCCATGTAGGCGAAATCCGCGCCGAGCACGCGCGCCGACAGCACGCCACGCCCCGTACTGATCGCGCCGGACAGGGCTAGCGGACCGTCGAAGAAGCGGCGCACCTCAGTCACCAGTGCAAATGGATTGAGCGTTCCAGCATGGCCACCGGCCCCGGCACATACGAGAATCAGGCCATCGACGCCGGCTGCCAGCGCCCTCTCCGCATGGCGCACGTTGGTAACGTCGTGGAAGACCTTGCCCCCGTAGGCATGCACCCGGGCGACGACGTCGTCCGGGGCGCGCAAACTGGTGATGATGAGCGGGACGCGGTGCTTCACGCACAGGTCGAGGTCGTGGTCCAGTCGGTCATTGGAGTGATGCACGATCTGATTCACCGCAAAAGGCGCGACGCGGGCGTCCGGGTTCTGTCGCGAATAGTCGTCCAGCTTCGTCACGATCTGGGTCAGCCAGAGATCCAGCTCCCTGGCCGGACGTGCATTCAAGGCCGGAAACGACCCAATGACGCCGTTCAGGCACTGGGCGATCACCGAAGCGGGGTTTGATACGATGAACATCGGCGCACAGATCACCGGCACACTCATGCGTGCATGGAGCTGCGAAACCAGGGGCGCGACAGTCCTTGTGTGCTCCATATTCAACTCCCGTCTTTCAACACTCGCGATCCAGGCCAGCCGCCATGCGCCGCAACTCGGCCTTGAGAATCTTTCCACTGGGTGCCGATGGCAGGTGCGTGACTACGATGCGCGATGGAATCTTGTACGGAGAAAGGTTTTCGCGCAGATGTGCCCGCAGTGCATCCAGGTCGATCTCGCAGTTCTCGACCGCTTCGATAAAGGCGATCACCTCCTCGTTGCTGTCGACATCCCGCCCCACCACCGCCGATTGCATCACCATGGGAAATGCGTTCAAGACCTGCTCGACTTCAATCGGATAGACATTGAAGCCCGAGCGAATGATCAGCTCCTTGGCGCGACCCACGATGAAAACCGCCCCGTCCGGCTCGATCCGCGCAAGGTCGCCTGTGCGCAACCATTTGCCGGGCAGGAAGGTCGCCGCGGTCTGCTCGGGGGCACGGTAATAGCCCTTCATCACGTTGGGCCCGCGCACGCACAGCTCACCGACGCCTTCCGTGCCGCCTGCAGCCTGGTCGTCGTGAAGCTTGACTTCGATGCCGGGAATCGGCTGACCGACCGAACAATCGGTACGTGGCGCATCCAAGCGCGTCTGGCAAATTGAAGGGGAGGCCTCGGTCATGCCGTAGCCATTGTTCAGCGTGATGCCGAAGACGCGCTCGAAACTGGTCTTGACCGGGGCGGTCAGCGGCGATCCGCCGGCCTGCGCGACCCGCAGGCGAGGCGCCGTGAAGTCCTCCGAATTGCGCACCACCCAGTCGGTCAGGCGCGCATACATGGCCGGCACGCCATGCAGCACCGAAACGCCCTGCAACGCAATCGCACGCGCCATATGGTCCGGCTGGAAGCGCGGCACCAGCAGCAACTGGGCGCCGCTGATCAGGGTTGCCGACAGCAGCGACGACAAACCATAGACATGGGATAAGGGAAGCACACCGTACACGACGTCTTCGGGCACCATGTTGCGCATGCGACGGGTGTTCTCACCCACAAAGATCAGATTCGCATGGGTCAGCATCACCGCCTTGGCCGCGCCGGTGGTGCCAGACGTATATACCAGCGCAGCAACCTGCTCATCGGGCGCATCGAACACCGGTTCGGGCACCGCCTCGGCCAGCGGACCCACACTGATCGGGCCGACATGCGAAAACTCGACAACCTCGGCACCGAAGTACTGCGCATGACCTCCGGCTTCCGGCGACACACGGTCGAAGTAGAGCGCCCGGCGCGCGCCCGAGTGCTCTATGTAATTGCCGATCTCCCGGGCGGACAGCCGTGCATTTACAGTCGCCGACCAAGCATCGAGTGCGCTGATCGCGAGGATCGAAACGCACAGCGCAACACAGTTTTCGGCGACGAGCAGGACGCGATCCCCCGGACGCACGCCCAGCCGGGCGAGTCGTTCCGCTGCGTCACCCACTGCACGATCGAGTTCGGCATAGGTGAGCGCGACGCTTCCATCATCGAGCGCAACCGCATCCGGGCGCAGCTGAACCCAAGACTCGAAAAGTTGATGAATTCTGCGGATGGGCATCGACACCATGGGGGAAAGAGACATCGCTAGACCTCGTCGTTCACAAGAGACTGATTACGGCTCAGGACGACGAACGGTCACCCCGAAGTGCGTGAATCTTTACACAGCTTTCCGATAACATCAACAAAAATGGACATTTGATCTGCATTGCAGAATTCCAATACAGCGACGAGCGTCACATTCAAGTGGTGTTGGCGGCACGAAAACACCTCCGACGCAGGCTTCCGCCCGGAACAACAGGCAAATCGATGACAATCCAGACTCTCTGCGGTAGACGCATTGCGCACCAACCATCGCAGAATAACGATGCTCTCGACTGCATCGCAAACATAAAAGGATTGACAACCTGCCATCAAGGCGTCTAGATTTCGTCCGGCTGGCAGATTTTTTGTCTGCACTGCAGATACAACACATCCAAGTGGGCACACACCAATTGCTCGTGCCCCACACCGGAAACGAATTGCCATGACGAATGAACAAGCCAACAACAGCAATACGATCCGCACCATCGGCATCGTCGGCTGTGGCCAGATGGGGGCGGGCATTGCGCAGATTGCGGCGCAGACCGGCTATCGGGTGATGCTGCACGACACCCGCGCCGACGCCGCAAGAAACGCATGCACCACGCTTGCACGAACCTGGACCCGCCTGGTCGAGAAGGGAAAACTCACCGCGGACGCAGCGCAGGCGGCGCAGGGCCGGCTCAGCCCGGTCGACCGGCTTGCCGACCTTGCCCCGTGCGACGTCGTGATCGAGGCCATCGTCGAGAATCTCGACGTCAAGCGTGCACTCTTTGCCGATCTGGAGGGCATCCTCGCGCCGAACGCGATCCTCGCGACCAACACTTCGTCGCTGTCGGTCACGGCCATCGCGGCGAGGCTGTCGCGTCCGCAGCGGGTCGCCGGTTTCCACTTCTTCAACCCAGTGCCGTTGATGCGCATCGTCGAAGTCATAGACGGGCTGATGACGGACCCGGAAGTGGGTGACCAGCTTCTGGCACTCGGACAGGCATGGGGGCATGTCGCGGTTCGCGCCAAGGACACGCCCGGCTTCATCGTCAATCACGCCGGGCGCGGTTTCGGCACAGAGGGCTTGCGCGTGCTCGCGGAAAACATCGCCCCGGTCGCAGTGATCGACCGTATCCTGCGCGACTGCGCAGGCTTCAGGCTGGGCCCGTTCGAACTGCTCGACCTGACCGGACTCGACGTATCGACGCCGGTCATGGAATCGATTTACCACCAATATTTCGAGGAACCGCGTTACCGCCCGCAACCGATCCTCAAGACGATGCAGGCCGCCGGCCTCCTCGGCCGCAAAACCGGCCGTGGCTTTTATGTGTACGGCGACGCCGCACAGGCGCCGCTGCCGGATACAACCTGGAGCGGCACCCCGGCCGCGACAGTGTGGATCAGCCCTGCCCATCCCGAGCTGGCCGAGCGCGCAGTCCGATTGGCCAAAAGCTGCGGGGCACGCGTATCCGTATCGAAGCAAGCGGAAGCCGATGCGCTTATCGTCGTCACTCCGCTCGGCGAGGACGTCACCAGCCGGATCGCGGCCGAACAGCTCGACGCC
The DNA here is from genome assembly GCA_041600915.1 of Nitrogeniibacter sp. Lineage (GTDB taxonomy): Bacteria > Pseudomonadota > Gammaproteobacteria > Burkholderiales > Rhodocyclaceae > Nitrogeniibacter. Next base: position 16,676 of record JBFIJC010000035.1, read on the forward strand.
GCACGCACGATTGGAATCGACACGCTGTTCGACACGAGCAGGCGCCGGGTGCTGATCTCCAACCCGGCGCTCGACCCTGAATGGGCGGCACGCGCCGGCGCACTGTTCTCGGCTGACGGCGTGCCGGCAGATCTGGTGCGCGACAGCATTGGCCTGGTCACGCAGCGAGTGGTCGCGCACATCATCAACATCGCCTGCGAGATCGCCCAACAGAACATCGCATCACCCGACGATATCGACCGCGCGGTCACGCTCGGCCTCGGCTACCCAGCCGGCCCTCTCGCTTGGGGCGACCAGCTCGGCCCGGCGGTGGTGCTCGCGCTGCTAGACAATCTCGCCCGCATCAGCGGTGATCCACGCTATCGCCCCAGTCCTTGGTTGCGCCGTCGCGCCACGCTGGGACTTTCCCTCACTACCCAAGAGGTCTGAACATGCTCGACGCCTTTATCTACGACGGTCTGCGGACCCCTTTTGGGCGCCACGCCGGCGCGCTGGCCCCGGTTCGCCCGGACGATCTGATCGCCGGCGTCATGCGGGAACTGGTCGAGCGCAACCCGTGGGACGCCGCCGACATCGAAGACGTCATCCTTGGCAACACCACCCAGGCGGGCGAGGACTCGCGTAACATCGGACGCTTCGCACCCTTGCTCGCAGGCTTTCCCGACAGCGTCCCGGGCCAGACCGTCAATCGCCTGTGTGCCAGCGGACTGGCGGCGGTGATCGACGCGGCGCGAGCGATTACCTGCGGCGAAGGCGAGCTTTATGTTGCCGGCGGCGTCGAGAGCATGAGTCGAGCGCCATTCGTTCTCGGCAAGGCCGAGAGCGCTTACAGTCGCGACGCACGCATCTACGACACCACGATCGGCGCACGCTTCCCCAATCCGCGTTTCGTCGCGCAGTACGGCGGACACTCGATGCCCGAAACGGGTGACAACGTCGCGCACGAGTTCGGCATCAGTCGCGAGGCAGCCGATGCGTTCGCGCTGGCTTCGCAGCAGCGCTACGAGCGTACCCGGCAAGATGGTTTCTATGCCGGTGAGATCTGCGCGGTGTCGGTACCCACCGGACGCAAGACCCCACCGCTCCAGGTCGACACCGACGAACACCCGCGTGCCCAGACCACCGCTGACTCGCTAGCCCGGCTGAAGCCGCTGTTCGAGGGCGGTGTGGTCACCGCCGGCAACGCCTCCGGCATCAACGACGGCGCGGTCGCACTGATCGTGGGCAGCCGCGCCACCGGCGAGCGGGTTGGCAAGGCGCCGATGGCACGCATTGTCTCGGCTGCGGCGGCCGGGGTGCCGCCGCGCATCATGGGGGTCGGACCCGGCTACGCCATTCCGAAGGCACTCGAGCGGGCCGGACTGTCGCTTGCTGATGTCGACATCATCGAGATCAACGAGGCCTTTGCATCCCAGGTCCTGGGATGCCTGAAGGTGCTCGGTATCGACGCCACAGACCCCAGGGTCAATCCAAACGGAGGCGCGATCGCGCTCGGGCATCCGCTCGGCGCTTCGGGTGCACGCCTGGCGCTGACTGCGACCCGGGAATTGCACCGTCGCCACGCACGTTATGCTGTAGTAAGCCTGTGCGTGGGTGTGGGCCAGGGTCTTGCCATGGTTATAGAAAAAGTTTGACCGGCGCAGCCGGTCGCACAAGCAGCTGGTCGGCCAACTTGTTGTTCATCTAATAAAACCGCTCTTGGAGCAGGAGGAGTCTCAAATGCGTATTCGTCTGAACCACATACTTACCGGTGCCCTGGCTGCCGCACTGGCAATACCCACCATCTCCGCCGCCGACGTGACGCTGCCGCGCACACTGGCCTGGTCGGCCTACGGCACCAATTCGAGCGGCTACGCGCAGGCAGTGGCCATCGGGAACATGCTGCAAAACAAGTACGATACTTCGCTGCGCGTACTGCCGGGCGACAACGATGTGTCGCGCATGACCCCCCTGCGTACCAAGCGGGTGGACATGTGCGCCTGCGGCATCGCCAGTTACTTCGGCTCTGAAGGCGTGATGATGTTTGCCGATCCCGAATGGGGTCCGCAGCCGGTGCGCGTGATCACGACCTCGATCGCATCTTTCGGCCTGGCCCTGGCCGCGGCCGGCGACATCGACGTGAAGACGCCAGCCGACCTGCGCGGCAAGCGCATTGCCTACGTTCGCGGCGATGACGCACTGAACAAAGGCACCGAGGCCTACCTCGCCTTTGGCGGCCTCGGTTGGGACGACGTCGAACGTGTCGACTTTCCCGGCTACGGCCGTTCTTTCGATGGGATCATCGCAGGCCAGGCCGACGCATCATTTACGACCACGGTAACGCCCCCCGCCCAGCAACTCGCGAGCAGTCCCCGCGGTATCGCCTGGCCAGTGCTGGATCACAACGACACCGAAGGCTGGAAACGCCTGACCGATGTCGCACCTTACTTCCAGCCGCACAAGATCACCTCGGGCGCCGGCGGTATCAGTGCCGACAGTCCCTATTACGCGGCCAGCTATCCCTACCCGATCCTGATCGCGAATTCGGATCTGGACGCGGATACGGTGTACGGCCTGATCCGGGCGATGAACGACAACTTCGACGACTACAAGGACAGCGCCCCGGGCGCGGCAGGATACTCGTTGGAAAACCAGAATCTGAAGTGGGTCATGCCGTTCCACGAGGGTGTGATCCGCTTCTTCCGCGAGAAGGGCATCTGGACCGATGACATGCAGGCGCACCAGGACGACTTGATCAAGCGTCAGGAACTGCTTGCGAGTACCTGGACGACCTGGATGGCCAGCAATCCGCCCCGGGATGCCGACGCCTTCCGCGAAGGCTGGATGAAGGCACGTGCCGAAGCGCTTAAGGCAGCCGGTATGAAACCGGTATTTGAATGACCCGCCACTAATCGGCGATAGACCCGGCACGCCTTCCGGCGTGCCGTTTCATTCTGAGCGCATTGCTGCTCACCTCCCCGGAGCCACACACATGAGTGCTGCCGCCACTGACGGGCAACAGGAACACGAAGCCACGGGCACCCGCGAACTGACGAGCATACTGCGCTTCGTTCCGGGAACCTTGGCAAGCATGTTGATCCTGCTGACCATCGAATTTCTGTTCAACCTCAGGGTTTTCGGTGCGCCGATGCTGGAAACCCAGTTCTACTATGCCGTCGTCGCGCTGATGTTGCCGCTGGTGTTCCTGCTGTGGCCGGCGTATCAGCACGCCTCACGCACCAGCGTGCCCTGGTACGACCTGTTGCTCATGGTCGTCACCTTCGCCACCTGCGGGTACTTCGTTTATCGCGCCGAGTCGATTCTCGAGCGCGGCTGGGCTTTCTCTGCCCCTGCCGAAGCGGTGTGGATGAGCTATTTGCTTTGGGCTCTCATCATCGAGGCCGCACGGCGCGCGGGCGGCTGGCCTATCGCGCTGATCGCAGGCGTATTTTCGCTCTATCCGCTGGTCGCCGACATCATGCCGGGTCCGATCCAGGCCTTCCCCTCCACGCTGGAGCAGGCCGCGATG
>JBFIJC010000036.1:0-19950 GCA_041600915.1 Nitrogeniibacter sp.
ATCGAAGCCCGCCCGATTCTCGACGCCATCCCGCACATGGAAGTCGGCCTGATCTGGCCGAAAGACGCCAAGCTCTCAGAGCCGGCCGAGGCGCTGCGGCAGTTTCTGATCCAGGCCTGCGGCAGCTGAGTTCGGCGGCGGCGCCACCATCGTTACCCACTGCGTAGGGTGGTCAGCTTTGCTGCCCACCATTCATCGGTTGTTTGGGGCATCGCTGGTGGGCAGACAAGCTGCCCACCCTGCGGCCCGGAGCCCGAACGGACCGTAGGGCGGGTTTCAACCCGCCATGGCCGGCTGAAGCCGGCCCTACGGAAGCTCAGCCTGCAAGGCCGCCCGGGCGACTCAACGCATCTCGAACGCTTCCTGATGAAAGCGCACCCGCCAGTTCGCCAGGCCTTGGCGCAAGCTCGCACCGAAAGCTTTCGGCCCGCAGAACCACACATCGGCCGCGCCGTTCACCTTCATGCGCCCGGCGCTCAGCGGCGCCTCGCGGTCGGTGCTGATGACGGTCAGACGCACCGCCGGCAAGTTCGCGCATAAGTCGGCCACGCGCGACACAAAAGGATCGGTGTCGCGGTTGCGCACGCAGTAATACAGATCGGCCGCCGTCTGCGGTGCGCCCTGCAGGCTTTCCAGCCAGGCCAGGAACGGCGTCACCCCCACGCCCGCCGCCACCCAGATCTGTCGCGCGCCGGATCGGGCACGACGGTGGTCGAAACAGCCATACGGTCCCTCGACCGTCACCGGCTGCCCGGCCTGCACACGGCGAGCCAGCGTCTCGGTGTAGTCGCCCAGCGCCTTGATCTCGAAGCGCAGCCGCCCGTCGCCCGCGTCGGCGCTGGCGATGGTGAAGGGGTGCGGCCCTTCGAAGCGGTCGAAGTCGAGGAAGACGAACTGCCCCGCCCTGTGCCCCGGCCAGCGCGGCAGTTGGCACACCACTTCGGTGAGCCCGGCGACCGGCGTGGTTACCGCCTCGACAGTGCCGGCATGGCGCCGCCGCTGGCCGATGCGCCCGAGCAGCGCCATCAGCGCCGCGGCCGAGCCGGCCGCCATCATCGCCGCCAGCAGCCAGCCGACCGGCTGCGACCAGTAGGCCACCGGCGCCAGGAAGGCGGCATGGATCGCCAGCGTCAGGTAGAGCACCGGCATGAGCTTGTGCACATAGCGCCACAGGTGGAAGGGGAAGCGCTTCCACAGCGTCAGCACCAGCATGGCGAGCAGCGCGTAGATGGCCCACTCGCCGAGTTCCTCGGCCATGTCGCGCAGCGCCTCGAACACGCCGTCGCCGTGCTCCTTGGGCAGCCGCCCGTCCCGGCCCCACAGCGCCTTGATGATGTCGTCGGACATCTCCACCAGCCAGTGCAGCGCGGCGAAGCCGATGGCCAGGATGCCGGCCCACTTGTGGGTACGGTACATCTTGTCGAGCCCGCCGAAGGGGCGCTCCAGCCAGGCCGGGCGGGTCGCCAGCACCATCGCCAGCGACATCAGCGCGAAGGCCCACAGGCCGGTGAGGTACAGCGCCTGGTGGCGCAGCAGCCAGGGCAGGCTGCCGGCGCCCTGCGCGGGCCCGGTGCCGGCCAGGGCCCAGATCAGGCCGACGCCGGCGAGATAGAGGGCAAGGAAGGTTCTCATGGGATATGCCTCACCGGATCTCAGTCATCCTCGAAATAGCCGCGCTCGGCGTCCACATGACAGGCCACGCAGTTGGCCTTGCTGGCCACCTCCTTGCGCGTCCAGTCGCCGGGCGACACCTCGCGGTGCTCGCGCACCCACTTGGGCAGTTCGGTGATGCGTTGCGGCGCGGTCGCGGCCGACACCCCGCGCAGCCAGCCGCGCATATCGCCGCGGCCGGCGCTGTCGGCCGCATGCGCCACCAGGTAGGTGGTGATCTGCCTGGCCGTGGCGGCATCGACGCTGGCGTCCTCGCCGAAGTGATGGTCCAGTTCGCCCATCATCTTCTGCCACGAGCGCGCCGGCAGCAGGCCGGCCGGGAAGGCCATGTGGCAGCTGCCGCATTCCTGGCGGGTCAGCGGATCGCTGACCGGCGGAAAGTACTCATCGCTGCCGGCCTTGGCGCGGCCCAGCATCACGGCACCGGCGGCGAACAGCGCGGCGCCCACGGCAATCGATCGGATCAGGGTGGTCATGGTCGGTCTCCTGAGTTCATTGGGTGATCATGTAGGCGAGCCAGTCGCCCTTTTCGCGGGCAGTGCATTCGCGCCCCAGCACTTCGCGGCAGTTGCGGCGGAACCACTTCTCCACCTTGGCCGGGTCGGTGTAGCGCGTCGGCGCGGCCGATACCGCCACCGGATCGATGGCCTTGCCGACCGGGGTGCGGCCGGCGGCGCGCGGGTTGTCGCCATGGCAACTGGTACAACTGGGCGTGTCCGGCTTACCGCCGCGGTGGGGGTTGCGGTACAGCGCCTCGCCGCGGGCGGCCGAAAAACCGGCGAAGGCCGCATCGTCCGCCTTGGCCTGCGCGGCATAGCCGGCGAGAATGTCGTCGCGCGGGGCGGCCTGGGCGGCGGACATCACGGCCAGGGCGGTCAGGCACATCAAGCTGAGGCGTCGCAGCATCATCGTCTCCTTCAGGATTCGTCATGGCTCGCAGTGTGCGCAGGGGCGCCTGAACCGATCCTGAAGTCGCCGTTCATCCACCGTTCAGCTTCGCCGGGGTAGAAAATGGGCATGTCGATACGGAGATCCGCCATGCCCATCTCGCGCTGGACGTCCGCCCTGCTGCTGAGTGTCCTGCTGACCGGCACGGTCGTGGCCGACAGCGACCACGACCGCGCCCGCCGCGCGCTGGACGCCGGCCAGGTGCTGCCGCTGCCGGCCATCCTGGCGCGCGTCGCGCAGGACTACCCGGGCCGCGTGCTGGAAGTCGAGCTGGAAGACGACAACGCGCGCTGGATCTACGAGATCAAGCTGGTGCAACCCGACGGACGCATGCTCAAGCTGGAGGTGGATGCGACGGATGCGCGCATCCTGAAGGCGCGCGGCCGCCACCGCGAACGGAGCGAACACTGATGCGCATACTGGTGGTCGAAGACGAACCGACGCTGGCCGGGCAACTGGCCGATGCATTGACCGACGCCGGCTACGCGGTCGACCGCGCCGACAACGGCCTCGACGCGCATTTTCTCGGCGATACCGAATCCTTCGACGCCGTGGTGCTCGACCTCGGCCTGCCGCAGATGGACGGCCTCACCGTGCTCGGCAAATGGCGCAGCGCCGGGCGCACCATGCCGGTGCTGATCCTCACCGCGCGCGACGACTGGCACCAGAAGGTGGCCGGCATCGACGCCGGCGCCGACGACTACCTCACCAAGCCCTTCCACATGGCCGAGCTGCTGGCCCGCCTGCGCGCCCTCATCCGCCGCGCCGGCGGCCATGCCAGCGCCCTGCTCAGCTGCGGCCCGCTATGCCTGGACACCCGCAGCGGCCAGCTCACCGACGACGGCCGTCCGGTGCAGCTCACCAGCCATGAATACCGGCTGCTGGCCTACTTCATGCACCATCCGGGCAAGGTGATTTCGCGCACCGAGCTGACCGAACATCTCTACGCCCAGGACTTCGATCGCGACTCCAACACCATCGAGGTCTTCGTCGGCCGCCTGCGCAAGAAGCTGCCCGAGGGCATGATCGAGACCGTGCGCGGCCTCGGCTACCGACTGGTGGCGCAATGAACGCCTCCCCGGCGCGGCACCGCTCGCTGCGCCTGCGCCTGCTCGCCGGTTCGCTGGTGTGGATCCTCGCCGCCGTGGCGATCACCGGTGTGCTGCTGGCCGATCTGTTCGGCCAGCATGTGCGCGAGCGGGTCGACACCGAACTGCACGGCCATCTCGACCAGCTCACCGCACTGTTCGAGGTGGCCCCCGACGGCACGGCGTCGCTGCGCATGCCGCTGTCCGACCCGCGCCTGAGCCGCCCCTATGCCGGCCTCTACTGGCAGGTGGACCGCGCCGGCGACGCACCGGTGATCGGCCTGCTGCGCTCGCGCTCGCTGTGGGACACGGCGCTGGCGGTACCGGCCGACGCGCTGGCCGACGGCGAGGTGCACGTGCACGAAACCGAGGGCCCCGACGCCCACCCGGTGCGCCTGATGGAACGCATGGTGCGCCCCGCCGAACAGCCCGAGGCCACCTACCGCCTGATCGTCGCCCTCGACATCCGCCAGATCCACGAGCCGGTCGAGGAGTTCGCCACCCTGCTGGCCGTCGCCCTCGGCGTGCTCGCCCTCGGCCTGGGCGCGGCGGCGGTGCTGCAGGTGGGCATCGGCCTCGCGCCGCTGCGCCATATGCGCGAGGCACTGGGCGCGGTGCGCGACGGACGCACGCGCCGGCTCGAAGGCGACTACCCGCAGGAGGTGCAGCCGCTGGTCGAGGAACTCAACACGCTGCTGGCGCACGATGAAGCGATGGTCGAACGCGCCCGCACCCAGGCGGGCAACCTCGCCCATGCGGTCAAGACGCCGCTGACCATCCTCGCCAACGCCGCGCGCAACGATGACAGCGCGCTGGCACGGCTTGTGGACGAACAGGTCGGCGATGCCCGCCGCCAGGTGGACTACCACCTGGCCCGCGCGCGCGCTGCCGCAGCCGTGCAGCAACCGGGGCTCAAGACCCCGCTGCGCCCGGTCATCGACGCGCTGGTGCGCGTCATGACCCGCCTGCACGCGGCACGCGCGCTGCATATCGCCACCGCAGGAGTGCCCGATACGCTGGCCTGCCGCGGCGACGCGCAGGACCTGCAGGAAATGCTCGGCAACCTGCTCGACAACGCCTGCAAGTGGGCCGCCCGCGAGGTGAGCGTCCGCGCGGGCCGCCGCGATGGCCATCTCGCCGTGCATATCGACGACGACGGCCCCGGCCTGTCGGAGGCGCAGCGCAGCGCCGTGCTGGCGCGCGGCGTGCGTGCCGACGAGCACACGCCGGGCTCCGGCCTGGGATTGGCCATCGCCCACGATCTGGCCCGTGCCTACGGGGGCGATCTGTGCCTGTCGGCCTCACCCCTGGGCGGTCTGCGCGCCACCCTGCTGCTGCCCGCAGCCTGATCCCGGCAACGCCAAAACCCTTTCCATACAAGGGTTTCCGTCCATCCACCGGATGCTGGAAATGCGCTCGCCGAGTTGACGCGATTAAATAGGACCAATATAGTTCTGTTTAAACACACAACACCCATGGAGCCGCCCCAATGATCACCTCACCGGCCATCCATCGCCTGCTGACCGACTCGGCCCATTACTTCGGGCTTCTGCCGACACCTGCGCGAACCGTGATGCTGCTGCGCAGCGCCCACCGTCTGCTGGCGCCGACCCAACCCGCGGCCAACGACGGCCGCGACGCGCTCACCGCGATGAGCACGGAGGAGCAATCATGCTGCGCGTAAGCAAACTGACCGATTACGGCACGCTGGTGCTGACGCACATGGCGAGTTTTCCCGAGCGCCTGTTCAGCGTCGCCGAACTGGCCCAGGTGCTGCACCTGAACGCCCCGACGATCAGCAAGGTGCTCAAGGCCCTGGGCCGGCACGAACTGGTCAGCAGCGTGCGCGGCGCCCGTGGCGGCTATGCGCTGGCCCGCGCGGCCACCGAGATCAGCGTGGCCCAGATCATCGACGCCCTCGAGGACCAACCCTTCGGCCTCACCGAGTGCAGCGCCACCTCGGGCACCTGTGACATCGAGGGCGATTGCCGCATCCGCGCCAACTGGCAGCGCATCAACTCGGTGGTGCGCAGGGTGCTCGACGATGTGAGCCTGGCCGACATGGTGCAGCCGACGCCGCTGCCCGCCGAGGCCCGCCTGGTGCGCCGCGCCACCCCCGAACGCAAATGCACGCCGCAGTAAACAGGAGACGTCTTCCATGAAAACCGCTACCGCGCCGGCCAACCGCCCGATCACCAACTTTCTCGATCAGGAATATTCCGCCGGCTTCGAAACCCTGCTGGAGGCCGACACCCTGCCCAAGGGCCTGTCTGAGGACGTGATCCGCGTCATCTCGGCCAAAAAGAACGAGCCCGAGTTCCTGCTCGAATGGCGGCTCGAGGCCTATCGCCGCTGGCTGACCATGACACCGCCCCAATGGGCCGCGGTGAGCTTTCCAGACATCGACTTCCAGGACATCGTCTATTACTCCGCGCCGAAGAAGAAGGACGGCCCGAAGAGCCTCGACGAGGTCGACCCCGAGCTGCTGAAAACCTTCGACAAGCTCGGCGTGCCGCTGCACGAGCGCGCGCGTCTGGCCGGCGTGGCGGTCGATGCGGTGTTCGATTCGGTGTCGGTTGCCACCACTTTCCAGAAGGAACTGGGCGAGCACGGCATCATCTTCTGTTCGTTCTCCGAGGCCGTGCAGAAGCATCCCGAGCTGGTGCGCCAGTACCTCGGCACGGTGGTGCCGCAGGGCGACAACTTCTATGCCGCGCTCAACTCGGCGGTGTTCTCCGACGGCTCCTTCGTGTTCGTGCCGAAGGGCGTCAAGTGTCCGATGGAGCTGTCCACCTATTTCCGCATCAACGCCCGCGACACCGGCCAGTTCGAGCGCACGCTGATCATCGCCGAGGAAGGCGCCTCGGTCAGCTACCTCGAAGGCTGTACGGCGCCGATGCGCGACGAGAACCAGCTGCACGCCGCCGTGGTGGAGCTGATCGCGCTCGACGACGCCAAGATCAAGTATTCGACGGTGCAGAACTGGTACCCCGGCGACAAGGACGGCAAGGGCGGCATCTATAACTTCGTGACCAAGCGCGGCGACTGCCGCGGCGCGCGCTCGCACATTTCCTGGACGCAGGTGGAGACCGGCTCGGCAATCACCTGGAAATACCCCAGCGTGATCCTGCGCGGCGACGACTCGGTGGGCGACTTCCACTCGGTGGCGCTGTCGAACCATCGCCAGCAGGCCGACACCGGCACCAAGATGATCCACATGGGCCGCAACACCAAGAGCACGATTTTGTCGAAGGGCATCTCGGCCGGCCACGGCAGCAACACCTTCCGCGGCCTGGTGCGGGTCGGGCCCAAGGCCGAGGGCGCGCGCAACTACACGCAGTGCGACTCGCTGCTGATCGGCGACCAGTGCGCGGCCCACACCTTCCCGACCATCGAGGCGCGCAACCCCACGGCGCATGTCGAGCACGAGGCCACCACCTCGCGCATCGGCGAAGACCAGCTGTTCTACGCCATGCAGCGCGGCCTGACCGCCGAGGATGCGGTGTCGATGATCGTCAATGGTTTCTGCCGCGAGGTGTTCAAGGAACTGCCCATGGAATTCGCCGTCGAGGCGCAAAAACTGCTCGGTGTCAGCCTCGAAGGCAGCATTGGATAAAGACGGGTGTCGGACCTCGCGCCACAGCCCGCCAACAGAATCTCTGGAGAACTCACTATGCTAGATATCAAAAACCTCAAAGCCTCGGTCGAAGGCAAAGACATCCTCAAAGGCCTCGATCTGCAGGTCAAGGCCGGTGAAGTGCACGCCATCATGGGCCCCAACGGCTCGGGCAAGAGCACGCTGTCGCAAGTGCTGGCCGGCCGCGAGGCCTTTCAGGTCGACGACGGCTCGGTCACCTGGGACGGCCAGGATCTGCTCGCCATGCCCATCGAAGAGCGCGCCCGCGCCGGCCTGTTCCTCGCCTTTCAGTACCCGGTCGAGATCCCTGGCGTGTCGAACGCTTACTTTCTCAAGGCAGCGGTCAACGCCATTCGCAAGCATCGCGGCCAGCCCGAGTTCGACGCCATGGACTTCCTCACCCGCGTCAAAGCCGAGATGAAAGCCGTCGGCATGAAAGAAGAGTTCCTCTACCGTGCGGTGAACGAAGGCTTCTCCGGCGGCGAGAAAAAGCGCAACGAAGTGCTGCAGATGGCGCTGCTCGAACCGCGTCTGGCGATCCTCGACGAGACCGACTCCGGCCTCGACATCGATGCGCTCAAAGTGGTGGCCGACGGCGTCAATCGCCTGCGCTCGCCCGATCGCGCGCTGATCGTCATCACCCACTACCAGCGCCTGCTCGACTACATCGTGCCCGACCATGTGCACGTCCTCTCGCACGGGCGCATCGTGCGCTCCGGTGGCCGCGAACTGGCGCTTGAGCTCGAAGAAAAAGGCTATGGCTGGATCGGCGACGCGGGCGAGATTCACACCGCCCCGCCGGCGGCAGGAGCGGCCCAATGAGCGCTGTCGACACCTGGGTGTCCGCCTTCCACGCCGGCTCGGCCGTGCAGCCGGGCGCCGGCCTGCCCTGGCTGGCCGCGCTGCGCCGCGAAGCGCTCTACCGCTTCGCCGATGAAGGCTGGCCCACCCGCCGCCACCCGCGCTGGCAGCACACCTCGCTGGCCTTCATGGACCAGCAGGACTTCGCCGCCAACGCCGTCGCGCCCGACGCCGCAGCAGCCGTCGCCCGCCTGCGCGGCGAGAACGAAGGCCACTGGCTGGTGTTTGTCGGCGGCCGCTTCAATGCCGGCCTGTCGGCCATCGGCGCCCTGCCCGCCGGCGTGCAACTGACGAGCCTGGCCGACGCGCTGGATCAGCACCCCGAGGCCGTGCAAGCCGCCTTCGGCAGCGCCACCGACGGCGACAGCCCGGCCGCGCTCAACCTCGCCCTGGCCACTGACGGTGCCTGGCTGCGCCTGCCGCGCGGCGTCGCGCTCGACACGCCGGTGCACCTCGTCTTCATCGCCGGCGCCAATGACGCCAGCCAGCACCTGCGCAACCTGATCGTCGCCGAGGCCAACAGCGAAGCCACCATCGTCGAGCACTATCTGGGCGAAGGCGACGCCGCCACGCTCACCACCGCGGCCACCCGGCTGCAGGTGGATGCCGACGCGCGCATCACGCACATCAAACTGCAGCAAGAAGCCGAGCAGACCGTGCATCTGGCCAACATCAACGCCGTGCAAGGGCGTGGCGCGCACTTTGCCTCGCACTCGCTGTCTTTCGGTGCCCGGCTGGCGCGCAACGACATCCACACCCGTTTCGACGGCGAAGGCTGCGACACGCTGCTCAACGGCCTGTACCACCTCGACGGCCGCCGCCATGTGGACCACCACACCAGCATCAACCACGCCCAGCCGCGTGGCAGCAGCCGCGAGTTTTACCGCGGCCTGCTCGACGGCAACGCGCGTGGCGTATTCACCGGCCGCATCATCGTTGCCAAAGACGCCCAGCGCAGCGACGCCATGCAGCGCTGCGACAACCTGCTGCTCTCGCGCGCGGCCGAAGCCGACGCCCGGCCCGAGCTGGAGATCTACGCCGACGACGTGAAATGCGCGCACGGCGCCACGGTCGGCCAGATGGACGAGGACAGCCTGTTCTACCTGCGCACCCGCGGGCTGGACGACGCCCACGCCCGCCGCGTGCTCACCTACGCCTTCGCGGCCGAAGCGATCGACCGCATCGACCTGCTGCCGCTGCGCAAGCAAGCCCGCGCCGCGCTGATGGCGCGCCTGCCCGGCGGCGAACTGCTGGAGGAACTGCTGTGAACACCGTCGCTGACCTACGCCACACCGCGTCGGCCACCCGTCTGCCGGTCGCTGACGACTTCCCCATCCTCGCCCGGCCGGTGCATGGCCGCCGGCTGGCCTACCTCGACAACGGCGCCACCACGCAAAAGCCCACGGCGGTGATCGAGGCCGAGGCGCGCTTTTACCGCGAGTCGAACGCCAACATCCATCGCGGTGTGCACTGGCTGTCGCAACACGCCACCGAACTGTACGACGGCGCACGCGCCACGGTGCAGCGCTTCATCGGCGCGGCGCGTGCGGACGAGATCATCTTCACCCGCGGCACCACCGAGGCCATCAACCTGGTCGCCAACACCTGGGGGCGCAAGCAGCTCACCGCCGGCGACGAGATCCTCATCACCACGCTGGAGCACCACTCCAACATCGTGCCCTGGCAGATGCTGTGCGAGCAGACCGGCGCGGTGCTCAAGGTCGCGCCGGTCAATGAAATCGGCGAAGTCGAACTCGCCGGCTTTGACGCGCTGTTGAGCCCGCGCACCCGACTGGTCGCCATCACGCATATCTCGAACGCGCTGGGCAGCATCAACCCGGTGGCCGAGATGGTCGAACACGCCCACGCCGTTGGTGCCGTGGTGCTGGTCGATGGCGCACAAGCCGTCGCCCACCAGGCGGTCGACGTGCAGGCGCTGGGCTGCGATTTCTACGCTTTCTCGGGCCACAAGCTCTACGGCCCCACCGGCATCGGCGTGCTTTACGGCCGTGCCGAGCTGCTCGCCGACATGCCGCCGTGGCAGGGCGGCGGCGACATGATCCGCACCGTCAGCTTCGAGCGCAGCACCTACGCCGAAGCGCCGCAGCGCTTCGAGGCCGGCACGCCCAACATCGCTGGCGCCGTCGCGCTGGCGGCCGCCATCGACTATGTGCAGGCACTTGGCATGAAGCGCATCGTGGCGCATGAACACGCGCTGCTTGAGCACGCCACCGCCGCGCTCCGCGCCATCCCCGGTCTGCGCATGGTCGGCACCGCCGCCAACAAGGCGGGCATTCTGTCTTTCATGATCGAGCACATTCACCCGCACGATCTGGGCACCATTCTGGACAGCGAAGGCGTCGCCATCCGCGCCGGCCACCACTGCGCCATGCCGCTGATGACGCGCTTCGGCATCCCCGGCACGGCACGCGCCTCGCTGGCAATCTATAACGATGAAACCGACATCGCCGCACTGGTCACCGCCATCGAAAAGGCGCAAGCGCTGTTCGGCACGAGGAAAAAAGCATGAGCGCCATGGACGGCAACCTGCGCGAGCTCTATCAGGAGGTGATCTTCGATCACAACCGCCAGCCGCGTAACTTTCACGAGATGCCCGAGGCCGACCACCACGCCGACGGCCACAACCCGCTGTGCGGCGACCAGCTCACGGTGTATTTGCGCATCGACAATGACGTCATCCAGGACGTGAGCTTTGTCGGCCACGGCTGCGCCATCTCCACCGCCTCCGCCTCGCTCATGACCGAGGCCGTCAAGGGCAAAACGGTGGCCGAGGTCGAGGCGCTGTTCAAAGACTTCCACGCCCTGCTTACCGACACCCCGCCCGAACGCGACTTCGGCAAGCTCGCCGTGCTCACCGGCGTGCGCGAATTCCCCGCCCGGGTCAAATGCGCCACGCTGGCCTGGCACACCCTGCACAACGCGCTGATCGGGGATCACACCCCGGCGCACACCGAGTAAGGAGCGCATCATGGGCGACGCCTTCGGCGAAACCGAATCCCGCACGCTGCTGCGCGACTGCGCCGCAGTCAGCGTGCCCTGGGGCAACCCCGAAACCCTTGAGGCCGGCAACTACGCGCTGGTCACCCAGCGCCTGGGCGGCTCCATCACCGTCATGTGCGGCGGCAACCTGTATCGCATCGACGAGCGCAACGCCGACGCCCTCGGCCTCGAGCCGCAGCTGCCCGCCACGCCGCCGCCTGCCGACACCGGCGAGCGCAGCATCGACAGCATCGAGCAAGCCGCGTGGGCGCAGCTCAGCACCTGCTTCGACCCCGAGATCCCCATCGACATCGTCAATCTCGGCCTGGTCTACGCCTGCACCGCCGAGATGGTCGAGCCGGACACCTTCCGCCTCACGGTCAACATGACACTTACCGCGCCCGGCTGCGGCATGGGCACCGTCATCGCCGACGAAGCGCACGCCAAGCTGCTCGACATCCCCGGCGTCAAGGAAGCCGAAGTCAATCTGGTATGGGACCCACCCTGGTGCCGCGAAATGATGAGCGACGCCGCCCGCCTCGAAATGGGCATGTTCTAGCACCAAGGGCAAGCCGCTTTACGACGACAGCATTGCCGGTCAATACTGACAGCCCCGATCGATACCCCCGCCCAGCCACGCGACACCACTCGGTAGCGCAGCCGGGCGGGATACAAGCCGCCACACCGTACCAGGGCCGGCCAGACGTAGGGCGGGTTTCAACCCGCCAAACCACGCCACCACCGGGCACCGAGGTCGACGCAAACGAAGCACCCGACAACACCACCGGAGCACGCACCATGATCGACGAAGCCTTCCACCCCGACACCATGCACTGCGTTCTCCTCGAAGGCATCCACGCATCCGCGGTCAGCGTGTTCACCAGCCACGGCTACACGCGTGTCGAGGAACACGCCACCGCCCTCTCGGGCGACGCGCTCGACGCCGCCATTGCCAAGGCCCACTTCATCGGCATCCGCTCGCGCACCCGCATCACCGAGGCCGTGCTCGACAAAGCCCCGCACCTGCTCGCCATCGGCTGCTTCTGCATCGGCACCAATCAGGTCGACCTCACCGCCGCCGCCCGACGCGGCGTCCCGGTCTTCAACGCCCCCTTCTCCAACACCCGCAGCGTCGCCGAACTGGTGCTGGCCGAAATCATCATGCTGCTGCGCGGCATCCCCGAAAAGAACGCCGCCCAGCATCGCGGCGGCTGGATGAAGCACGCCACCGGCGCGCACGAAGCCCGCGGCAAAACCCTGGGCATCGTCGGCTACGGCCACATCGGCACGCAAATCGGCATCCTCGCCGAGCTGCTCGGCATGAACGTGCTCTACCACGACATCGAAAGCCGCCTCGCACTCGGCAACGCCCGCGCCGTCCCCACGCTGGACGCCCTGCTCGCCGACGCCGACGTCGTCAGCCTGCACGTGCCCGAAACCCCCGCCACCCAAAACCTCATCAACGCCAAACGCATCGCGCAGATGAAACCCGGCAGCCACCTCATCAACGCCTCGCGCGGCACGGTGGTCGACATCGACGCCCTCGCCAAAGCCCTGGCCAGCGGCCACCTGCGCGGCGCCGCCATCGACGTCTTCCCGCAAGAGCCCGGCGGCAACAGCGACACCTTCACCTCGCCGCTCACCCGCTTCGACAACGTCATCCTCACCCCCCACATCGGCGGCTCCACGCTCGAAGCACAAGAAAACATCGGCACCGAAGTCGCCACCCACCTCATGCGCTACGGCCAGAACGGCTCCGTGCTCATGGCCGTCAACTTCCCCGAACTCTCGCTCCCCGTGCAACACGGCGCCACCCGCATCCTCCACATCCACCGCAACGTCCCCGGCGTCCTCGCCAAAATCAACGACATCTTCTCCGCCGCCGGCATCAACATCGCCGCCCAATACCTCATGACCGGGCCCGAGCTTGGCTATGCCGCGATTGATATCGATGCGGTGCTGTCGACCGAAGATCTCAAGCGGCTGCGGGCGATTGAAGGGACGCTGCGGTGCCGGACGCTGGTGCGCTGAAGATCTAGCCACTTAAAACACCGCGCCACCTACCGCCTCTTTGCCCGCGCACTGGCCGACAGCGCCCGTGAGCGGCAATTCATGGAAACACAATTGCGTCGGGCCTTCGAAGCGCAGGGGCAACGCTGGCTGCATCATCAACCGCAAGTCCGGTTGATTGACGGAACCCCGACCGGGGTCGAGGCTCGCGCGCACTGCCACAGCCCGCCAATCGGTCAGGTTTCACCGGACCGCTTCATCCCGCTCGCCGAGGAAACGGGACGGATCATTACGCTTGGACGCCAGGCAATCTGACCGCCTGCCACCAGATGCGACCCGGGTCGACGTCGCCGCCCTACCTCAAGCGGCTGCCGGTCAACCAGCTGAAGACTGACCAGAGCTTTGTCCGTGACATGTTCGAAGACCCGGGCGCCCCCGCCATCAGCCTCGGCCACTGGCGTGGGATCAACGTACTCGCCGTGGGTGTCGAAGCAGCGATCCACGCCACCCACCTGCTCGAATGAAGGCGCGACGCTATACAAGGCCTGCCCCCGTTGACAGGGTCACCGCCTAATGATCAAGCCACACAGCCAAAGCCCCCCAGAACCGCGTCGCGCCACGATCGCTCGACACCGCCGTTTTCAGGACGTTGCGTAGGGCGAGACGGCCCAAGGCGCGCAACGTCATCACTCAAGGATTCGCCGCCGAGGCCGCTATTCACGAAGTCACGCAGAGCGACTCGTGGCGGACGCGGCCGTGCCTCCCGCCTTTCGACGAATACAGACACATACGCATATGACTCACACTCGAAAGATCCTGCTGGCCTTTATGGTGTCCGCGGCGTTGGCCGTGGCATTGCTGGCGGCTTTTTTGCACGTGACACTCAACAACTGGGCTGCGACACGCCTGGAAAATGATCACGCGACACTCGTCGACGCAATCGCGCAACGCATGGATAACGAGATCGAGCGCAGCCGCCAAATCCTCGAAACCGTGGCAGCGAGTACGGAATTTCTGCACCTGGGAGCGCGAGACCGGATAGACCGCGCGCTGAACGGAATTCCGTCTGACGCTGACCCGGAAAAGCGCCGGCTGCTGGAGCGCTTGCTTGGCGACAACAATTTTTCCGTGCTCTTCGTGCTCACACCGGAGGGCGACCACTATCTATCGCATCCCTACTCTGTGCAGACCAGGCTCGAGAAATACAACCTCTCTGATCGATCGTACTTTCAATCCGCGCAGTCCTCACGACGCTCGGTCATTTCAAACGCTTTCATCGGGTCGGATGGCATTCCGGCGGTTGCAATCGATGTCCCGGTAATGAACGAGGCCGGCGACATTGTCAGCCATGTTGGCGGCGTGAAGCATCTGACCCAGCTGGCGAGAATGCTCGACGCCCCCTTGGTCGCCCCTTTTGATCGCGGCCTGCTGATCGATCACGAGGGGCGCACGCTGGCTGACACGGCAGCAACACAGCCGGATGACACATCGATTCGCGCACTGATGGCTCCGAACAGCCCACGGTCGGTGGATCGCGTGATCGACAAGCATGGCGTCCAATGGCTGCGTTTTCGGACACAGTTGGCTGCTGGCTGGCAGCTTTCGCTACTGCGCCGGGTCGATCTGATTGAGGACGAGATCGCACCACAGGTCATAAGCACCACGACACTGGCCGCGGCCATCGTCCTTTGCTCCAGCATATTGGGTATGGGTATCGCGGGCTCGCTCACCCGACGCTGGCAACGTGCAGAGGCGGCCCTGCAAACCACCAAGGCAACGCTTGAGGATCAAGTCGAGGCGAGAACCGCAGAACTGACCCGCTCCGAGCAGCGTCACCGCGCACTGTTCGCACATAGCCCACTCCCCATGCTGCTACACGACACCGCGACTTTCAGAATCATGGAAGCCAATGACGCAGCGGTGGCCCAGCTCGGCTACCCGGAAAAAGTGTTTCTGGCGATGACGATCAACGATCTGTTGCCCGACGGCGTGCCCCCGAAATCCATGGCGCTTGCCCACAATCACGACGATGCGACCGAACAGCACTATCGGCTGCGCAAGCACAATGGCGACGATATCGAGGCCTTGGTCTGGTCGCGCCCGACGCATATCAATGGTGCGCAAGCGCGAATCGCGCTGATCCACGACGTCACCCGCGAGTCCCAGGCGCAACGGGCGCTGCAAGAGAGCGAGTCCCGTTTTCGCAAGGTCTTTCAGGTCAGCCCGGTGGCCGCGTCGATTACCACACTGGAAGACGGTCGCTACCTTGAGGTTAATGATGCCTATACCGCCACCTTCGGTTGGTCGCGCGAAGCGCTGCTGGCAGAGAACTCGATTGCCCTCGGGCTGTGGCCCGACCCGGCGCAACGTGTTCAATGGCGCGAGAGTTTGCGCGAGCGGGGTTATGTAGCGGACTACTCCGCACGCCTATGCGACAAAGAGCAGCGCCTCCACGACATCCTGCTGTTTGCGTCAGTGTTCGATTTCGCCGGTGAGCGTTGCGCACTGACCATGCTGCACGACGTCACGGCACAGCGTGAAGCCGAGGCAAAAGTCAGAACGCTCTCCCAGGCGATCGAACAGAGCCCGGTCTCGGTGCTGATCACCGACGGCAATGCGGTGATCGAATACGTCAATCGCCGCTTCGAGGAAATCACCGGCTACTCAGCCGCCGAGGTAATAGGCAAGACACCAAACATACTCAAGTCAGGACAGACGCCGCCGAGCCGCTACCAGGCCATGTGGAGAGCATTGGAAGCAGGCAAGGCGTGGGAAGGCGAGTTCCAGAACTGCCGCAAGAACGGCGAAGTGTTCTGGGAACGGGCACATATTGCGCCGGTGTTCAACACTGCCGGAGAGTTACGCCACTACCTGGCAGTCAAGGAGGACATCACCCACCAGAAACGCCAGGACGAAAAAATTCTTCATCAGGCCCATTTCGATCCGCTGACCGATCTGCCCAATCGATTTCTCGCGCTGGACCGTCTCGGACAACTCATCAAGGAGGCAGCCCGCCAGAACACCAAACTGGCTGTTCTGTTCATCGATCTGGATGACTTCAAGAAGATCAACGACAGCCTCGGGCACGAGGTAGGAGATCACGTCCTGATCGAAGCCGCAGGGCGCCTGAGGGCCACAGTGCGCGACGACGATACCGTCGGGCGGCTCGGCGGTGACGAATTCATTGTCCTGGTCGGAGGCCTGGACGCTCCGGACGACGCACTCACTATCGCCGAGACTGTCCTTGATCGCTTCCGGCACAGCTTCTGTCTTGGCGGCCGGGAGCTGCTGCTCACCGCCAGCATCGGTATCGCGATGTTCCCGGACGACGGCGACACGCCAGCAACGCTGCTGCGCCATGCCGACACTGCGATGTATCACTCCAAAGAGCAGGGGCGCAACACCTGTCACTTCTTTACCGGCGCGATGAACCTCGGCATTGCCCGCCGCCTTCAGGTTGAGGAGCAACTCCATAGCGCGCTCGCCCGCCGGGAGCTTTCCCTGTGCTTTCAGCCCCTGGTGGACGTTGCCCACAGGCGCATCATTGGCGTCGAAGCGCTGCTACGCTGGAACAACTCCGCCTTGGGCAGCGTGACGCCAGATGAATTCATCCCGATCGCAGAGCACACCGACCTGATCATCGACATTGGAAAATATGTGCTGACCGAAGCCATTGCACAGGTCGCCCGCTGGCGCGGCACCTCCACGCCAGACTTCAAGGTAGCCGTCAACCTGTCTCCACGCCAGTTCCGCGACACCGACCTGGTCAGCTTCATTGAACGAACACTCGCCAGCCACAACGTCCCCGGCGACGCACTGGAGCTGGAAATTACCGAAGGAGTGCTGATGGATGGCCACACCCAAATCACGGCCGCGCTCATGTCGCTCACCCGTATGGGTGTGCGCATCGCGATGGACGATTTCGGCACCGGCTATTCATCCTTGAGCTATCTGCGCAGCTACCCGTTCGACACCTTGAAAATCGATCGCAGTTTCGTGCGCGACCTCATCGTTGATCCCGCCGACCGAGAACTGGTCAATGCCACCATTGCCATGGCGCACAGCCTGGGCCTGACGGTGGTCGCCGAGGGCGTCGAAACAGAGGACCAACTCAAGCATCTGCACTCACGCCGCTGCGACATTGCGCAAGGCTATCTGTTCAGCAAGCCGGTACCGGCCGGGGCCATCGACGACATGCTGAGCTCACTTGCCAAACGATCCAACCCGCCTGAGGGCCAGCCCGATACGGCTTGATCCGCAGCATGTCCCCGCCAGACTGATTTCGTAAAACCGCGCTACCGCCAAACCCTGGTCGGCTTCATGTCCGTGCCCGCAATAGCGCACGGCGAAGCCACCGGAGGGCGCTGTCTTTCCAGTCCAGCCACCGATTGGGGTCTTGCACTTGGCTACCGGCAGTCGCGGGTCCGTCTCATTGGCGGGCGCCTGGCGGCGGACATCGACGAGGGTGCAAGCAAGTCCGCCGCGTTGCCACAGAGCGAGTTCGGCCCGCAGAAGGCTTTGACGTAGCCGCCAACAAAGCCGGCGAAGGCCACCACCTGATCAACGGGCCGACAAAATTAAAAAGTAGGGGGCAGCGACGCCTTCACCTCGCCGCTCACCCGCTTCGACAACGTCATCCTCACCCCGCATATCGGCGGCTCCACGCTCGAAGCGCAAGAAAACATCGGCACCGAAGTCGCCACTCACCTCATGTGCTACGGCCAGAACGGCTCAGTCCTCATGGCCGTCAACTTCCCCGAACTCTCGCTCCCCGTGCAACACGGCGCCACCCGCATCCTCCACATCCACCGCAACGTCCCCAGCGTCCTCGCCAAAATCAACGACATCTTCTCCGCCGCCGGCATCAACATCGCCGCCCAATACCTCATGACCGGGCCCGAACTTGGCTATGCGGCGATTGATATCGATGCGGTGTTGTCGGCGGAAGATCTCAAGCGACTGCGGGCGATTGAAGGGACGCTGCGGTGTCGGACGCTGGTGCGGCAATCGGTTAGTCGGCTTGGTTGTGGCGCCACCCACAGGGGATGCAGTCAATCTTTGTGGGTGGCGGGTGGCGGGTGGCGCTTTCCGTTTACGGTCCGGCAGTATTTAAACCAACATGGATATGACGGTCCGAGGCGAAGTTGATGGTGACAGGGTATCCGCCAACACCCGCCTCCTGGTGTGCAAGCGCCAATTTGCATTGCGGACATCTGCACCCCAACTAAACATTGATTTTTAACGACTTTTCCTTAGACCGACCAGATTGAATCATTTCACCACACCAATTAGCCCGTCTTCCCCAGGCCCAAGCGACCATTAATTAGTTAGTCATTCGTCGAATCAAATAGAACTACTGACTTGCGCCACAGCAGCACAACAACACCCGAATACCATACCTTAATCGGGTACCCCTTAAGACTTGTCTGCTATCATTCTGCTTTTCCTTTCCGGTCACTGACCGGTGTGCAAATCACAACGATGGAGAAGTAAATGGTCAAGCAAGCTTTGGTTGTTGCTGGGTGTGTGTTGTCGATGGCTGCTGGAACAGCACTGGCCGACGGCCTCTACGGCGGCCTCTCCTTGGGCGTCGCGTCGGTAGACGTCGACAAGAAGAGCTTTGATTCTGCGCTGACAAGTGCCGGCGCAGCCGGGGTGTCCAGCAAGGTGAATGAATCTGATGTTGGCTACAAAGCCTACCTCGGCTACAGCTTTACTCCCCACTTCGCGATTGAAGGCGGCTATGTCAACCTGGGGTCCGCTGAGTACAAGGCAACGTTCACAGGCGGCAACGCCAAGGTCGACTGGAAAAGCCACGGCATGTTCGTCCAGGCAGTCGGTCGCGCACCAATGGGCGATGCTTTTGCCCTGCTAGGCAAGGGGGGCGTGTACTTCTCCGAGAACGAGGCCAACATCAAAGCATCCGGGCCCGGCGGCTCCGCGACTGGCGACGCATCGGAAAACGAGGTTAATTTCGTGATCGGCCTGGGCGGCGAATACGCATTCAACAAGTCGACAGCGCTCCGGGTCGAGTGGGAGCGCTTCCTCAACGTTGGTGATAAAGACACCACCGGCGAAGGCGATATCGATCTGGTGTCGGTCGGCGTCGCGTTTAAGTTCTGATCCGCCGTCGGCGCATTCGCGCCGATCAATGTTGAAAGAAAGTCCGCTCAGATTGGTTGAGCGGACTTTCTTTGTCTTCAGGCATATCGTCGACAAATCAACGATTCACCGCCCACACCGTCCAGCGCCTCTCCCGCCACCAATAAAAAATAAAAATAGGGGACAGACCAGAATGGCGCCAAGTTAAGGCACATTTGCACGGTATCGACCACGGTTTTTCGGCCATAAATCGTGGTCCGCCCCCTATTTCCGGGACGTTAGACCCATGACCAGACACTTAAAAAACTACTGGCCTTGGATTCTCCTGCTTCTCGGCCTACCACTGGCGACGCTTGGTCTGCTGTTCCTGCCAAATGAGTATGAGAGCTGGGGCGGCGCCGGTATTGATTGTGACGGACCATTCCAGCTTGTGTTCTCTGTTCCGGCAATTGCTCTCTATCTTGTTTGTGCCATGGCTTTTACGCGACGCACAGTGTAGTGGTCCAATTTCCGCGGACACCTCGATAGGTGGATCATTCACCTGTTGAGGAGGAATAGATGGTTCAGAAACGCAGGACGTTCGATACGCACTTCAAACTTCAAGTTGTGCAGATGATCAAAGACCAGGGACTG
>JBFIJC010000037.1:0-19647 GCA_041600915.1 Nitrogeniibacter sp.
TGCAGCTCTTGCGCGAGGCAGTGTAAGCGCATGCCGCTGATATACTCGGCCTCTTTTTTCAAATGGACAGTGCAGTGACCGAGCAAGAGATTCAGTACGCATTGATCGCCGCCGTGTTGGTCTTGCTGGTGGCGGTGCTGGTGTTGATCCTGCGGGTGCGCCGTTTGGAATCCGATTTGCCCGGGCAGTTGGTTGGCGCAGTGCACGATGCGCTGGAGGCGCAGCACCGCGAGATGCTCGGTGATCTGCATACCGGTCTGGGGCGTCAGGCCGATCGCCTGACTGAAGCCAGCGAGTCGCAGAGCGAGCGCTTGCGCGGCCGGGTCGACGGCGAGCTTCGCCTGACCCGTGATGCCATGCACGGCCTGCAATCCTTGATGCAGACGCAGCTCGCTGATCAGCGCAGCGAAATGCAGTTGCGCCTGAATGAACTCAGTGGCGCGCTGCAAAGCGCTAACGCGCGCCTGCGCAGTGAAATGATCGAGCAGACCCTGGCGCGTCTGGGTGAGCACGCGCGCGCCGACCGGGAGCTGCTGCAAAACGGTTTGCGCAGTGCCTCTGAACAGATGGCCAAGAGCAGCGAGGCGCTTAACCGGACGGTGAATGAGCGGCTGGAAGCGATTACGGGGCAGGTGCATCAGCGCCTGGACGAAGGCTTCAAGAAAACCAACGAAACGTTTACCAATGTGATGGCGCGCCTGGCCACCATCGACGAAGCACAGAAGAAGATCGACGGCCTGACCACTAACGTGGTGAGCCTGCAGGAGCTGCTTGGGGACAAGCGCGCGCGCGGTGCATTCGGCGAGGTGCAGCTCGAAGCGCTGGTGCGCAATTCGCTGCCGCCGGACGGCTACGAGTTCCAGGCCACGCTGTCAGGCAACGTGCGGGTGGACTGCCTGCTGACGCTGCCCGAGCCGACGGGCCGGGTGGCGGTGGACTCCAAGTTCCCCCTCGAAAACTACCACCGCATGTTTGAGGTTGGTGTGGCGGAGTCTGACCGGCGTGCCGCGCAGAGTGCCTTCCGCACCGACGTGAAGCGGCATGTGGACGCCATCGCCAGTAAATACATCATTGCTGGTGAGACCTCGGATGGCGCGGTGATGTTTGTGCCGGCCGAGGCGGTGTTTGCCGAGATCCATGCCTATCACCCGGAGGTGGTGGGCTACGCGCAGGAGCGGCGCGTGTGGATCGTGTCGCCGACGACCTTGATGGCGATTCTCAATACCGCGCGTGCGGTGCTCAAGGATGTTGAAACCCGCAAGCAGATCCATGTGATCAAGGATGCGCTGTCCAAGCTGGCCAAGGACTTTCACCGCTTCGACGATCGCATGCAGGCGCTGGTGCGGCATATCGAACAGGCCGGCAAGGACGTCAAGGACGTTCAGGTCAGCTCACGCAAGATCAGCGCGCACTTCCAGAAAATCGAGTCGGCCAAGCTCGACGAATTGCCTGAGGATCTGGGCGAAGATAGGGACGACTCCGAAGACGCGTGATCGCTCATCGAGTCTTGTGTCGTGAGTGTGTGGGCTACACCGCTCGCCCGCCGGGCCGCCCCAAGGGCGAGCGCGCCCCCCTCGGTGGGCAGCGAACGTAGTGAGCGTGGGGGCTGCACCGCTCGCCCGCCGGGCCGCCCCAAGGGCGAGCGCCGCCCCCTCGGGGGGCAGCGAACGTAGTGAGCGTGGGGGCTACTTTCCTCAGCCGCCGATGTAGGACATCTCGATGCGCTTGAGTTCGTGCGTATTTTCGGTGCGAATTTCTGAATAGCGGTCGCTGCGGGCCTGCCAGGTGCGGTGGATGATGGCCGCCAGTTCTTCATCGCTGGCGCCGTCGCGCAGGGGGGCGCGCAGCTCGTGCCCCTCGTTGGCAAACAGGCAGGTGTAGAGCTTGCCCTCGGTCGACAGGCGAATGCGCGTACAGGTGCTGCAGAAGGCTTGTGTGACCGAGGAAATGACGCCGACTTCGCCATCGCCATCCACATAGCGCCAGCGCTCGGCGACTTCACCGGTGTAGTTCGGCTGGGACGATTCGAGCGGGAAGACGGCGTGGATGCGGTCGATGACTTCGCGGGACGGAACGACATCATCCAGTCGCCAGCCGTTGGAGG
Source organism: Nitrogeniibacter sp. (assembly GCA_041600915.1). Lineage (GTDB taxonomy): Bacteria > Pseudomonadota > Gammaproteobacteria > Burkholderiales > Rhodocyclaceae > Nitrogeniibacter. The sequence goes on from JBFIJC010000037.1 coordinate 2,105, forward strand.
CGCCGACATCCATAAACTCGATGAAGCGCAGGATATGGCCCGAGCCTTTGAAGTGGCGTGCCATGCCGATGATCTGGTGATCATTGACGCCGCGCTTGACCACCATGTTTACCTTGACCGGACTCAGCCCGGCCTCGCGCGCGGCTTCGATGCCGGCGAGCACGTCGGCGACGGGAAAGTCGGCGTCGTTGATTTTCTTGAAGATGTCGTCGTCCAGCGCGTCAAGACTCACGGTGACACGGCGAAGGCCGGCGTCGGCCAGTTTTTGCGCCATGCGCGGCAGCAATACGCCGTTGGTGGTGAGCGTGACTTCGACCTCGGGCAGAGCCGCGAGGGCCTTGATCAGCTGGTCTACATTACGGCGCAGCAGGGGCTCGCCCCCGGTGATGCGGATCTTGCGTACGCCATTGGCGACAAAAATGCGTGCAATACGGACGATCTCCTCGAAGCTGAGGAGTTCGGAGCGTGCGAGGAATGTGTAGTCTTTGCCGAAGACCGCGCGCGGCATGCAATACACGCAGCGAAAATTGCAGCGGTCGGTGACGGAGATGCGCAGATCGCGCACCGGGCGACCGCGCTGGTCAGCGAGTTTGAACGGCGCTGCAGTGTCGAAGGAAGTGGCGGACATCGGATTCATCGGCGTTGTGAATACCTGCCGATGTTATAGCAGACGGCGCCGTCGGGGTCTTGTTCGTGGGCAAATCCGGTGCAGATTGTCCGGGAAATGGCGTCAGGTCGGGCACGAAATCGTGTCGATCTGATACGCTTGCCGACGGAATAGAAAAAGGGGCTGTCGCTAGGCGACAACCCCTTGTATTCTTGGCTCCCCGACCTGGGCTCGAACCAGGGACACACGGATTAACAGTCCGTTGCTCTACCAACTGAGCTATCGGGGAACTGGAGAAGCGCGAATTATAGGAATGCCAAAAACCGCTGTCAACGTCTTTTACGTTTTTTGTGCGAAAATGCTATCCGACTATTGCTGCTGAGGGCCTCCGCCGCGACTAGCTATGAACTTTGAAGACACTGTTTACGTCAAGACCGAGCTCGGCGATGCAAGGGCGAAACAGCCGCGGTCGATCAGTTCGCATGAGCTGCGTGCGACGCTGCTGTTGATCGATGGCCGAATCACCGTTCGGGAAATGAAACGCCGCTTTGGCTCGTCGCTGGCCATCGACCCGGCGGTCAGCGAATTGCTGCGTGAAGGTTTGATTCAAGCCAAGCCACTTGCCGCCGACGCGGCTTTGCCTGCGGCCGAAGGGGACGAGGATATTGTCGAATCGCAGCTCGTCGTCGTTGAAGTGCCAGACGCCGATGAAGCCATGGTCGAAGTGGTAGATATTGAGCCCGCCGAAAAGCCCGGCGCGGCTGTTGAGATCGAGGGCGATTCAGACGAGCGCGCGCGTGCTGAGCCTGCAGGCGAGATTCGCGCTCATGACAGCGCATCTGATCCGGATGGTCAGCAGGAGCCCGTCGTCGGCGATCCTGAGCGTAATAAACAGATTGCTGACGAGTTGCCCGAGATGGTCGTCACCCCGCGCCTGGCTGATAGCACACGCGGCGGGATGCTCGCGCTGGGCTTTTTTGTCGAGCGCCTGTGGCGGGGCTTTTTGCCGGTCGCCGCCTTCGTTTTGGTCGGCGCCTTGGTCGTTGCTGCCTTCTTGCTTCCCGAACGCTATCGTTCCGAAATCGAGTCAGCGATGACGACGCAACTGGGGACGCCTGTGCGCTTCGGTGGGTTGCGCGCGGCTTTTGCGGGCGGGGGCTCTTTGCAGTTGAGCGATGTGCGCGCAGAGGCCATCCCGTCGCTGCGCGCGGCAGAGGTGTATCTGATTCCCGACTGGCCGGCGACCCTGCGCGCGGTTGATTGGCGCGTCACAGTAAAAATCACCGAGCTACGAGGCACGCCATCGGCATTTGCGCGCGTTCTGGATATGCCTGCTCGTTCCGCTGCGGTCGTGGAGACCTTGTTTGATAACGTGAGTGTGACCGCTGGCGGCGAGCAATGGCCTGTGCTCTCTGGCAGTGTTACGCACAATGAAATGGGTGCCGTGGCGACTTTGCGGGATGCTCTGGGTGGATTGTCCGTGACAGCTACCGGAGACGGCGACGCGCTACGCGTGGATGCCGTGGCGGTGAATCAAGGGCTGCCTGTGTTTTCGCAGATTCCGGTCAACACCTTGCAGATCGTCGGTCGGCTGAGCGATAGCGGTTTTGACGTAACCAGTTTCGGGGCGAGCGCGCTCAACGGAAAGCTGTCCGGATCGGCCAGACTGGCATGGGAAGACGGCGCGCGACTCAGCGCCGAGGTGGTGCTGAGTCAGATCGATGCGGAAGGTTTGCTCAAACAACTCGGCAGCAGTGTCCGGTTGAGCGGTGCGTTGTCCGGTGAGTTTTCCTTGGAGGCCGTTGCGGCGCATCCGTCGGAGATTCGGTTTGCGTCAGGCTTGAATGGTCGTTTTGATGTGGCCAACGGCGCGCTCGGCGGCATCGATTTGGGTGCGGCCATGCGCGAGCGAGGCAGCGGCAAGATCCAGGGTGGGGAAACACGCTTTGAGCAGTTGTCCGGGAAGCTGATACGTAAGCCGGAGGGTCTGGAGGTCCGCTTGACTCGCCTGGAGGCCGGTGCGCTGGAAGCGGGTGGTACGCTCAGAGTGGGGCCGCTTGAGGCGCTTTCGGGGTCCTTGAGCACGGTCGTTGGCCGGGGTGAGCGTCGCGTTCGCCTGCCGGTGGATATTGGCGGCTCCTTGGCGGCGCCCACACTGGAAGCGCGTCTGCCGCCGCCTGTGGTTGAAGCACCCTCGGTGCCGGTGGAAAGCAGAGAGAACGAGTCGCCGGCATTTACCGAGAATCCCGGTGCGTCTCTGGAGGTGCCCGTTGTGCCCGGCAGTTTGCGCTGAGATGCTTAAGCGACAACTAAAACGGCGCCCGCGGGCGCCGTTTTAGTTGAGCTCAGCCGCAGTTTAATTTGCGAGAACCGATGCAATCGCCTTGGCGACCGCGTCGATATTTTTGCTGTTGAGTGCCGCCAGGCAGATGCGGCCGGTCGACACGGCGTAGATGCCATGCGCGTCTTTCATCTGCTCGACCTGTGCAGCCGTCAGCCCGGTAAAGGAGAACATGCCGCGCTGCTGGATGACGAAGGAGAAGTCTTGCTTGACGCCAGCGGCTGCAATGCGCTCGACCAGCTGGGTACGCATCAGGCGGATACGGTCGCGCATGCCGGCCAGCTCATCTTCCCATTGCGCGCGCAGGGCCGGATCGGACAGCACGGTGGCCACCACGATGCCGCCATGTGTCGGCGGGTTGGAGTAGTTGGTGCGAATGACGCGCTTGACCTGTGAGAGCACGCGAGCCGAGGTGTCGCGGTCGGCGGTGACGACGGTCAGTGCGCCAACCCGCTCGCCGTACAGGGAGAACGACTTGGAGAAGGAGCTGGAGACGAAAAACTCCAGGCCTGAGTCGGCAAACAGGCGCAGGGCGGCGGCGTCGGCTTCGATGCCGTCGGCAAAGCCCTGGTAGGCCATGTCGACAAAGGCCACCAGATTGCGCGCGCGGATGACATCAATGACTTGCTGCCATTGTGCGAGTGTGATGTCGGCCCCGGTGGGGTTGTGGCAGCAGGCATGCAGGACGATGATCGAGCCGGCGGCGAAGCCGTTGAGGGCGTCAAGCATGGCGCTGAAGTTGACGCCACGGGTGCTCGCGTCATAGTACGGGTAGGTGCCCACTTCGAAACCGGCGGCTTCGAACAGCGCGCGGTGGTTTTCCCAGCTCGGGTCGCTGATGTAGACCTTGGCGTTCGGGTCCAGACGATTCAGGAAGTCGGCACCAACTCTCAGCGCACCGGTGCCGCCCAGGGCTTCGATGGTGACGGCGCGGCCGGCTTCGACCAGTGCCGAATTGGCACCAAAGAGCAGCGTCTGAACGGCTTTGTTGTAGGCTGCGGCACCTTCGATGGGCTGATAACCTCGCGGCGGCGCCAGTTTGTTGCGCTGCTCTTCGGCGACTTTGACTGCCGCCAGGAGCGGAATCTTGCCGTTGTCGTCGTAGTACACGCCGACGCCGAGGTTAACTTTTTCGGCACGGGTGTCAGCCTGGAAGGCTTCGTTGAGGCCGAGGATCGGATCGCGCGGTGCCATTTCTACCGCAGCAAAGATCGACGTGGTCATGTTCGCTCCATCTGTGGGCGGCGGCTGCGCCACCCTGGGTGAGTTGCGCCGACAGGTGCGACGCGAAATAATCGAAAACTGAACTTATTCATGGCCCACAGGTTTTCCTGTGCGCACAAGGCGAAAATTCTAGCATGACGAAGTCGACGAATTCTGCTCGCCTATTGACCTTTGAAGGAAGTCCGTTCCGGCTGCACCAGCCGTTTCCGCCCGCAGGCGACCAGCCGAACGCGATTGAGCAACTGACCATGGGGGTTCAGGACGGTCTGATGTACCAGACCTTGCTCGGCGTGACCGGCTCCGGAAAGACCTTCACCATGGCAAATGTCATTGCCCGCTGCGGTCGCCCGGCCTTGGTGCTCGCGCATAACAAGACGCTGGCCGCGCAGCTGTATTCGGAGTTCAAGGAGTTCTTTCCTGAAAACGCGGTGGAGTATTTCGTTTCGTACTACGACTACTACCAGCCTGAGGCCTATGTGCCGTCGCGGGACTTGTTCATCGAGAAAGACTCCAGCATCAACGAACACATCGAGCAGATGCGTCTGAGCGCGACCAAGAGTCTGATGGAGCGGCGCGACGTGGTGATCGTGGCAACCGTGTCGTGCATCTACGGTATCGGCGACCCGGTCGACTACCACAGCATGGTCTTGCATCTGCGTGAAGGCGAACGGATCGCGCATCGTGACCTGCTGCAGCGCCTGGTGAGCATGCAGTACGCGCGGGCCGATATCGATTTCCGGCGTGGCACGTTCAGGGTGCGCGGCGATGTGATCGACATCTTTCCGGCTGAAAACGCGGAGTTGGCGGTGCGGGTGGAGATGTTCGACGAGGAGATCGAGCATCTCACGCTGTTTGACCCCCTCACAGGCCACCTCAAGCACAAGCTGGCGCGCTTTACGGTGTACCCCTCCAGTCATTACGTGACGCCGCGTGCGACCGTTCTGAAGGCGATGGAGGGGATCAAGACCGAGCTCCGCGATCGAATCGATTTCTTTCAGCACAGCGCCAAGCTCGTGGAGGCGCAACGCATTGAGCAGCGCACCCGGTTTGATCTCGAGATGCTCAATGAACTGGGCTTTTGCAAAGGCATCGAAAACTACTCTCGCCATATGTCGGGTCGTGCGCCCGGCGAGCCGCCGCCCACCTTGATCGACTACCTGCCGCCGGACGGGTTGCTGTTCGTCGATGAGTCCCATGTGAGCATTCCGCAGGTCGGTGCCATGTACAAGGGGGACCGATCGCGCAAAGAGAATCTGGTCAGCTACGGATTCCGGCTGCCCTCGGCCATGGACAACCGCCCGCTCAAGTTCGAAGAGTTCGAGGGCATGATGCCGCAGACCTTGTTCGTCTCCGCGACGCCGGGCAAATACGAAGCCGAGCATCAGGCCCAGGTGATCGAACAGGTGGTGCGGCCCACCGGCCTGGTCGATCCGATGATCGAGGTGCGTCCGGCGGTCACACAGGTGGATGATCTGCTCGGCGAGATCCGGCGGCGAACCGACAAGACCGAACGCGTGTTGGTCACCACACTCACCAAACGCATGTCCGAAGATCTGACTGACTACATGCTCGAGAACGGCATACGCGTCCGCTATCTGCACTCGGATATCGAAACGGTCGAGCGGGTCGAGATCATCCGTGATCTGCGGCTTGGCGTGTTTGATGTGCTGATCGGTATCAACCTGCTGCGCGAGGGCCTCGATATTCCAGAGGTGTCGCTGGTGGCCATTCTGGATGCCGACAAGGAAGGTTTCTTGCGATCCGAGCGCGCCTTGATCCAGACCATCGGCCGCGCGGCGCGTCATGTGCATGGCACCGCCATTCTCTACGCCGATGTGATTACCGAATCCATGTGTCGAGCCATGGCTGAAACCGAGCGTCGCCGGGAAAAGCAGACGGCCTACAACCTTGAGCATGGCATCACGCCGGCTTCGGTCGTTAAGCGCATCAAGGACATCATTGATGGCGTGTATGCACCGCAGGACGATGTGGCAAAGGCCGTCGGAAAGGCAGCGCCGGTGGACTATTCAGCGATGGATGAAAAGGCCCTGGCGCGGGCGATCCGGCAATTGGAAAAACAGATGCAGACCCATGCGCGCAACCTCGAGTTTGAAGAGGCGGCCAAAATGAGAGATGAGCTTTTCCGCCTTCGCAGCCAAGCCTTTGGCGCCGACCGGCATGACGAAACCTGATGAGACGAGGACAGTATTGGTGAATCGAATCCTGTTTGTGTGCACTGGCAACATCTGCCGATCGCCGACAGCCGAAGGCGTTGCCCGGCACTGGTTGAAAATGATCGGGCTCGACGGCGTGGTCAGTGTTGATTCTGCGGGTACGCAGGGCATACACGCGGGCGAGCCGCCGGATTCGCGTAGCCAGCGTGCTGCAGCGATGCGTGGCTATGATTTGTCACGACTGCGGGCACGCAAGCTGACGGATGAGGACTTTGCGAACTTCGATCTTCTGCTGGCGATGGATGCCGGGCACCTGAAAATCATGCAGCGCAAGTGTCCTCCCGAGTACCAGTCCAAGGTCCGCCTGTTCCTGAGCTTTGCGCCCGATTGCGGCCGCACCGAGGTGCCGGATCCCTACTACGGTGCAGGGCATGGCTTTGATGATGTGCTCGATTTGTGCGAGACGGGTGTGCAGGGGTTGGTCGATATGCTCAGGGACATGCACTGAGATTCGACGTCGAGTTCAATAAAAAAGGCTCAGCCATGATGCGCTGAGCCTTTTTTTGGCCTTTCGGCCGGACTGCCAAAAGCCTTACTTCTGCGTTTCTACCTGCTGAAGTTCACCCTCTTGCGGCATGGCGACCGGCGCAGGGCGCGGACGCCCCAAGGGTGCCGCGGGCGTTGCCACGGGTTGCACCGTCACAGCGTCGGCACGGGTTTCGATCATGGTCAAACCACTCTGGGCCAGATCGATCGGTGCAGCCGGCGTTTTTGGCGTCGGCTTTTCGACGACGGTTTCGACCGGTGCGGCAGCAGGTGCAGCCTCTTCAGGCTCAACAGATGCGGCAACTTCCGCCTCGGGCGCTGCGGTTTCAACAAGCGGCGCTTCTGCGACCACTTCCGGTTCAGCCGTAGGCGTCGGCGCCTCGGGCGCCTGAGGTGCTGCCTCAACGGCAGTTTCTACTGCGGTCGCTTCAGCCGTGTCGGCGATCTCGAGTGACAGCTGCGCTGCGGCAGGCTTGGTCTCGATCTCTTCAGCTGCAGATTCCTCGGCTTGGGCAACAGGCGCCGTGTCAGCAAGCGTGGGTGCAGCTTCGGCCGCCGGTGCTTCTGCATGAGTTGCCGGGGCTTCGGTCTCGGCAGAGGGTGCGGTTTCAGCGACAGGTGCGACAGCCTCGGCTGCGACCTCGGCCGTATCGGTTTCGCCAGCAGTCTCGGCACCCGCTTCAGCGCTGTTCTCATCGTTTTCGCTGCGGTTCTGACGCGAACGACGACGACGTCGGCTACGGCTGCGGCCTTCTGAGGGCTCGTCGCTTGCATCGGACTCCGCCGGTGCGGCATTGGCATCAGCCTCAACGGCTTCAGCGGCTTGGCCCGCATCGGCAGCGACGGCGTTGCCGTCCTGCGACTCGTCCGTTGCGTTGCTGTCGGCCGTGTCGTTCTGACGGCCACGACCACGGCGGCTGCGACGACGTCGGCTACCGGTGGACTCTTCCGTCTGGGTGGCTGCCACGGCAACCGCGCCAGCAGTCAGGGCATCTGTTTCTGCCGTGCTGTTGCGCGCTTCGTCGTTTGCCTGAACGTCGGCTTGTGCTTCGTCGTTGCGGTTGCCGCCGCGACGGTTGCGACCGCGGCGGTTGTTGTTGCGTGCCTCGTCGTTGTCGGAGCGGTTGTCACGCGACTGGCGGCCGTCGGCTTGCGCCTCGTTGCGGCCACTGTCTTTGCGATCGCCACCGTCTTTGCGGTCATTGCGCTCGCCACGACGGTTGCGACCCCGACGGTTGTCGCCGCGCGAGGATTCATCGCGTGAGGCGTCGCTGCGCTTGCGGCGCGGGGCTTCTGCGGCTGGTGCTTCGACAGCCGGCGTTTCGGAACTGAACAGACGCTTCACCCAGCCAAAGAAGCCGCCGGTAGCAGCGGGCGCAGCCGGTGCTGCAGGCTTGTCTTCCTTGGCTTCGACGTTGGGTGCCGGCTGGGCTGGTGCGATACCGCGTACAGCCGCTTCCGCACGGGCGGGCTTCTTGCTGTCTTCGATGGCCGCATCCGCGTAGTTCACTTCGGCCGGCATCTGCACCATCTGGTAGCTGGGCAGGGCGGGTTCGTCCTGGTTGAGCTGGTCGTGGCGCAGGCGGACGATTTCGTGCTGAGGCGTTTCGAGGTGGCGGTTCGGGACGATCAGCAGGCTGACCTTGTGCCGCAGTTCGATGTGGGCGATGTCGACCCGCTTTTCGTTGAGCAGGAAGGTGGCGACGTCGACCGGCACTTGAACGTGCACCGCGCCGGTGTTTTCCTTCATCGCCTCTTCTTCGAGAATGCGGACGATGTGCAGAGCCGACGATTCGGTGCTGCGGATGTGGCCGGTGCCGCTGCAACGCGGGCAGGGGATGTAGCTGGTCTCGGCCAGGGCCGGACGCAGACGCTGACGCGACAGTTCGAGCAGACCAAAACGGCTGATCTTGCCGGTCTGCACGCGGGCGCGGTCATGGCGCAACGCGTCGCGCAGCCGGTTTTCGACTTCGCGCTGATTCTTGCTCGACTCCATGTCGATGAAGTCGATGACGATCAGACCGCCAAGGTCGCGCAGGCGCAACTGGCGGGCGACTTCGTCAGCCGCTTCCATGTTGGTGCGCAGTGCGGTCTCTTCAATGTCGGCGCCCTTGGTGGCGCGACCGGAGTTGACGTCGACCGACACCAGCGCTTCTGTGTGGTCGATAACCACTGCGCCGCCCGAGGGCAGGGTGACCTGACGGCCATAGGCCGATTCGATCTGGTGCTCGATCTGGAAGCGCGAAAACAGCGGCACGTCGTCGTTGTAGCGCTTCACGCGGTTGACGTTCTGCGGCATGACGTGGGCCATGAACTGGCGCGCCTGCTCGTAGACGTCGTCGGTGTCGATCAGGATCTCGCCGATATCGGGCTGGAAGTAATCGCGAATGGCGCGGATGACCAGGCTGCCTTCCTGATAGATCAGGAACGCGCCAGCCTGCGCATGGGCAGCACCATCGATGGCACTCCACAATTGCAGCAGGTAGTTGAGGTCCCACTGAAGCTCTTCGGCGGTGCGGCCGATGGCGGCGGTGCGCGCGATCAGGCTCATGCCGGCAGGCACTTCAAGGGCGTCCATGACTTCACGCAGTTCAGCGCGCTCGTCACCCTCGACGCGGCGAGATACGCCACCGCCACGCGGGTTGTTCGGCATCAGGACAAGATAGCGACCAGCCAGAGAGATGTAGGTGGTCAGGGCTGCGCCCTTGTTGCCACGCTCATCTTTCTCGACCTGGACGATCAGTTCCTGACCTTCCTTGAGGACGTCCTGCGGGCGCACGCGCCCCTGCCCGTCGCCACCGGCGCCCAAGTAGTTGCGGCCAATTTCCTTGAAGGGAAGAAAGCCGTGGCGGTCTGCCCCGTAATCAACAAAGGCAGCTTCCAGACTGGGTTCAATCCGGGTGATGACTGCCTTGTAAATGTTGCTCTTTCGTTGTTCTTTTGCGGCCGATTCGATATCGAGGTCGATCAGTTTCTGACCATCAACGATCGCGACGCGTAGTTCTTCGGCTTGCGTCGCATTGAAAAGCATGCGTTTCATGGGTTCGTTCTCCCGCGTGTTCCCTACGGGCAGGACGAGCCTCGCGCACCATCGTGCGAGACGGAATATTGCAAGTTATCTTTTTAGGAAAACGGCTCTCATCCGGTATGTTCTGGCTGTCGAGGGTGGGCTGGTCGATTCTCATGTTTCCCGCCCTATGGGCCGGAAATTCTGATCCTGCGTGTGGGTGACGCGTATAAGCAAGAAGACAAATCAGGGTTTGCTTGCGTTACCATCGCAGCCTTTAAGGGCTACGAGCGGAAACTGCTGACTGGCCGGGAACCACAAAAAACGGGTTCTTGTTGCCGTCGCGAGCATTGGCAGTTCCGCACAAAGCCGCGTGGCGCCGGACCAAACCGGTCAGAGCGCAAGTATATGGCAGGATGATGGCGCAAAGCAAAAAGCTTGAAGTTCGGCATGAACAGATCGACGCGGAGTCGCATGGACAGCGCATCGACAATTACCTGATGCGCGTCCTCAAAGGCGTGCCGAAAAGTCATATCTATCGGCTTTTGCGCAGCGGTCAGGTGCGCGTCAATGGGCGACGGGCGAATCAGACCTATAAGCTCCAGGTCGAGGATGTGGTTCGTATTCCACCGGTGCAAGTGAGCACCGCGAGCGAACATCGCGTCGTACCGGTAGGCAATGCGCTGCCGGTGGTCTACGAGGACGATGCCTTGCTGGTGCTCGACAAGCCGGCCGGGCAGGCAGTGCATGGCGGTAGCGGGGTGAGCTTTGGGGTGATTGAGCAGTTGCGCAAGCAGCGTCCCGAGGCGCGTCTGCTGGAGCTGGCGCATCGCCTTGATCGCGAAACCTCGGGGCTGCTGATTGTTGCCAAGAAGCGCACGGCCTTGGCGGCCCTGCATGAGTTGATGCGGAATGGTGGCATTGAGAAGCACTACATCACGGTGGTCAGCGGTCGCTGGATGAACCCGCGAGAGCACATCCGCACGCCACTGTATAAATATTTGACGGCCGATGGCGAGCGACGCGTCCGTGTTCAGGCCGATGGCAAGGTGGCGCATAGCATCGTCACATTGCGGCGCCGCTGGAAGACGATGAGTGAGCTGGGCGTGGAGCTCAAGACCGGTCGAACCCATCAGATCCGGGTTCATCTGACCAATCACGGCTTTCCGTTGGTGGGTGACGACAAGTACGGCGATTTCACCCTGAACAAACGTTTGGCGAAGGAGGCGGGGCTGACACGCATGTTTCTGCACGCGGCGCGCCTGCAGTTCGCTCACCCGCTGACGGGCGAGATAGTGCGGGTCGAGGCGCCCTTGCCGCCGGAGTTGCAGGCCTTTCTGAAACAGTTGGATGCGAATGAGGTGCGCGATGCCGGCGAAGCGGTATGAGTTGATTGTTTTTGATTGGGACGGCACCTTGATGGATTCGGCCGGCGCGATTGTGCGGGCCATTCAGGCAGCGAGTCGTGATCTGGGGCTGCCTGAGCCAGAAGATGCCCGCGCGCGCCATGTCATTGGCCTCGGCCTGGATGATGCCTTGCACTACGCGGTTCCGGAACTGACAAAAAGCCGCTACCCCGACATGGTGGCCCGTTACCGCCATCACTATTTGTCGCGTGATCAGGAGCTGGTCCTGTTCGACGGGATCGCATCGACCATTGCGCGTTTGGCAGACGAGGGCTGGATGCTGGCGGTTGCGACCGGAAAAAGTCGCGTTGGTCTCGATCGCGCATTGGCCCACAGCGGGCTTGGCGCGCATTTTCATGCGACACGCTGCGCGGACGAATGCTTTTCAAAGCCACATCCAGAGATGCTCCATGAACTGATGGGCGAATTGTCGGCCACGCCAGATCGCACCTTGATGATTGGCGACACCACCCACGACCTGCAGATGGCGCAGAACGCCGGCGTCGATGGACTGGCCGTCAGTTTTGGTGCACATGACGTGGATGCACTGGCGTCGGTGCCGTCAGTCGGCTTGCTGGCGACCCCCACGGAGCTGGATCAGTGGTTACGCCAGAACGCTTGATTTGCGCGTCGGATGCGCTTGCGGACGGCGGCGATGGCGTGCGCTTCGAGGTGGATACGAAAGCGGGGCGCTTGCCTGCCTTTGTGGTCCGGTTTGAGGGGCAGCCGCAGGCTTTTGTGAATCAGTGTGCGCATGTGCCCGTTGAGCTCGATTGGCAGGAAGGCGCTTTTTTTGATGCAGACCGCCGCTACCTGATCTGTGCGACTCATGGTGCGACCTATGACCCGGTGTCCGGCGCCTGCGTTTTTGGCCCGTGCCGCGGCGCCGCGTTGAAAAAACTGACGGTTGTCGAAGCCGAGGGCGGGGTCTGGCTGGCGGAAAGTGACGCTTAGGGGTTCAGGCCAGCAGCAGAAATACCGTCGGGACTTTGCCCAGTTCCGGGAGCGCCTGCTTTTTCCAGTGGGCAACGCTACGCGTCTGTATCCACTCTTCAGCCGTAGTGACGCCTCGTGCAACGCATAGCCGGGTGTTCGGGCGGCAGGCTGCAACCAGGGATTCGAGCATGCGCTGGTTGCGGTAGGGCGTCTCGATAAACAACTGGGTTTGCGATTTTTGCGCAGACTCGGCTTCAAGCGCCTTGATGGCAGCTGTGCGCTCGTTATCGTGGACGGGCAGATAGCCATGAAATGCAAACTGTTGCCCGTTGAGGCCTGAGGCCATCAGCGAGAGCAGCAGCGACGATGGCCCAACCAGCGGCACGATCTGAATGCCTAGATCGTGTGCGGCCTCGACCAGCAAGGCGCCGGGGTCGGCGACGGCGGGTACGCCAGCTTCCGACATCAGGCCGATGTCGATGCCGCGCATGGCCGGTGAGAGCAGTTCGCGCAGCGCGGTGGGCGTTGGCGTGTCGGGCAGGGGGCGAATATCCAGATCGCGGAGCGGTGCAGGGTGCTCCAGCCGCTTGAGATCGGCGCGTGCCGTCTTGGCGTTTTCGACCACAAAGTGCGTCAATGCGCGGGCGATGTGAGCCGCGTCTTGTGGCAGTGTCGCCGTCCACGGGCTGTCGCCCAGGCTGGCGGGCACCAGGTAGAGCTTGCCGCGTGCGTTGCTCATGGAATCGCAATACCTTCGGCGCGCAGCATCCGGGTGAGCGCAATGAGTGGCAGGCCGATCAGCGCGGTCGGGTCGTCGCCGCTCAGCGCTTCAAGCAGGCTGATGCCCAGGCTCTCGACTTTGGCGCTGCCGGCGCAGTCGAGCGGCATTTCCTTTTCGACGTAACGGACGATTTCTTCGTCGCTCAGGTCGCGAAAGTGCACCACGGTGGGCACGCCGGCCACCTGTGTGTTGCCGGTGGCGCTATTGATCAGTGCGACTGCGGTGTGAAAGACGACCCGCTGACCGCGCATCTGTTGTAATTGTGCAACGGCTTTTTGTACGCTGCCTGGCTTGCCGAATCGCTGCTCGCCAAGATAGGCGACCTGATCGCTGCCGATGATCAAGGCGTCGGGCGAACGAGTCACCAACGCCCTGGCTTTGGCGATCGCCAGGCGCTCTGCGGTTTGATCGGGCATTTCGCCATCGAGGGGGGCTTCGTCGACATCGGGGCGTGCGACCACGAAAGGCAGGCCCAGCCGCTCGAGGAGTTGGCGTCGGTAGGCGGAAGTGGAGGCGAGAATCAGGGGCATGGAACAGAAGCCAGTTGGGCTTTGACACAGGTAATCGAAAATACTATCATGCGCCGCTTATGTCGCGAGATACCTACGTGATTGATTCGCTGGTCTTCGCGCGCGAAGGTAGGCAAAAGGCAGGGCGCGAGCCAGTGAGTGGCTTTGAGCGCCTGTCCAGTCTGGTGTGTGCGCCGTCGGGTGATGTGGATTTCACCGTGAGCGGGGTGCAGGACAACCAGGGCGAGTCCTTTCTTGATATTGCTGCAAGCTGCACTTTGGTGCTGCGATGTGAGCGGTGTCTTGAAGCGATGTCCTGGCCAGTCGAGGTCTCCGGTCGTTTGTTGCTTGTCCCACAGGGCAAGCCGATGCCGGACGAAGATCTCGAGGTGGACGAATACGATCCGATTCGTGCTGACAACGCCCTTGAGGTGTTGCCACTTGTTGAGGAAGAGATTCTGCTTGGAATGCCCTTTGCGCCAAGACACGAACACTGTGAAGCTCCGCTGCCGTTGGGCGGTGCTGTTAAGAAATCGCCGTTTGCCGTACTCAAGGGATTGAATACGACAAAAGGCACTGAAAAATGATTGCTCCAAGGAGTTTTTGCAATGGCTGTTCAACAGAACAAAAAATCGCCCTCCCGTCGTGGCATGCGTCGTTCGCACGACGGTCTGACCGCGGCACCTCTGGCGGTTGAGTCGACCACGGGTGAAGTTCACCTGCGTCACCACATCAGCCCGAACGGTTTCTACCGCGGCAAAAAAGTCATCAAGACCAAGGGCGAGTAAGCCTTGTCGAGAAATTCGGCGCGACGCGTCCTGCGTTCGCGCCGTTTTTTCGTCCCCATCCTCCCTGAATTTCTGACCCGACGTCGATGAATGTAACTATTGCTGTCGACTGCATGGGTGGCGATCACGGCCCATCCGTGACGGTTCCTGCTGTCTGCGAGTTTCTCAAGAGCAGCGTTGGGCCCCAGGTTGTGCTGGTTGGCCTCCCTGACGCGATTGAGCCTCACCTGTTGGCCTTGCCCTCAGCGATCCGCGATCGGATTCGTGTTCAGGCGGCGAGCGAAGTCGTCGGCATGGACGAGCCGCCCGCGACGGCGATGCGCAACAAGAAAGACTCGTCGATGCGGGTCGCGGTCAATCTGGTCAAGTCGGGTGAGGCGCAGGCCGCCGTGTCCGCCGGTAACACCGGCGCGCTGATGGCGATTTCGCGCTTCGTTCTCAAGACATTGCCCGGTATCGATCGGCCCGCGATCGCGTCGATTCTGCCCTCGATGCGCGGATGCACCTATGTGCTCGATCTCGGCGCGAACGTCGATTGCACGGCTGAGCACCTGCTTCAATTCGGCATCATGGGCGCCAGCCTGGTTGCTGCTATCGAGCATATCGACCGGCCCACCGTGGGCTTGCTCAATATTGGTGAAGAAGAAATCAAGGGCAATGAAGTGGTGAAGCGTGCCGCAGAGCTGTTGCGGGGCAGTGGCCTGAATTTCTTTGGTAATGTTGAAGGCAACGACATCTATAAAGGCACGACCAATGTGGTGGTGTGCGATGGCTTTGTCGGTAACGTGACACTGAAGGCGTCCGAAGGGCTCGCCCAGATGATGGGCACCTTCCTGCGCGAAGAATTCAATCGTAATATTTTGACCAAGGCTTTGGCGGTGCTGGCAATGCCGGTGCTGAAACGCTTCAAGGGCCGGGTCGATCATCGGCGCTACAATGGCGCAGCCTTGGTGGGCTTGCGCGGCGTGGTGGTCAAGAGTCACGGTTCTGCAGATGCGTTTGCGTTCGAGCAAGCCATTGCGCGAGCTGCCGAGGCCGCAGGTAACCGTTTGCTAGAGCGCATTACCGAGCGGATGGGGATGCGGGAGGAAGCTGAATGATCTACGCGCGAATCGCCGGAACGGGAAGCTGTTTGCCGGGTGCGGCCGTGACCAACGATGATCTGGTTGCCCGCGGCATTGATACCTCGGACGAGTGGATTGCCACGCGCACGGGGATTCGGTCCCGTCATTTCGCGGCCGACGGCCAGAGTTCAAGCGATCTGGCCGAGATCGCCGCGCGCCGGGCCATCGAAGCCGCCGGCATTCAGGCCGACGAGATCGATCTGATCATCGTAGCGACCTCGACCCCTGACTATATTTTTCCGAGCACTGCAGCGCTGTTGCAGGCGCGGCTTGGAATTCGCAACGAGAGCCCCGCCTTTGATGTGCAGGCTGTGTGCAGTGGTTTTGTCTATGCCTTGAGCGTCGCCGAGAAATTCATCCGCTCCGGCAGTCATAAAAAGGCGCTGGTTGTCGGCGCCGAAGTGTTTTCACGAATTCTCGACTGGAACGACCGCACGACCTGTGTGCTGTTTGGGGATGGTGCAGGCGCCATTGTTCTGGAAGCCTCGGACGCACCGGGCATTCTCGCCACTGCGCTGCATGCCGATGGCGCTCACAACGAAATTCTGTGCGTGCCGGGTACGGTAGCGTCGGGCAAGGTCGTGGGTGATCCGTTCTTGCGCATGGACGGCCAGGCCGTGTTCAAATTTGCCGTCAAGGTGTTGGGCGATGTGGCTCAGGAAGTGCTGGCCGCGACCGGTTCGACAGTCGATGAGGTCGACTGGTTGATTCCGCATCAGGCAAATGTCCGTATTATTCAATCCACCGCGAAGCGTCTCGGATTGCCACTGGAGCGCGTTGTCAGTACGGTGGCCAGCCATGGCAACACCTCGGCTGCGTCGATTCCGCTGGCGCTCGACACCGCGATTCGTGACGGTCGCATTCAGCGCGGCCAGCGTCTGGTGCTCGAAGGTGTCGGCGGAGGCTTTACCTGGGGCGCTGCACTGGTTCAGTATTGAGCCGGGCTGTTCAAGGAATATCAATGAAGTTTGCTCTCGTTTTTCCCGGTCAGGGTTCGCAAGCCGTCGGCATGATGGCTGCGTACGGCGATTCGCCCGAAATTCGTCACACCTTCCAAGAGGCGTCCGACGCGCTTGGTGAAGACCTGTGGTCGATGGTTGCCGATGGGCCGGCCGAACTGCTGTCACAAACCGTCAATACCCAGCCTTTGATGCTGACCGCCGGTGTCGCTGTGTATCGCGCCTGGCTGGCGGCGGGCGGCCCGGTCCCCGATCTTGTCGCCGGGCACAGTCTTGGCGAATACAGCGCGCTGGTTGCTGCCGGTGTGCTGAAGTTTTCGGATGCTGTTCCGCTGGTGCGCTTCCGTGCTGCAGCGATGCAGGCCGCTGTACCCGCGGGGCAGGGCGCCATGGCGGCCTTGCTGGGTCTGGATGCGGAAGCCGTGATTGCGGTGTGCGCCGAAGTGGCTGAAGGCGATGTTGTTGAGGCGGCCAACCTGAATGCGCCGGGGCAGATCGTGATTGCCGGCAGCGTTGCGGCGGTTGAGCGTGCGATGGCGCTGGCGAAAACACGCGGTGCGAAGCGCGCTGTCTTGTTGCCCGTGAGTGCGCCTTTCCATTGTGCGCTGATGAAGCCGGCGGCGGCTCAGTTGGCCGAGCGTCTGGCGTCTGTTGAATTGAATGCACCGAGTATTCCGGTGCTGAATAACGTTGATGTCGCTGTGTGTACAACGGCGGCCGACATCCGTGATGCGCTGGTGCGCCAGGCGTACTCGCCGGTGCGTTGGATCGAATCGCTGGAGGCGATCGCCGCGCGCGGCGCATCTGCCGTCATTGAATGCGGCCCGGGCAAGGTGCTTGCCGGTTTGACCAAACGTATCGTGCGCGATGTGCAGGGCGCCGCACTGGCTGACGAGGCCTCGCTGCAGGAGACGATTGCTTTGGTGAAGGAAAACGCATGACGAAAGTACTTGAAGGACAGGTTGCTTTGGTGACGGGCGCGTCCCGCGGTATCGGGCGCGCCATTGCCATGGAACTGGCCGGGATGGGGGCGACCGTGATCGGCACCGCCACGTCCGAATCCGGTGCGGCAGATATTGCCAAATCGCTGGCCGAACGCGGCTTCAGCGGCACAGGCATGGCGCTCAACGTGACCGATGCA
>JBFIJC010000038.1:0-19589 GCA_041600915.1 Nitrogeniibacter sp.
CCACAACATCGGCTGACGACGCGTTGAGCCCCTGGCCGAGCGCCACAAAAAAGATGAAAAACAGCCCACCCGCGATCCAGACCAACACACCGCCCATAAGCCATCACCGACCGTTCATTCCAAGGGCATTATTTTAACCGCCAACAGGTAGCGTGGGTAGATTCGGCGAGCTGTGGTCATGCCGCCGCCAGCAGAGCTTCCGTCATAAACCGTGGACGCTGGCGCATGGTGTGAACGCCGCCCGCCTCCTAGATTGAAGGTGTCCGCCGGCAGGTCGTCGCCTGTCGGCCCGCTCATCCATCAAAGGAGACACCGACATGCGCCCTACGATGCGCCTCACTTCCTTGCTCGCCGTCAGCGGCGCTGCGCTGCTGGCCGCGCCGGCGGCTCAGGCCGCGCTCATCAAGATCAAGGTCGAGAACCTGGCCCCGACCAATGGCACGCTGTTTACGCCGCTGTGGGTTGGCGTGCACGACGGCAGTTTTGATCTGTTCGACACCGGTGCGCCGGCCAGCGCCGCGCTCGAACGTCTGGCCGAGGATGGCAATCCCGGTCCGCTCAGCGCGCTGTTTTCCAGCGGCATGCAGGGCGTGATCTTCGGGCCGGGCATCGGCGCGGGATCACCGCCGATCTTCGGGCCGGGCGGCAGCGCCGAGATTGTGCTGGATCTGGGCACCGGCGCCACCGATCTGTATCTGAGCTTCGCCTCGATGATCCTGCCCAGCAACGATGCCTTCTTTGGCAACGGCAACCCGACGGCCTACAAAGTGCGCAACGGCAGTAGCGTAAGCGCGCAGAGCATCGTGATTCTCGGCTCGCAAATCTACGACGCGGGCACCGAGGTCAATACCGAAGCGGCAGCCGACACGCCGGTGCTGGGGCAGATGGTGGCAGATACCGGCACGGCCGAGGGCGGCGTGGTGGCATTGCACGGCGGCTTCATACCCGGCGGGCCGATCCTGACCGCTTTCACCAACGCCGACTTCACCGCCAACGGCTATCAGGTGGCGCGCATTACCATCACCGAAGTGCCCGAACCCGGCACGCTGGCGCTGCTGGCGGGCGGGCTCGGCATGGCCGGCTGGATGCGCCGCAAGCGGAAAGTCGCAGCGCCGATGTAAGCCATCGCAATCTGGTCGGGTCTTCTGCGATGACAACGCGATGCCAGTCGCGGGTCAGCCAGGAGACCCACCATGGATTGCCCTCAACCCGAACGCCCCGACACCCCGATCGACGCCTTGCTCCGGCGGCTTGCGCCCCGGGTCGAGGTGTCTTTTCGCGGCCAGGTGTGCAATCAGTGGCATATCGACACCTCGGGCCAGGGCCGGATGAGCTTCCACATCGTCGGGCACGGCAGCACCTGGCTGCATCTGCCCGAGGCGGCGCCGCGCGCGCTTGGCCAGGGCGACATTCTGGTGTTGCCGTGGGACAGCCCACATGTGCTGGCCCAGCGCGCCGACATCACACCGCGCTTCGGCCACACCGAGGTGAGCGGCTCGGCGCCGCTGGCCGCGCCGCCTGATGGCACGGCGCTGATCTGCGGCTATCTGGATGTCGACCGCGCCACCTGCCGACTGCTGCGCGGCGCGCTGCCCAATGCACTGGTGGTCCGGGCCGACGACGAACCGCTGGCCAGCCTGACCCAATTGCTGTTTCAGGAGGCGGCCCGCGACACGCCCAACACCGACCCCTTGCTGGTCCGGCTGGCCGCCACCTTGCTGCTGTATGTACTGCGCGAGGGCATGACACGCCATCCCACGCCGGCTACCGGGTTGTCGGCCGCGCTCACGCATCCACGCCTGCATCCGGCGCTGGACGCCATGCTGGCCGAGCCGGAATATCCGTGGACCGTGGCCGAGCTGGCCGAGAAGGCGCACCTGTCGCGTTCGGGCTTTGCCCAGCGGTTTCGCGAAGCACTGGGCCGTGGGCCGATCGACCTGCTGACAGAGTGGCGCATGCTGCACGCCCGCCACTTGCTCAATGAGGAGCGCATCTGCGTGCCCGAGGTGGCCGAGCGCTGTGGCTATCGATCCGAAGCCGCTTTTGCCCGCGCCTTCAAACGCATCATGGGTTACGGGCCGGGCGAGGCGCGGCGGCGGGATTAGGGCGTGCTCACACCCGTATCGTGACCCCGTGCGCGGCCGTCACCGCGATGAGTTGCTCTGGCGCAGCCTCGCCCGCCGACGCCAATTGGTCGAGCGCGGTAAACATGGTCACCGCCTGACTGCGCGGGCCGGTCACTTCCAGCATTTCGCCGCCACCCGGACCGTAGCTGAACGCATGCACCACACCCGCGGGCACATGAACCAGCGTGCCGGCCCTACACAGCGTGGTGGTGTCGCCAAACGCGAAATTGACCTGGCCGCGGGTGACGTAAAAGGCTTCATCCCAATCGTGCTCATGGGGCGGCGGGCCGGCGCCTTCCTCGCCGTTCTGCAAGGTGATCTTGAGATCGGCGCGTTCGGCCGAGAGGACGGACACCTGCGTGCCGACCACGCTCAAGGCGGCGCGTCGGTCGTCGGGCGTCATGATCAAGGGGGTGGCTGTCATCGCGGGGGGCTCCAGAGATAATGCGGCATTCATGCCGTACTTCATCTTGGTCGACGCACGCGGTTTATCCAAGCACGGAGCCGCCGCGAGGCCATCTCCGCACCTGATCAAGCCGCCGGCGCTCAGGGCGCGAGGCGGCGGTACTGCCCACCAAAATAGATCAGGGGCTCGTGCGGGTTGCGGTCGTGACGGACAACTTCGCTCAGGAAGAGCACATGGTCGCCGCCTTCGTGGCGGGTGGTGTTGCGGCACTCGAACCAGGCGCTGCAACCGTCGAGCAGCGGTGCGCCACCCAGACCGTCGCGGCAATTAAGGCCGGCAAACTTGTCGATATCGCGGGTAGCGAAACGCTGCGACAGATCCTGCTGATCCTGCGCCAGAACGTTGATGGCGTAGTACTCGCAGTTGACGAAAATATCGGCGCTCGGCAAATGACGGGCCAGCGACCAGACGATCAGCGCGGGGTCGAGCGACACCGAATTGAAGGAATTGACGGTCAGCCCCAAGGGCGTACCATCGGGGGCGCGCGTGGTCACCACCGTGATGCCGGTCGCAAACATGCCCAGAGAATCACGCAGGGCGCGGTCGTCCAGCGCGTTGTTGGATTGACTCATTCAGCTCACCAGAAGTCGGGGAATCCGGCAATTGCCGGCTGTTTTTAGTATAAGCGGCTGATTATCGCCCGCCTGTTCGCCGCCGTCGACCTTGACGCCCCATATGACCGCCCCGATCGCCACCTTTGCCCCTCGTCTGCTCGCCTGGCATCGCCAGTGTGGCCGCCATGATCTGCCCTGGCAGAACACCCGCGACGCCTACCGCATCTGGCTGTCGGAGATCATGCTGCAGCAGACGCAGGTGGACACCGTCATCCCCTACTACGCGCGCTTTCTGGCAGCGTTTCCCGACATCGCCTCGCTTGCCGCCGCACCGGTCGAGGCGGTGATGGGCTTGTGGAGCGGGCTGGGCTACTACGCCCGGGCGCGCAACCTGCACGCCTGCGCGCAGCGGGTTGTCAGCGAACATGGCGGCGTGTTTCCGGCCACCGCCGAACAGATCGCCACGCTGCCGGGTATCGGTCGCTCGACGGCGGCGGCCATCGCGGCGTTTTCGCAGGGCGAGCGGGTGGCGATTCTCGACGGCAATGTCAAACGCGTGCTGTGCCGGGCCTTCGGTGTTGAGGGCTTCCCCGGCAGCGCGGCGGTCGAGAAGCAGCTGTGGGCGCTGGCCGAGGCCTTGCTGCCAGAGGCGCAGATCGGCAATTACATTCAGGCGCAGATGGATCTGGGCGCCACGGTGTGCACCCGCGGCACGCCAAAGTGCGCCGCCTGCCCCCTGGGCGAAGACTGCGTCGCCCGCCTCAGCGACCGGATCGCCTCACTGCCCATGCCGCGCCCGCGCAAACGCCCGCCGCTGCGGCACGCTCGCCTGGCGATCATTCGGCGTGGCGATGAGGTGCTGCTGGAGCGCCGCCCGCCCAAGGGCATCTGGGGGGGCTTGCTGGTTCTGCCGGAGATCGGCGAGGCGGCAACGGCCGACTGGCTGGCCACGCAGTTCGACACTCCGGCGCAGTCGATCAGCACGGGCGAGGTCTTGCGCCATAGCTTCACGCATTTTGTGCTGGACATCACCCCAGAGCACATCGCGCTCGCCGCCGAGGCCAGACCGCAGCTTTCCGACGCGCAGCAGTGGTTGCCGCTATCAGACATTGCCGACGCGGCCTTGCCGGCGCCGGTGCGCAGCCTGCTGTCGCGATGATCAGACCAGCAGATTTCGCTGATTGAGGTATTGCTGGATGATCTCCAGCCGGCTGACCACGTCGTCGAGTTCAAGCAGTTTCTGGCGCGCCAGCAGCGAGATCGGCAGCACCTCGGCGTAGCGCGCGCCGACCCACTCAGCATCTTCAAACAAGTGCGGCGGCGGCACACGCTCGCCCAGATCCTTGACGATGCGCTCGAGCAGGGGCACCAGATTGGCCTGCGCTTCGGGCAGCGGCGTGACCGGCAAGGGCGGCAGCCACATCACCTCGCCGGTGAGCAGCTGCATGCCGTCAACGCTGTGATCAGTGATACGGAAGCGGCGCTCGCCGGCGACCATGATGTTCACCTCATTGACCGTGTCAGCATCGGCCGACACCACCCGGGCTTCGGTACCGACCGCATGCGGCACGGCGGCCTCACCGGTCTCGCCGCCGGCGGCGATCAGGCAGATGCCGAAGGTCGACTTCACGCGCAGGCACTCGGCAATCATGTCCATGTAGCGCGGCTCGAAAATGCGCAGCGGCAGATGCCCGCCGGGAAACAGCACGGCCTGAAGAGGGAACAGCGGGAGTGTCGTGATTTGGCTCATGAAGACGGGTCGGTCGTATCTGGGCCGACAACTGCCGGGCTTTAAATGACAACGGGCGCCACGGTATGACCCGGGGCGCCCGCCAGCGGATGGAGGCATTCTAGCAAGACCGGCGCCGCCGCGCCGGCAACGCTCAGTGGCCGATGATCTGGCTGAGGAAGAGCTGCGTACGCTCGTTCTGCGGGTTGTTGAAGAACTCCTCGGGCGGGTTGCTTTCGACGATCTGGCCGCGGTCCATGAAGATGACCTTGTCGGCCACCGTCTTGGCGAAGCCCATTTCGTGCGTCACGCACATCATGGTCATGCCGGATTCTGCCAGCTCGATCATGACGTCCAGCACTTCCTTGATCATCTCGGGGTCAAGCGCAGAGGTCGGCTCATCGAACAGCATGATGCGCGGACTCATGCACAGGCTGCGGGCAATCGCCACGCGCTGCTGCTGACCGCCAGAGAGCTGGCCGGGATACTTCTTGGCCTGGTCAGGAATCTTCACCCGCTCAAGGTATTGCATGCCGATGGCTTCGGCTTCCTTGCGCGGCATCTTGCGCACCCACATCGGCGCCAGCGCCAGGTTCTCGAGCACCGTGAGGTGGGGGAACAGGTTGAAGTGCTGGAACACCATGCCGACTTCCTTGCGGATCTGTTCGATCTGGCGCAGGTCGGAGGTCAGCTCGGTGCCGTCGACAATGATCTGCCCCTTCTGGTGCTCTTCCAGGCGGTTGATGCAGCGGATCATGGTCGACTTGCCCGAGCCCGAGGGCCCGCACACCACGATGCGCTCGCCCTTGGCCACTTGCAGGTTGATGTCTTTCAAGACATGAAATTTGTCATACCACTTGTTTACACCGCGAAGCTCGATCATCACTTCGTTTTCTGCGGCGGTATTCGGAACGGCAGCTGTCATGGCCATCTCCAGTATTTATTCGATAACGGGCGCGACCTTCTGGGTCAGCGCTTATGTCCGGTGTGCAGCTTGCGTTCCAGCGACTGGCTGTAACGCGACATGGTGAAGCAGAAGATCCAGAACACGAAGGCGGTAAACACATAGCCCTCGGTGGAGTAGCCCAGCCAGTTCGGATCGTTCAGGGCGTTCTGAACCATGCCCAGCACATCCAGCAAGCCAACGATGATGACCAGCGTCGTGTCCTTGAACAGGGCGATGAAGGTGTTCACGATGCCCGGGATCACGATCTTCAGTGCCTGCGGCAGGATGATCAGGCCCATCTTCTTCCAGTAGCTCAGGCCCAGCGCATCGGCCGCTTCGTACTGCCCCTTCGGAATCGCCTGCAGGCCACCGCGCACCACTTCGGCAATGTAGGCCGACTGGAACAGGGTGATACCGATCAGCGCCCGCAAGAGCTTGTCGAAGCTGACCCCTTCGGGCAGAAACAGCGGCAGCATCACCGAGGACATGAACAACACGGTAATGAGCGGCACACCGCGCCAGAACTCGATGAACAACACGCACATCGATTTCACGGCCGGCATGTTGGTCGCCTGACGACCCAGCGCCAGCATGATGCCCAGCGGCAAGGCGGCCACGCAGCCCACCGAGGCCAGCAGCAGGGTCAGCGTGAGGCCGCCCCATTGCGAGGTCTCGGTCTGCTCAAGGCCAAACACGCCGCCAAACAGCAGGATGAAGCCAAAGATCGGGAAGACGAAGATGACGAAAACGCCCAGCTTCACCTTGTGCCGGAAGCTGTCGATGAACAGCGGCGCCATGCACGCGATCAGCGCGATGTAGATCAGGTTGATCCGCCAGGTTTCGTTCTCCGGGAAGAAGCCGTACATGAAGGTGGAGAAGCGGGCGCTGACGAACACCCAGCACGCGCCGCCGGAAGTACACGCATCACGGCTGTCGCCGAACCAGTCCGCATCGAAGAACAACCAATTGAACAAGGGGGGCAGCAAGGTCGCCAGCAAAT
Organism: Nitrogeniibacter sp.; assembly: GCA_041600915.1. Taxonomy (GTDB): domain Bacteria; phylum Pseudomonadota; class Gammaproteobacteria; order Burkholderiales; family Rhodocyclaceae; genus Nitrogeniibacter. Next base: position 6,822 of record JBFIJC010000038.1, read on the forward strand.
AGATGGCGAACAGCGTCAGCACCGAGTTGATTGCGTTCGAGAACAGGTTGCGTCGTAGCCACCCGATGGCGCCCACGGAAGATCCCGGAGGCGGCAGATCGGGCAGTGGAGCAAAGTCATGACTCATGATCAACGCTCCCTCAACGCCATCTTGGCGTTGTACCAGTTCATGAAGATCGAAATGATCAGGCTGAGCAGCAGATACACGCTCATCGTGATCGCAATGATTTCAACCGCCTGACCGGTCTGGTTCAACGTGGTACCGGCAAACACCGCGACCAGGTCGGGGTAGCCGATGGCGGCCGCCAGTGACGAGTTCTTGGTGAGGTTCAGGTACTGGCTGGTCAGCGGCGGGATGATCACCCGCATGGCCTGCGGAATCACCACCAGACGCAAGATCCAGCTCGGGCGCAGCCCCAGCGCGCTCGCCGCCTCGGTCTGCCCGTGCGACACCGCCTGAATGCCGCTTCGCACCGTTTCAGCAATAAAGGCCGCGGTGTAGATCGACAGGGCCAGCACCAAGGCGAACAGCTCGGGAATGACCACCACGCCACCCTGGAAGTTGAAGCCTTGCAGCGACGGGTAGTCGAGGTGCATGGGTGAGCCCGTGGCAAAAAACACCAGCGCTGGCACCAAAATCAGGATCGCCAGCGAGGCATACACGGTGTGAAACAGCTGCCCGGTCGCCTCAAAGCGCTTGCGCGCCCAGCGGGCCAGAAAGATCACCGCCACGATCGATCCGATAATTGCCAGGCCGGTCGCCATGAAACCCGACTCGAACACCGGCGCCGGCAGATAGAGGCCACGGTTGCTGAGGAACAGCGACTCGCCGACCGACATCGCCTGACGCGGCCCCGGCAGATTGAAGCCGATGGCGTAATACCAGAAGAAAATCTGCAGCAGCAGCGGAATATTGCGGAAAATTTCGATGTAGGTCGCTGCCAGCTTGCTGATCAGCCAGTTTGACGACAGGCGGAGCACGCCCATGATGAAACCGATGATCGTGGCAAAGAAGACACCGAGCACCGACACCAGAATGGTGTTGAGCAGACCGACCAAAAAGGTTCGGCCGTAGGTGGAGGTTTCGTTGTATTCGATCAGCGATTGAAGAATGCCGAAACCGGAGGCTCTGTCGAGAAAGCCGAAACCGGTCGAGATGCCGCGCGACTCCATGTTGGTAAGGGTGTTGCGCACGATGAAGAAGATAAACGCCGCGACGGTAATGCTGGCGAGAATCTGGAAAACCAGTGCTCTGAACTTTGGATCGGACAGAAGCCGTGGCTTGGCGGGGATCTCCCGCTCGGGGCTTGCATCAGCCATGGTATGCCTCAGACGGTTTGAGAAAGAGGGCGGCCCGACGCCACCTGTGGAAGCGCCGGGCCGCTTGCCGCCTTAACGAATCGGCGGTGCGTACTGGATGCCGCCCTTGTTCCACAACGCGTTCTGACCGCGAGCGATCTTCAGCGCGCTGCCTTCACCGACGTTGCGTTCAAACATCTCGCCGTAGTTACCCACTTGCTTGACGATGTTGTAGGCCCACTTGTCATCGACACCGAGGAACTCACCCTTCACACCCTCAACACCGAGAATGCGACGGATGTTGGGGTCGGCGCTCTTGAGCATCTCGTCGACGTTCTTCATGGTCACGCCGGCTTCTTCGGCGTTGATCTGGGCGAACAGCGACCAGCGCACCAGGTTGAACCACTCGTCGTCACCCTGACGCACGACCGGACCCAGCGGCTCTTTCGAGATCACTTCCGGCAGCACCATGGCGCTGTTCGGGTCCGTCAGCTTGATCCGCAGCGCATACAGCTGCGACTGATCGGAGGTCAGCATGTCGCAACGGCCGGCTTCGAAGGCTTTGACGGTTTCGTCCGAGCTATCGTAGGTGATGGCCTTGTATTCCATCTTGTTGGCACGGAAGTAGTCGGCCAGGTTCAGCTCGGTGGTCGTGCCGGCCTGGATACACACGGCCGCGCCCGACAACTCCTTGGCGCTCTTCACACCCAGCTTCTTGGACACCATGAAGCCCTGACCATCGTAGTAGTTCACGCCGGTGAAGTTCAGACCCAGACTGGTGTCACGGGTGAAGGTCCAGGTGGTGTTACGCGGCAGCATGTCGATCTCGCCGGACTGCAGCGCAGTGAAGCGCTCCTTGGCGTTGAGCGGGGTGTACTTCACCTTGTTCGCATCGCCAAACATCGCCGCAGCAACGGCGCGGCAAGCGTCAACGTCGATGCCCTTCCAGTTGCCCTTGTCGTCAGTGGCGGAAAAACCCGGCAGACCGGTACTGACGCCGCACTGCACATAACCCTTTTTCTTCACCGCATCGAAAGTCGCACCCGCTTGCGCGGCGCCAGCAATCATCAGGCCGGCCGTGGCGGCCGCAGTCAATACGGAAATCCGCTTCAAGTTCATGAAAGTCTCCTCCAGTTCTTATCTGGTTAGCGTGGGAGCCGCACTTTCGGATAGGTGCGGTCGGTCCACTGTCATGCTGGCTCGTAGCCGGGCATACCCCTATTTAAACAACTGTTCGGCAGCATTACAACGTGGCGACGATGCGGAAAACCCCTACTACCACGGCGATGCAGCCTCATCGGGAGACATCATGCTGCATTGCCGCAATGACGAAAGCGTGGCCGAAATGCACTTGCGTGCGCCGCAATATAGCGCGCCGCAGCATTTGATATTTATCAAGGGAGCCGCGCTTTTCCGGCGTGCGGCGTCACACAAACCGGGGCGATATTTCAATCGCCCTCGCCCCACTTCGGCATCAAATCATGGGCGACACCGAGCTGGTCGAGAACACGTGCGACAACAAAATCTATTAGTGCCTCAACCGACGCCGGACGGGTATAAAACCCCGGATTGGCGGGCAAAATGCACACACCAAGACGCGCGAGCTTGAGCATGTTCTCGAGATGGATGGCCGAAAACGGGGTTTCCCGAGGCACCAGAACCAGTTTTCGGCCCTCTTTGATGACCACATCGGCCGCCCGCTCGATCAGGTCCTGACTCATGCCATTGGCAATCGAGGCGAGCCGTCCCATGGTGCAGGGGCACACCACCATCGCGTCCGGCGGGTTGGAGCCCGAGGCCGGTGGCGCAAACCAGGCCTCGCGACCAAACACCCGCAGCTGGCCCGGCGCCGCACCGAAGCGCGCCGACAACTCGGCCTCAACCTCCGCCGCGCGCGAGGGCAGGTGCCAGTCCATCTCCTGCTGCGCCACGATCTGCGCCACCTGGCTATACAGCAGCCAGACCGTGTGGCCGCTGCCGAGCAGACATTCGATCAGGCGCAGCCCGTAGGCCATACCGGAGGCGCCGGTCAGCGCGACGGTGACGGTGAGGGGTTTTGTCATGGCTGTGCGCTCACTGCAGATAATCGCTGATCAAGGCCCAGCGCCCGTTCTCGATGCGCGCCAGGCGCCCGACACGGTTGCCGAGGTGGTCGGTTTTCGAGAAGCGGTATTCCGGGCTGCCGAAGAAGTCGCGCGTGGTGTGCACGCTTTCCATGCCGTCAACAAAACGCTGCGCGGTCAGATCCGGCCCCGCCGCTTCAAGCCCCTGGATGAACACATCGGCCACGTTATAGCCCATGGCACTCCAGATGTTCGGTGCCGCGCCAAAGCGCTGTTTGTAACGGCCAATCCAGTCGGCCAGCGCGCTGTTGGCGCCATCGGCATAGGGCAGCGGCATCACGCTCACGCCATACAGACCTTCGACCGCCGCGCCGCCGAGCTCGTGGGTTTGCGCCGAATAGCCCGAAGCGGTAACCAGCATGTCCACCGGCCAGCCGGTCTTGCGCGCCTCGGTAACCGAGGCCACGGTCTCGCGCACCACGGTGGCCAGCACCACCAGATCGCAATCGGCCGCGCGCAGGCGGGCGATCTGGCTGGCAAAGTCGGTTGCGCCGCGCTTGTAACCCACGGCTTCGACCAGCGTCATGCCGCGCTGCGCGAGTCCGGCCTCGACGCCTTTTTTGACCTCATGACCGTAGTCGTCGTCCTGAAACAACAAGCCCACCCGCTTATAGCCACCCCGCGTCAGCATCTCGCGCACCGCCGCATTCATGTAGTCCTGATAGGGCGCAAAGAGCTGGAACTTGAGCGGATGCAGCGGCGCGTAGGTGGCCTGATGCGGTGAAAACGGAAACAGATGCGGCCGGCCGGCCTCCAGCGCCAGGGGCATCGAGGCCATCACCACCGGCGTGCCGAGGTTGCCCACAAAGGCAAACACCTTGTCGCGCGTGAGCAGCTTGCGCGTGGCCAGCACCGCCCGCTTCGGGTCGTAGCCGCTGTCTTCCGAGTGCAATTCGAGCTTGCGCCCGTGCACGCCGCCGCGCGCGTTGGCCTCTTCAAAACGCAGCAACATGCCGTCGCGAATCGGCGCGCCGAGCATGGCAATCGGGCCCGACAGATCCTGAATGGTGCCGACCCGGATGGTGCTCGCACTCACCCCCGGCTCGGCCTGCGCCACACCGCTGGCAAACACACTCGCCACCATGACCATCAAGAATCGTCGCAACATGCCGCCCTCGCTTTTGTTGTTTTCCGAAAGGCCATTATCACGCCAAACCGCCATAGGCATTCAAGCCCCCGGCCTGTCACACAGCCGGCTTATGATGCCGTTATACTCGCCGGCTGCTGCACGCACGACGTGCCCAAACACCCCAGTCACAGGATTGACCCGCAATGAAAAAGACCTGGCTCGCCCTGCTTGCCGCTCCCGTCGTCGCCTATCCGGCCGCCGCCTGGTACCTCGGCTCACAAGTCGAATCCACACTCAGCGCGCAATACAAGCAGGTCGAAACCCTGCCCTACATGAAGCTCGTCGAGCGCAGCTATGAGCGCGGCGTGTTCAGCGCCACCGAGTCGGTCACCATCGAGCTGTTCGGCGCCATGATGCAGACCCTTCAGCAAGACGCCCCCGACGGTCAGCCGACCGAGCCGATGCGCATCCGCTTCAGCTCGCAAATTCAGCACGGCCCCTTCGCTGGTGGCGCACTGGCGGCAGCCGTGGTCGACAGCGAGCTGGTGTTCGACGCCGCCACGCAGGCCGAAGTTGCCAAGCTGTTTGGCAACAACAAACCGCTCACCGGCCACACCGTCTTCAAGCTCGACGGCAGCGGCACCGCCACGGTGCTGAGCCCGGCCTTCGCCTCGCAGTTCCCCAACCCCGAAACCGGCGAGCCGGTGAGCATCGCCTGGGAAGGCATCAAGGCCGCGGTCGACTTCGCCCCCGGCATGAGCCGCTACACGATGACCGGCGAAGCGCCCAAGCTGGAAATCAAAGACCCGACCGGCGCCCACATGGTCATGAGCGGCATGCGCTTTACAGGCGATCAGCAGCGCCTGTTCGACGACGAACCCCTGCTCTTCACCGGCAAGCAGCACATCACCATCGACGCCGTGCAGATGCGCATCCCCGAAGATGAGGCCGGCCAGGTCAGCTTCCAGAAAATCACCTACGACATCGACATGCCGGCCCAGGGCGATTACATCGACATGGTCGCCAAGATGGGCGCCGAAACAGTCGACATCGGCGGCACCAACTACGGCCCCGCCCACTACGACCTGTCGCTCAAGCACCTGCACGCACGCACCGTCGCCAAGCTCTACCGCGTGATGCTCGAAGCCTACTCAAACCCGGCCATGATGGGCCCCGACGCCGACCCGCAAATGGCGCTGGCACCGCTCGCCGAGCCGGCCATGGAACTGCTCGGCCACAACCCCAGCTTCGCGCTCGACCGCCTGAGCTTCACTTCACCGCACGGCAATGCCCACCTCGACCTGCGCGCCGCCGCGCCCGGCATCACGCCAGAGGCCATGGCCAACCCCGGCATGATCATGGCCGTGCTCGACGCCGCCGCCAACGTCGCCGTGCCCGAAGCGCTCGTCTTCAATCTGCTCAAGGAAAACGCCGCCGCAGCGATGGCCGCGCAAAGCGAAACGGGCACCGTCTCCGACGAAGACATGCAGATGATCGCCGCGCAATTCGAAGGCAAACTGCAAGAGCTGAGCGGCCAGGGCTTCATCACCCGCGACGGTGGCGTGGTCAAATCCACCGTCGCCTTCAAAGCCGGCCAACTCACCGTCAACGGCAAGCCCTTCAACCCGATGGCCATGCAGTAAAACGACAACGGCGGGCCGGGGCATCGCGCATCGGTCAGCCGCACTTAGGCATCACAACTCACGCCGTAGGGCGGGTTTCAACCCGCCTTGCTTGGCTCATGACCGCGTAGGCAGGGTTGAGCCCGCGCAGGGTGGGTGGCTTGCCACCCACCGTTAGCCGAGCCGCCCACGCAACCCGTATCAAACCGCGTCGAACCTAACGCACCAACCCCGCCGGCCGCCACAACACCACCGCCACCAGCACCAGGCCAAACGCCACCAACTCCAGCCCGGCCATGTTGGCCACCCCGTCTGGCAGCGTGTCGCGCAGCAGCGCAATCGCCTGCGGCAGCGCCACAATCACCACCGCGCCCCACACCGCGCCCATCAAGCGGCTCGCGCCGCCGACAAACACCAGCATCAGCAATTCAAACGACAAGTGCAGCCCGAACTGCTCCGGGCTGAGATAGCCCAGCCAGTGCGCATACAACGCGCCAGCCAGCGCGCCCAGCGCGCCGCCCACCGCAAACGCCAGCAACTTGGCATGGCCGGCGTCGACCCCGCTCGCGCTCGCCGCGCCTTCATCATCGCGCACCGCCCGCCATGCCCGGCCAAGCCGTGAATTCAGCAAACGCCGGCAGGCCATCAAGGCCAGCGCCAGCACCGCCGCGCTCACCGCACACTGATGCAGCGGATCAACCACCGCCCAGCCCGCCAGCGTCATGGGCGGCACACTCAGACCCGAGGCCCCGCCAGTGAGGCCACCGAAACGCACCAGCGCTTCTTCAACAATCAGCGCCACCGCCAGCGTGCTCATGCCAAACGCCAGACCACCCAGCCGCCGCCCCGGCAAACTCGCCAGCGCACCGAGCAGCGCGCCACCGGCCAGCGCCACCGCGAGGCCGAGCAGCGCCGGCCCGCCCATCGCCACCCAACCCGCCTGCAGGTAAGCCCCCACTGCCAGAAACGCGCCATGCCCCAGCGAGATCTGGCCGCTCTGCCCGAGAATGATCACCAGCCCCAAGCCCGCCACCGCCCAGGTCGCCACAAAGGCCAGCTGCCCCAGGCCGTAATCGAGGCCGAGCGCCAGCACCGTCAGCACCACAAGGCCTATCAATGTGAGCGCCGACCTCATGTCGCGCGCCCCGCAAACAGCCCACGCGGAAAGCACAGCAACGCCACCAGCATCAACACATAGGCCGTCACATGATTGGCGCCTTCGGGCAGATAGCGCCCGGCCAGCGCCTCGGCCACGCCAATGAACACCCCGCCCGCCAGTGCGCCCGGCAAGCTGTGCATGCCGCCAATCACGGCCGCCGGAAAGGCCTTGAGCGCCACCACCCCCATGCCCGGATGCACAAAAGTGACCGGCGCCATCAAGATGCCCGCCAGCGCCGCCAAGGCCGCGCCGAGCGCCCACGCCAAGGTATGCATGCCCGTGGTGGACACACCCATCATCGCTGCGATGCGCGGGTTTTCAGAGCAGGCCCGCAAGGCCAGGCCGGCCCGCGAGAATCGAAAGAAGGCCGCCAGAGCCGCGCACGACAACACCGTGGCGGCGATCACCCCGAGATGCGCCAGGCTCACCGTCAGCGTGCCGATCTCGACCTGCCCCATCAGCCCCGGCAGCGGCAACTGATGCGCGCTATGTGTCGCCGCCGGCACGGTCGTGACGCCACCGCGCAGCATCAAGCCGAGGCCAAAGGTGAGCAGCACAGCGGTCAAATGCGGCTGACCCATCGCCCGGCGCAGCGCCAGCCGCTCAACCAGCGCCCCCGCCAAAGCCATGCCCGCCACCGCCACCGCCACCGCCAACCACACCGGCCAACCTGCCGCCGCCGTTAGCGCCACCGCGGCAAACGCCCCCACCATCAGCAGCTCGCCCTGCATGAAGCTCACCGCCTCGGTGGCCTTATAGACCAGCACAAACGACAGCGCCACCAAGCCGTAGATACAGCCGGTGGCAATGCCGCTGAGGAGAATCTGCAGAATCATGGCGCAGAGAATACCTGCTCGGAGCACGCTTGCCGATCAGCAGGCGGCCGAGGCAAGACGCCCGCCAATGGGAGCACGCGGCGTCAAAGAAATCGACGCGCATCGCTTTTGCTCAACCAACCAAGCGTGCCGCCCAGCCGAATCGGGCTAAATAGCCGCTCTCGACCCCGAGCGGTCATCTGCCGTAGCTTGGGTTGAGCATAGCGAAGCCCAACAAACCGAGATGCAAACTGAAGCGGATGATGCTGGGCTTTCTTCGTCAGCCCAACCTTCGCGTGCTGCTGCATGGCATCGACAATCGCCGTCACGACCGGATCGCAATACACCTGAGCATCGCAGGTTTCGCGGGCCGCCCGGCATGCGGTTCAGCGGCCGCCCGATCCGGCGACGCAAACCTGCCCTCCGCCAGCCTTCTTCGCGGCATACATGGCGCCATCGGCCCGGCTCAACAGGGCGTTGCGATCCTCGCAGTGCCGATCAAAGAGCGTCACTCCGATACTCGCGGTGCAACGGTGTTCAAGCGTGTGCGCTGCCCCCTCGCCTTTCGGGCTCAGGACATAGGGCGCAGCGAGCACGGCACCGATCTTGCCCGCGACCTGCAGCGCCTCGGTCCGCGCCACGCCGGCCGCCTCGTTCAGGTCGCCCAGCACCACCACGAACTCATCGCCCCCGAAACGCGCAGCAGTGTCGATCTCGCGAATGCAGGCGCCCAGGCGCCGGGCGACCTCGATCAGCAGCAGGTCGCCCATTTCGTGCCCGTGGACATCATTGAGCGGTTTGAAATCGTCCATGTCGATGAACAGCACCGCGCCATGACGGCCCGCACGGCGGCTCGCCGCTATGGCCTGGTCGAGCCGCTCGGCCAGCAGGGTCCGGTTGGGCAGGCCGGTCAGGGCATCATGCAGGGCCAGGTCGAGGATTTCGTCTTCGAGGCGCTTGCGCTCGGTGATGTCGGTATGGATGCCGACCATGCGCGTCGCCCGGTGTTGCCCATCCCATTCGGCGATCTTGCCCACGGACTCGATCCACTTCCACTCACCACTCTTGGTCTGGCGGCGATAGGCCAGCGTGGTGGGGCCGCCCGTGGCGACACAGGTTTGAAAGGCCTTGCTCAGGCGCGCACGATCCTCCTCGTGCACATGGGCCATCCAGTTCTCCAGGTCGCTTTCGAACGCCTCGGGGGAATAGCCGATCATGCGCGGGTACTCGGGACTCACCTGCACCTTCCCAGTGCCGAGGTCCACGTCGAACCAACCCTGCCGGGCGGCCACGAGCGCCATGTTCAGGCGGTCCTCACTCGCTTGCAGGGAGCGCTTCGCGGACTGCAGGCGCTGATTGGCCCGAAGTATGAACCCCGAAATCATTACGGCGACCACGATGACTATCAGCGACGCGCCCAGTGCGTAGATCAGCCACGTCGAGACGGGCTTCGGCGTCGTGCTGTAGAGAAAGCCATCGAGTGGGCGACCTGGCTTGACCATGCCCAGCCGCTCGAAACCACTCGTGATGGCTTCCCAGCGCCGGGGATTCATGTGGCCGATCTCGATCAGGTCGGGCTGCATGATCTTCCGGATCGTGGCGGCCTCGAACAGGAGGTGATCCCGGCTCTTGCTTGGGTTGTAGCGTGCGAGGATAAGCTCGACGATCTCCTCCGGATGCGCCATTGCGTATTCCCAGCCCTTCAGGCTGGCCGCGCGGAAGGCCGCGACCCGCTCGGGGTGCTGGCGCAGCTCCGCCTCGGTGGTGAATAACACGTCGCTGTAGAAGTCGATACCGTAGTCGTGGGGATCGATGATGCGATACGCAATACCCATCTTGTCGAGCAGGTAGGGCTCGTTGGTGGCGTAGGCATTGAAGGCGTCGACACGGCCCTCGACCAGGTCTGCCACATTGAAGCTGCTGGGCACGATGTTGAGACGGTCACGCTGGAAACCCTCGGCGGCAAGCAGCGAGAGTAGCTCGGCATTCTCCACGCTGGGGGTCATCATCAGACGCTTGCCAGCCAGATCCAGCGGTGTCGTCAGCCGGTTTTTATCCAAGGTCAGCCAGATGTTGGGCGAGCGCTGGAAAATGGCCGCCAGGGCTACGACCGGCGCCCCTTGCTGATACGCCACGACCAGACCCGAGTTCCCCACCCCATACTGGGCATGCCCGCCGATAACCTGCTCAAGCGGTGTCGGCAGCGCCGGGCCGGCAACGCGGATGTCCACGTCGAATCCGGCCGCGGCGTAATAACCCTGCTCGAGTGCGGCGTAGTAGCCGGCGAACTGGAACTGGTGCACCCAGCGCAATTGCAGCACCACCCGCTCGGCGGCGAAAGCGTGGCCCGCGTCGAGCAGGACCACCGCCACGGCCACGCTGGCGGCCATGACGCGCACGGATTGAAGAAAGTGCACAAGGCCGCAAGTCATGGCCATCGCATCCCCCCGGCGAGTTAGACAGCGGCTGGAGGCGTACAGGGAGCGGGGTCAGCCCGTCTCGTCCGATCACGCCAAAGGCGGGCATTGCCCGCATCAGCCTTCTTTCATATTCCTACTTTCACCGGCCGCTGGCTAGGTAGTAAAAACCTGCAAGGCAGTCATGGCTGCCTCAAGCGGACGGCTGTACGCCCTGCTATCCTCTGCGGCATGCAGATCGAACCCCTCATCTACGGCCTCGGCCTGGCCGGCGCGGCGGTCAACGCAGCCTCGGGCGTGCTCGAAGCCGGGCGCAAACCCTTCGACCTTTTCGGCATGGTCGTGGTCGCGCTCGCCGCAGCGCTCGGCGGCGGCTCGCTGCGCGACATGCTGCTCGACCGCACGGTGTTCTGGATCGCGGATCAGGCCTATCTGATCACGGCGCTGGCGGCGGGAGTGGCGACCTTTCTGTTGGCGCGACGGGTACGGCTGCCGGCGCAATTGTTTTTGTTCCCGGATGCGATCGGGCTGTCGCTGTTTACGGTGGTGGGCACCTCGGTGGCACTGGCGCATGGCGCACCGTGGCTGGTGGCAAGTTTGATGGGCGTGGTGACCGGGGTGTTTGGCGGGATTTTGCGCGATGTGTTGTGCAACGAGGCGCCGGTGGTGTTTGGCGGCACGCTGTATGGCAGCGCGGCCTGGCTGGGGGCGCTGGTTTTGATCGGACTGCCTCAGGTGGGCGTGGATCATGATGTGTCGGCCTTGGCGGCCGGGGCGGTGATTTGCACCATTCGCCTGCTGTCGATCCACTTCAAATGGCATTTGCCGATCTATTCGGCGCGGCGCTAGCGGTGCGGTGTCCGGCGACGGCTTTGGCCGGTTGAAACCGGCCCTACGGTGCGTTGAGGCGCAGGCGGGTGTTGTGCGCTTCGATGCCTTGCATGCGCAGGCGGCCCACTTGCAGGTCGAGCCGTAGCGGCCAGTCGCGCCAGGCGTCGAGCGGCAGGGCTTCGGCTTTGCGGGGGCCGGGGGCTTGCCAGCGGTCGAGGTTGAGTCGATCGACCTGCGCCTCGATGGCCAGCCAGTGCGGCTTCTCCAGTGCAATCTGCCATTGGCCCTTGAGCCGGCTGTCTTCCACTGTTGCGTCCACCGTGCCCGCACCGCTGCGCTCGGCGAGTTGCCAATGCCCGGCGAGTGCGGCGTCGACGCTGATCTGCGCGCCGGGCTTGGCGGGGTCGGGCAGCGTGGCGCTGAGCTTGGGCAGGCGGGCGTCGATACGGCCGGCGGCGAGTTCAGCGGTAAGGTGAAAGCCTTCGAACGTGGCGGCCACCGGACCGGCGGCGAGCACCGTGGCGAGCCGGGCTTTGCCGCGGGCGGTGAGTTGCTGGCCGGCGAGGGCGAGATCCACGCCCGTGAGCGTCGCAGTGGCTGATTCGGACGGGCCGGCCGGCGTGAGCGTGGCGGTGGCTTGCAGGCCAGTGAGCTGCGCGCCGCCGTCGGCATAACGGCCGGTGTCGGCGACGCCGCTGAGCGTGAGCTGGCGCGCGCCTTCGGCTGCATGGAGCTCGGCGGTGAGGCCGGCGAGCTGCCACGCACCGTCGGCGGCCGGCGAGACGGAGGCCAAACCGAGCACCAGTGATTCGATGCGCGCGGGGCCCATGTGGCCGGCGAGTGTGACGGCGATGTCGGCAAGCCGCGGGCCGATCGAGGTGAGTTCAATGCTGGTGTTCAGCGTACCGTCGATGGCCGCGTCTGCGCTGGTCGCGCCGCCGGTGGCGCTCGCCTGCCAGCCGCTTGGCGATTCGATGAGTTTCAGTTCGGCCAGGCGCAGTGTGGCGGGTGGGCCACCGCCGATGACATCCAGCGTGGCGTCGCTCACCGTCAGCGCGGCGAGCTTGATGGGCACACCGCCGCCATCCGCGTCGGCCGCAACGAGCGGTGTAGGCAGTTGCCATTGGCCGTCGGCTTGCTGACGCAGTTCGCCGCGCACGCCGCGAATGGCAATACTGAGCGGCCGCGCGGCGCCCTCGGCGCTCCAGTCACTGCTGGCATCGACTTGCGCCACCTGCACGATGCTGGGCGTGGCGCCGGGGCCTTGCCAGGTGACGCCGGCGAGACTGAGCCGGGGCGGAAACACTTGCAGCGACACCGGGCCGTCGATGCTTACCTTACCGGCGACGCGGGCGTTGATCTGTTCGACCAGCGTGGCGCTTAGCCAGCGGTCGCTGAACTGCCAAGCGACGAGACCGGTGACGAGGATGGCA
>JBFIJC010000039.1:0-19499 GCA_041600915.1 Nitrogeniibacter sp.
CGAAAAATACGCGCCCAAGGGCCTGACCCACTTTGGTCAGGGCAAGTGGTACCCCGGCGAGCAACTGCCGCGCTGGAGCCTGAACTGCTTCTGGCGCGAAGACGGCGAGTCGCTGTGGCACAACCCGGCGCTGCTGGCCGATGAAAAGAAAGACTACGGCGTCACCACCGAGACCACGGCCAAATTCCTGCACAAGGTGGCCGAAAACCTTGGTCTTGCGCCCAAGCATGTCTTCCCTGTTTTCGAGGACGTCTACTACTACCTGTGGCGCGAGCGCACCCTGCCGGTCAACGTCGACCCCTTTGATGCCCGCCTGAAAGATCCGCTCGAACGCGAGCGCCTGCGCAAGGTCTTCGATAAAGGCCTCGACGCCGCCATCGGCCATGTCTTGCCGGTCGACAAGAACGCCGCCGAACAATGGACGAGCAGCGACTGGTACATGCGCACCGGCCGCTGCCACCTGGTGCCGGGCGACTCGCCCATCGGCTATCGCCTGCCGATCGACTCACAGCCCTGGGTCAAGGAAACCGACTACCCGCATGTGCTGCCGCCCGACCCGATGCAGCCCGTCGCCCCGCTGCCCGCACGCGCGCATATCGCCGCGCAGCTCAGTCGCCGCCGCGAAGCCGCCGCGGGTGCAGCGGCCGCAACCAACAACACCGCCAACGCCCAGGCGCTGAGCAGCGCAGTGCCTGCACACGGCGAATCGGCCACCGGCGTCACCCGCCTGGCCATGTGCGCCGAACCGCGCGACGGGCGGCTGTATGTTTTCATGCCGCCGACCCGCAGCCTTGAAGACTATGTCGAGCTGCTGGTCGCCGTCGAAGACGCCGCCGAAGCCCTGGCCCTGCCGGTCATTCTCGAAGGCTACGAGCCGCCGAAAGATCCGCGCGTCACGGTGTTCCGTGTCACGCCCGACCCCGGCGTCATCGAAGTCAACGTGCACCCGGCCAAGTCCTGGGACGAGCTGGTCGAGCGCAGCGTTCACCTCTACGAAGCGGCCCGCATCAGCCGACTCAGCACCGAAAAGTTCATGGTCGATGGCCGCCACACCGGCACCGGCGGCGGCAACCACTTCGTGCTCGGCGGCGCCACGCCGGCCGACTCGCCCTTCCTGCGCCGGCCCGACCTGCTCGCCAGTCTGATCGCCTACTGGCACAACCACCCCAGCCTGTCCTACCTGTTCTCCGGCCTGTTCATCGGCCCGAGCAGCCAGGCACCCCGGGTCGATGAAGCCCGCAACGACAGCCTCTACGAACTCGAACTCGCCTTCAAGCAGATGCCCGAGGCCAGCAAGGAATCGCTGCCCTGGCAGGTGGACCGCCTGCTGCGCAACCTGCTGATCGACGTCACTGGCAACACCCACCGGGCCGAGTTCTGCATCGACAAGCTCTACTCGCCCGACGGTGCGACCGGCCGCCTTGGCCTACTCGAACTGCGTGCCTTCGAAATGCCGCCGCATGCGCAGATGAGCCTCGCCCAGCAACTGCTGCTGCGCGCCCTCGTCGCCCGCTTCTGGAAAACGCCTTACCAGCCGGATCGCCTCGCCCGCTGGGGCACCGAACTGCACGACCGCTTCATGCTGCCGCACTTCGTCGCGCAGGACCTGAAGGACGTGATCGAAGAAACCCGCGATGCCGGCTTCCCGCTCGAATTCGAGTGGTTTGCCCCGCACCTCGAGTTCCGCTTCCCGCGCCATGGCGATGTCACCGTTCGCGGCATGACGCTCGAAGTGCGCCACGCGCTCGAGCCCTGGCATGTGATGGGCGAAGAAGGTGCGGCCGGCGGCGCGGTACGCTTTGTCGACTCCTCGGTCGAACGCCTGCAGGTCAAGATCACCGGCATGGCGCCGGATCGCTACCGCCTCACCTGCAACGGCGAAACCGTACCGCTGCAGAACACCGGCACGGTCGGCGAGTTCGTGGCCGGCATCCGCTACCGCGCATGGCAGCCGCCGTCCTGCCTGCACCCACTCATTCCGGTGCATGCGCCCCTGGTGTTCGACCTGGTCGACACCTGGACACAGCGTTCCCTGGGTGGCTGCCAATACCATGTGACGCACCCGGGCGGACGCAGCTTCGACACCTTCCCGGTCAACGCCTTCGAGGCCGAAAGCCGCCGGCTGGCGCGCTTCTTCGCCTTTGGTCACACCCCCGGCAAGATCAACCCGCCGCCGGTGAACACCAATCCGGAGTTCCCCTTCACCCTCGATCTGCGCCGCAGCTAAGCCACAAAAAAACCGGACCGCGCTTTTGCAAGCCGGTCCGGGTGCGAACAGGCGCCCGAGGGCGCCAGCGAGGGAGGATCCTCAAGGCCTGCTCACCGCCTCGGTGCGCAGGCCTTTTTTCAGGCAGTTCTGGCGTCGTTCAGCCCCAGCTCCTGCTTCATGCGTTCGCGGATCTGGAACTTCTGGATCTTGCCGGTCACCGTCATCGGGAAGCTGTCGGTAAAGCGGATGTAGGCCGGGATCTTGTAGTGCGCGATCTGCCCCTGGCAGAAGGCACGCACCTCGTCCTCAGTCAGTGATTCGCCTTCGCGCAGGATGATCCAGGCGCACAGCGCTTCGCCGTATTTCTCATCCGGCACGCCGACCACCTGCACGTCGACAATCTTCGGGTGGCGGTAGAGGAACTCTTCGATCTCGCGCGGGTAGATGTTTTCGCCGCCGCGAATCACCATGTCCTTGATGCGCCCAACGATGTTGCAGTAGCCCGCCTCATCAATGGTGGCGATATCGCCGGTGTGCATCCAGCCGGCGGCGTCGATAGCTTCGGCGGTTTTGGCTTCATCACCCCAGTAGCCGAGCATCACCGAATAGCCTCGGGTACACAACTCGCCCGGCGTGCCGCGCGGCACGATGCGCCCATCGGTGTCGATGATCTTCACTTCGCAATGCGGCTGGATGCGACCCACCGTCGACACGCGCCGATCGAGCGGATCATCGCGCCCGCTCTGAAAGCTCACCGGCGAGGTCTCGGTCATGCCGTAGGCAATGGTCACTTCGCCCATATGCATCTTGTCGACCACGCGCTTCATCACCTCGGTCGGGCACGGGCTGCCGGCCATGATGCCGGTGCGCAGCGTTGTCAGATCAAACTCGCCAAAACGCGGGTGATCGAGCACGGCGATGAACATGGTCGGCACGCCGTACATGCCGGTGCAGCGCTCCTCGGCCAGCGTCTCCAGCGCGGCGAGCGGCTCGAAGGCTTCGGACGGATAGACCATGGTCGCGCCATGCGTGAGGCAACCGAGGTTGCCCATCACCATGCCGAAGCAATGGTAGAGCGGCACCGGGATGCACAGCCGGTCGGCCTCGCTCAGGCCGATCGCCTCGCCGACGAAGAAGCCGTTGTTGAGGATGTTGTGGTGCGAGAGCGTGGCGCCCTTGGGATTGCCGGTGGTGCCGGAGGTGAACTGGATGTTGATGGCGTCGTCGAACTGCAGTGTGTCGCCCAGCGCTTCCAGCGCCTGCAACTCCGGCAGGTTTGGGGCGCTCAGCAGTTCATCGAAATTGAACATGCCGTGGCTCTTCGCCTCACCCATGCGAATGACCATCTCCAGCGCCGGCAAGCGCGCGCTGCGCAAGGCACCCGCCTTGCAGGTGCCCAGCTCAGGCGCCAGATCGGTGAGCATCTCCAGATAGTCGCTGCTCTTGAAGGCCGGCGACAGAATCAGTGCACGGCAGCCGACCTTGTTCAGCGCGTATTCAAGCTCAGCCCGACGATAGGCCGGGTTGATATTGACCAGCACCAGACCGGCCTTGGCAGTGGCGAACTGAGTCAGCGCCCATTCCAGATTGTTCTGCGACCAGATGCCAATGCGCTCGCCCGGCTTGAGGCCGAGCCGGACCAGCGAACAGGCCAGGGCATCGACCTTGAGTTTGAGCTCGGTGTAACTCAGGCGCACGTTCTGATGGCGCACCACCAGCGCCTCGTGCGCACCATAGCGTGCGCAGGCCGCATCAAAATACCGCCCGATCGTTTCGCCAATCAGAGGCTGGGCTACCGCCCCGTGAACATAGCTGGCGTGTGTCATGTGTTCTCCGTGAATAAAGCGCGATCCGCCGCAAAACCTCTACTGTAGCGGCGGATCGCAGGGCGTGCGATCAGAGCATCATCACCACGGATTTGCTCTCGGTATACAGATCGAGCACCGCACGCCCCATCTCCCTGCCAATGCCCGACTGCTTGTAGCCGCCGAAGGGCATGGCGCTATCGAGCATGTTGTGACAATTGACCCACACCGTGCCGGCCTTGATCTTGGGGATCAGGCGATGCACCCGGCTCAGGTCGTTCGACCAGATCGACGCAGCCAGCCCATAGGGCGTGTCGTTAGCACGGCGCGCGACTTCATCGAGATCGTCGTAGGGCAAGGCGACGACGACCGGGCCGAAGATCTCCTCGCGCACCACTTTCATCTCATCGCGTACATCGACCAGCACCGTCGGCTTCACGAAGTAGCCCTGGCGCGCATCGCGCTCGCCGCCGACCGCCGCGCGGGCACCTTCTTCGAAACCACTATTGATGTAGCCCATCACGCGCTGCTGCTGAACGGCCGACACCAGCGGGCCAATCTGGGTGCTCGGGTCGATACCCGGCCCCATCTTCATGGCCGCAGCAATTTCGCTCAGCCCCTCGACCACCTGCTCGAAACGGCTCTTGTGAATGAACAGGCGCGAGCCTGCGGTGCACACCTGCCCCTGATTGAAGAAGATCGCCTGCGCCGCACCGGCCGCCGCAATCGCCGGGTCGGCATCGTCGAGCACGATCACCGGGCTCTTGCCGCCGAGCTCCAGCGAGAAGCGCGTCATGTTCCTGATTGCCGCCTGGCCCACCAGCTTGCCCACCTCAGTCGAACCGGTGAAGGCGACTTTCTCGATGCCCGGATGCGAGGCCAGCGCCGCGCCGGCCGTGTGGCCAAGTCCGGTGACCACGTTGAGCACACCCGGCGGATAGCCCGCTTCGAGCGCCAGTTCGGCAAAGCGCAGCGCCGACAGCGGCGTCTCTTCGGCCGGCTTGAGCACCATGGTGCAGCCGGTGGCCAGCGCCGGGCCGACTTTCCAGGCCGCCATCAGCAAGGGGAAGTTCCACGGAATAATCGCGCCGACCACACCCACCGCCTCGCGCCGGGTGAAGCCGAAGAACTCACGGTCGCGCACCAGCGGCACCGAGACCTCCATGGTGCTGCCTTCAATCTTGGTGGCCCAGCCGGCCATGTAGCGCAAAAAATCGATCGCCAGCGCGACATCCACATGCCGCGCCATGGTCACCGGCTTGCCGTTGTCCAGCGCCTCGATCTCGGCCAGCTCCTGGGCGTTGGCCTCGAGCAGATCAGCGAGCTTGAGCAGCAGGCGCTCGCGGTCGACCGGACGCATCTTCGACCACTCGCCGTGCTCGAAGGCATGACGGGCTGCGGCCACTGCGCGGTCCACATCGGCAGCGTCGGCGGCGGGCACGCGGCAAAAGGCTTCACCAGAGGCCGGGTCGGTCACATCCAGCATCTCGCCATTCAGGGCATGCACCCAGTTGGCACCAATCAGCATGCGGCCGGCGCGCTCAAGAAAGGCGCGCGTACCGTCGCCCATGGGGAAGTCGGGGTAAAACTGCATCGTGCTGTCTCCTTGGTGTGTTTTTTGTGAATTGCGGCCTACTGCCCGTCCTCGCGCAAGGGCATCAGGCCCGCGCGAGACACGGCTTCGCTTCTTGCGGTTTCGGCGACGTCGGCGGGCAGGCGAAGCTGTTTGGCCAGACGCTCGATCAGCCGGTCTTCAAGCTTCAGCAGTCGGCCATCGGCATAGACCACCTCCCAGAGCATGGTGAGGATTTCGCGCTGCTCGCCGGGGGTAAAGCCGCGTCGCACGGCCTGCACAAACTCCCAGTCATCCAGGACTTCGGCGTAGCGCTGCTCGGCCACCGCAATCAACTCGGCCACCCGCTCATCACGCAAGCCGAAGTGCCGGCGCAACAGCCGGGCAATCGCCTCGGCCTCCACGGCTTTAGCGTCCCGGTCGGAATACATGGCCTCAATCAACAGCGCCGCCACAGCGATGATGCGACGCTCAAAGGGGCCGTTTTCTGTGCCTTCGGCTTCGAGATCGCCTTTGAGCAAACGGATAAATCGGGTCAGCATGGACATTCCTCAGGGCTTCACAGCGGGCGGCGCAAGCACGCCGGACTGACCGGCAACGAACACCGAACCATTGGCGGCGACCGCAATCGCGGCGAGGTTCTGGCGGTCATCTCGAATACTCACGTCCAGACGAGACGCTCCAGCGCTCAGCGTTGCCATCACCCCGCCACTGCCAACCAGAATCAGCCGGCCGTCGGCGGTTTCGACGGCATCCGCCAGCGCCTGGCTCAGCTCACCCGGCACGTCCGTCCAGCTGGCGCCCGCATCCCGGCTGATGAGCACACGGCCGCTCATGCCATACAGCACCAGGCTGCCGTCAGCGCGCTGCAAACCACCCCATAGCGATCCGGTCGCGCCGGTGTCGAGCAGCGCCCAGCTCGCGCCACCATCGGCCGAGCGAAAGGCCGCGCCCATTTCGGCAGCAATAAACAAGTCGCCATGCGGGCCGACAAACAGGCTGTTGAGGTGCATGTCGGCGGCGTCGCCCT
The DNA here is from genome assembly GCA_041600915.1 of Nitrogeniibacter sp. Classification (GTDB taxonomy): domain Bacteria; phylum Pseudomonadota; class Gammaproteobacteria; order Burkholderiales; family Rhodocyclaceae; genus Nitrogeniibacter. The sequence continues at coordinate 6,618 of JBFIJC010000039.1, forward strand.
CGCCGACCGTCAGGCGCGCCCATGTCGTACCGCCATCACGCGTCACCAAGGCCGTGCCGTAGCCGCCGACGACGAAGCCGGTCGAGGCATTCAGAAAGCGCACCGACAGCAAGACCGGATCACCCCCCACGCGATAGGCCAGTCGCCAGTTTTCGCCGCCGTCGATGGTGCTCAGAATCACCCCGCCATGACCGACTGCCCAGCCATGGGTCGCGTTGATGAAGCTCACCGCAGTGAGCAGGCTGGACACCGGCACCGAGTGCGCCTGCTTCCAGTACTGGCCGTTGTCGCGCGAGAGCACAACGGTGCCGTAATCACCCACCGCCACCAGCCGCTCACCTGCACGGGCCATGGCGGTGAGCGGCACCTGCGCCGCCAGTCGCGCCGACATCGCCGGCGTGACGGGTTCGCTCGCCGCCTGCGCCACGCTGACACTCAGCGCCGCGATCAAAGACATGAAAAATCGCATCGAATGCCTCTTGGTCAATGCGCCATCAGCGGTGGGGCCACCGGACGACGTCGGGGAATGAGCAGATCGAGCGTGACCGCAATGGCGGGCAGCAAGGTGATGGCCATGATCATGTTCACCATGAACATGAAGGTCAGCAGCATGCCCATGTCGGCCTGAAACTTGAGCGCCGAGAACGACCAGGTGGCCACGCCCACCGACAGCGTGATGGCAGTAAACACCGTGGCCACACCGACTTCGCGCAGGGCCTGTTTGAAGGCGGTGACGATGTCCTCGCCATGGGCCAGATGCATCTGGATGCGGTTATAGATATAGAAGGCGTAATCCACCCCGATGCCCACCGCCAGCACCATCACCGGCAGCGTGGCCACGGTCAGTCCGATGTCGAGCGACTTCATGAACCAGTAACCGAGGAAGGTCGCCACCGTCAGCGGCACGCAGCAGGCCACCATCGCCCGCCAGTCGCGATAGACCAGAAACACCAGCACCAAAATGGTGGCATACACATAGAGCATCATCGGCAGCTCGGAATGCTCGACGATCTCGTTGGTCGCCGCCTGCACGCCAGCGTTGCCGCTGGCCAGGCGCACCGTCACCGAGGGCAGTGTGTGTTCTTCACGGTAACGCTTGACCGCCGCCACCACGCCTTCGATGGTGCTGGCCTTGTGGTCGGCCAGATACAAATTGATCGGCATCACCGTGCAGTCGGCGTTGTAGAGGCGCATGCCCTCGGGCACCTGGCGCACCACCTCGCCAAGCGACAACTCCTCACGCGGCAGTGCCGCCCATTTCGGGTTGCCTTCGTTCACCCCGGCGTTGGCGAGCTTGGCCATCACCGGCAGCGATTGCGCCGAGAGCACGCCCGGCACATTAGCCAGATGCCAGCTCAGGCGATCGACATAAGCCATGTTTTCGTAGAAGAAGCAGCCATCCTTGGGGGTCTCGACCACCACGGTGAGCAGATCGAGGCCGAGCGCAAAACGGCTGACCACGCCTTCGACGTCCTTGTTGTAGCGCGAGTCGTCATGCAGCTCGGGCGCACCGGGCAACACATGGCCGACATGCCGGCCCTGGCTCTGCCACACGGCCACACCGAACAGCAGAACACCGACGAGCGTACCGATGGCGGCATTGCGCGGCGTGGCGATGTGCACGCCGAGACGCGCCATCAGGCGGTTGCGCAGGCTCTCCATCTTGCCGGCACGCAGCACGAAGGCTTCATCGAAGCGAAAGTAACTGGCCAGCACCGGCAGCATGACCAGATTGGTGATGATCTTGTAAGCCACGCCCACCGAGGCGGTGATAGCCAGCTCGCGGATCATCGGAATCGGCACCAGCGCCAGGGTGGCAAAGCCGACAAAAGCCGTGATCAGCGCCAGGGTGCCGGGCACCAGCAGGCCGGTGAAGCTGCGCACCGCGGCGGTGTAGCCATCGGCGCCGTTGATGACTTCCTTGGCGATGTAGTTCACCTGCTGGATACCATGCGACACCCCGATGGCAAACACCAGAAATGGCACCAGCACCGCCAGCGGATCGAGGCCGAAGCCAAGCAGCGTGATGGTGCCGAACTGCCACACCACCGACACCAGCGAGCAGGCCAGCGGCAGGAAGGTGAGCACCATCGAGCGTGTATACCAATAGACGGCCAGCGCGGTGAGTACAAAGGCCAGCGCGAAGAACTCGATCACCGAGGTCGCGCCTTCGGAGATGTCGCCCATTTGCTTGGCGAAGCCGATGATCTGGATCTCGATCTCGGCGTCGGCGAATTTGTCACGCAGGTCAGTCTCCAGCCGGCGGCTGAAATCGAGGTAGTTGAGGCGCTCGCCGGTTTTCGGATCGGGGTCGGCCAGTTCAGCCACCACCATCGCGCTGGTCGAATCATTAGCCACCAGCGAGCCAATGAAGCCGCCGATCACGGTGCGCTCGCGGATGCCGGCAATCGCCTCGGGCGTGAGCGCATTGACGGTGACATCACCGCCAACCACGTCCTCGGCCTTCATGCCCTCTTCGGTGATCTGCACCGCGCGGGTGTTGGGGGTCCACAGCGAAGTGACGGTGCGCCGATCGACGCCGGGCATGAAGAACAGCGCCTGAGTCACGTCATACAGCCGGGTCAGCGCCTTTTCGTTCCAGATGTCTCCTGACTTGGGATGCACCACGGCGATGATGCGGTTGGCACCAAACAGCACGTCGCGATACTGGTTGAAGGTTTTGACGTATTCGTGGTTCTGCGGCAGCTGCTTGTCGAAGCCGGCCGACATGCTCAGCTGCGCGGCAAAGCCGCCCATCACCACGGTGAAGGCGAGCAGCGACAGCAAGGTGGCCAGCCGGTGCGCAAAGAAGAAGCGCTGCAGGCGAAGAACGAGTTGTTCGATCATGTTGGGAGTCCCGCTCACCGGGCACCGCGAGGGTGCCCGGCGTGCTGCATCAGAACGAGTAGGAAATGCTGGCGCCGAAGAAGTCTTTGTCACGCGCCAGGTTGTTCGCGCCGCCACCCGAGAAATTCACGTACTGGATCGAGCCCTTGATGCTGTCGCGGTAGTTGAACAACAGCGACAGTGCGGCGGCCCTGCGACCCGCCACAAAGGGAATCGTGTTCGGGCTGGTGCCCGACACGTCGTGATACCAGTCGATCTGCGGCGTCAGCGTGATGCCCGAGCCGAAGGCGTTCGGGTAGTTCAGGCCGATCTCGGTCACATAGCCCCAGGAGGTGCGGTCGGGCAGCGCGTAGTTGGGCAGGAAGTACGGAATCCGCCCGCTGCGGTCGAGCCCCGGGTAATGCGCCACCGCCGCCTCGGCCAGGATGAAGCCATCCGCCGCGCCCAGCGCCTTGGCCAGCCCGCCCAGCGTGTCGTTGTGGCCGAAGGTGTAGAAGCCGGTCAGGTGAAACTGCCACTTCTCTTCTTCGACATAGCCGGGGTGCGAGCCCACGTCGTACACGCTGTTCTTGTCGAAAGCGCCGCCGCCGAGCGCCGCCCCGAAAGGCACGGTCGGATCGACACCGACACTGTCGCGCGGCCGGTAAGACAACTCGGCCCCCACCGCCACCGGGCCGGCCTTGGTGTTCAAGGCCACGGCGTACAGATCGCGATCTTCGCCATAGGCCAGGAAGTAGCCGGTCACCGAACCGGCAGAGGTGCCGGTAAAGCCGAGGAAGGGCAGCTTGTCGTGGTAGCGCTGATAGACGAAGGAGAACTCGGTGTCGATCTCTTCGGCGAAGTAGCGCAGATTCACCCCGTACTGGCCGCTGTTCTTTGGCTCGCGCTGGCCGAGGTAGGGAATGCCCGTGCCATTGGCGATGCGCGCCGCGTCGGTCAGCGCAGTCTGGTCACCACAGGGGCCTGTCAGGCCGAAGTCGTTACACACCGAGGTCGGCAGGTAGGCCATGCGATTGCCCTTGCCCACCACGTCGGCGCCCGAGAAGAAAGTGCCCACCGGGTCGAACTTGAAGCTGTTCCAGCGGAACTGGTAGTAAGCCTCCATGCTGAAGCCACTGCCCAGACCCGCAGCCACGGACAGCATCGGCGCGGGGATGAAGATCTCCTTGAGCTGGGTGCCCGGCACGTGGAATTTCTGGATGTCCAGCGCGTTCATCTGGTTCACCCCGCCGAGGATGAAGATGTCCTCGCCCCAGGACAGCACCTGGTTGCCGAGCTTGACCTTGGCGGTCTCGCCGCCGATGTCGAACTCCTTGGCAATCCACGCATCGAGCAGCGAGGCCTGACCGGTGGCGGACGACTCGGTCACCCCGGTGCGACGCGTCTGGTCAGCCTGAAAATCATGAAACCAGGTCACCCGACCCAGCGCGCTCCAGCCGCCGGGATAGCGCAGCGAGATGTCGTGCGTGCCCTTGAGCGCAGCGGAGACCATGTCGCCCTTGCTGTAGTTGAGGTTGCCGTCGTCGAAGTTGAGGTAATTGAAATCGGCGTTGGCGTAGCCGTTGCTGCCCTGCTTGCGCTGCAACTCATTGTTGGTGCCATTGTTGCAGCCGCCGTTGTCGTTGCCGATCATGCGGCAGTCGGCGTTGGAGGCGCGGCTGATGACACCGAATGACACCGAGGAATCGAAACTGCCGCGCAAGCCGTCGGTTTCGCCGAAACGGAAGGCGTGGGCGCTGCCAGAAAAACTCAGGCAGGCCAGCGCGACCGCTGCGGTAAGGCTGGAAACGCGCCCGGTGGCGGACGCACGCTTTTGATGTGGGATGTTCATCTGTTGACCTCCGGCTCAGCGCTCGCCCATGCGACGGATCGCACCGGCACTGAAGAAGCTGTCGTTGTACTTTTCGCGGTTGGCGGCTTCGAGCTCGATCACGTCGCCCTCCTGCGTCCAGTTGTCCATGGCGTAGCGGCGGGCAACCAGGTCGTACATCTGCTGCTCAAAGGTCACGCAGGCATTGATGTCCGGCGAGGCCCACAGGCTGCCTTCCTGCACGCGCCACAGGTTGCCTTTGGCGTCGTACATATCGACATGCAGCAGTGCCCAGGAGTCTTCGTCGAAGTAGAACTTGCGCTTGGCGAAGGAGTGGCGCTTGTCGGATTTGACGGTGGCCTCGACCTCCCACACGCGGTGCACTTCGTAGCGCATCTTGTCGCGGTCGATGAAGTCCGGCTTGATCAGATCCTTGATCTTGTTTTTCTTGTCGATCAGCTTGTAGGAGTTGTACGGGACGACCATCTCCTTCTTGCCGATCAGCTTGAGGTCGTAGCGGTCGAGCGCGCCGGAGAACATGTTGATCTGGTCGACGAAGTACAGGTTGTCGAAACCGGCGATCGGGTTGTCGTAGGCAAAGGCCGGGGCGCGGCGCACGCGGCGCTGGCCGGGGAAATAAATCCACGCGTCCGAGGGCTGGTCGTGGAAGGTGTGAATCAGATACACCTCACCCGCACGCGAAGCCGGCGTCAGCAGTTCGTAGATCTGCTTGGATTCGACCGAACTCACCTCTTGCGGGCTTTGCATCTTGGGGTCGGCAAACGGATACCAGTCGTAGAACCACTGCTTGTTCTCGGTATAGCTGCCGTCTTTTTCGGGCAGCACGGCCGAGATCTGCTGGCGGCGCGCGTAACCGACATAGCGCGTCTTGAAGTTCCACATCGCCTCGTAACCCGTCTTCGGAATCGGGAAGGCCAGACCGCCGCCAAAGGCCTTGGCCAGCTTCCAACCCTCTTCGGTCGTGGCCGCATGCGTGGCGTTCTTGCGCGTCTGATCCTGGAACCAGCCGGGGAAGGTGCAGCTGCGCCGGGTCGGATACACATCCATCCGGTAGCCCTTGTAGGCCTTGATCAGTGCAATCTGCCCTTCCGGCAATTTGTCTTTGTATTGATCGACATTGCTCGCGTCGATCGAATACAGCGGCTTGTCGTCGGCAAAGGGGTCAACATGGCCGGGCTTCCAGCCGGCGGGCGCGCTGCTCATGCCGCCCTTCCACTCCGGAATCGTGCCGTCCTTGCTGGCGGCCTTCTCGGCGCCAGTCGGGGTCAACTCGGCGCCCAGGCGCGCGGCGTCTTGCTCGCTCACCGCGGCATAGGCCGAGAAGGTCATCGTCGCCAATACGCCGAGGCCGAGATGCTTCCAGCGTGGCGTCCTCTTGGTGGTCTGCTTCATGGACTTGTCTCCCCTTTTTGAAAAGGTGTGGGTGTACTTATTCGATGACGACACCGCGCGCAGCGAGCTGCGCAACGATGGCTGCGCGTGTGCCCGGCACATCGTCCAGTGGCGCATTGCGGTAGGCGGCGACTTCGGCTTCGGTGTAGGGCGTGAAGTCCGCCGGTAAGGTGGCTGGGGAAAACTCATGCGCCATCCAATTGAGCATCCGGGCGATGTCGGCATTGGAGAACGGCGAGTTGGACGTGCCGGGCACTTTCACCAAAAAGGCACGTCCATCGGGCAGGCTCAGAAAGTGGCCCAGCTGATTGCGCAGGGTCGGAATCCCGCCACGCGAAACCCCGGAGCCGTCTACCTGGTGGCAGCCGGCACAGCCGAGAACGTATTGCGCCCTTGCCTTGCCATCCGGGCCGGCGTTCGCCAGCGCCGGAGCGGCACCCAGCAGGACAGCGAGGACGGTGGTGGCAAGAGGCGTTTTCATGCTCGCCTCAGTTCCCATCCGCCATGCCGACCACCACACCGGTGGTGCAGTGGAACATCGACGAATCATTGGCCATGCACCAGTTGATGTCGTTGTGCAGGCCCATGCGGTAGGCCGGCATTTCGCGCTCATTGGTATTGCACAGGCAACGGCCGCAGGCGGTCTTGCCGCAGCAATCGTTGTAGCTGATGAGGTAGTCCTTGCCGTCCTCGGGGTTGTGGCAGGTGCCCACCCAACTGACTTTCGACGGCTCGGTGCCCGGCGGGCAGGTGGATGCGCTGCCGCCGCAGCAGGCGCAGAGGAATCCGTCCAGCGCGCAGAAGCGCCAGTAGTCGCAATCGGTCTCACCGGCCGCGGTGCCCTTGGCCTTGTGCGCCTGGCCGGCCGCCGCCTGGGCGGTCCGGTCGAAAGGCAGCACCGGCAGCACAAAGGCCGTGCCCACCATCAGCTTGCCGATGCGGATCAGGGCGCCGCGGCGTGAAGAGCGCTGGGCGACCGTCCGGGTCTTGCGCTCAAAGAGCTCATCAAACCATTTCATTGTTGTCTCTCCTTGGGGTTGGCCGGGCTCAGGCGCGCTGGTGGTCGTGCTGGTGATCGATAAAGTCCTGCACCGAGGCCACGCCCAGTTCTTTGGCGGTGAAGAGGCTCTCGAGCTGCTCGCGGGAATTGATCAAGCCCTTGGCGGTGATCCGCCCGTGCTCATCCATCAAGACTGCGTAGGGCAGCTTGCCAACCTGAAAACCAATGCCCAGGTCCTGCGACAGCAGATAGGGGAACTGCTTGAGGTCTGCTTTTTCGTAAAAGGCCAGGTGCTCGGGTTGCTCGCCGTCGGAGGCCAGCACCACGCGCAGCCAGCTGCGTTCGGTGTCATTCACCGAGCGAAGAATCGGCAGCAGTTTTTTGCACACCGGGCAGGTCGGCGAGAGGAAGAACAGCAGCGTGCTCTTGTCGGCCGCGCCGCCGATGCGCACCCGGGCATTGCCGGTCAGCGTCGGCAACTCAAAACTCGGCGCAGCCTCACCCACTTTGGGGCCAGTGTCGATCATCAGCGCGCCCATCGGTGCCACCCGCTCGTACAGCACGCCAATCTGACGGGCCAGGGCAAACAGCCCGATCAGTGCCGCCAGCACGGCGACCCACAGCAGCGCGTTGGAAATCATCAGGGCTTCGTTCATGATCCGTTCCTCAGTTGCATCAGTCGGGGATGGTTGGCGAGCAATTGGTTGCCCGCGGCATAGATGCCGAGCAGCGCGAGGGTGCCGCCGGCGACAGAGATGAAATCGACCCACACCAGTGGCCGGGCCAGACCGGCTTGCGCACCCGCCACGGCGAGCGCCATCAGCACGGCATTGCGCACCGGCAGCGCCCAGGACAAGCGGGTGTTGCCGTCGGCGCCACCACAGCCGCACTCGATGTCGGTGTGGCCACGCAAGAGGTTGATGAGCACGCCGCCGGTCGACACGCCGAGCACGCTCAGCGCCAGCAGCAGGCCGAGGCCACGGCTCGATTCGAACAGCAGCGCCGCGCCGGCCGCCGCCTCCAGCATCGGAAATAGGCGAGCGAAAAGCGGCACCACTCGGTCGGGCAGCAGTCGGTACAGCTCGACCGCCGCCTCGAACACCGCCACGTCGCGCAGCTTTTGCCAGGCGCCGAGCAGCAGGATCACCGCCAGCGCCGAGCCACAGGCCCGCGCCAGCACCGGGTCAATGAGGAGCGCGTCCATCAGTGCAGCTCCATCAGCGTCGGGGTCTCGCCCACGCCTTCCATACGGCCGGCGAGCTTGAGCTTGCCGTCGGCGTCGTAGGTGGCGATGCCGCCTTTCACGCCGTCGTAAGCGAAGAGCTTGGGCGCCGCACCGCGGCTCACGCCGATGGCAATTGCATCGCTGCCCGGCGCCTTGGCCACGCGCTTTTTGGCCGCGAGATCAAACGCCCAGATTTCCTTGGCAGGCCATTTGTGACTGCCGTCCTTGCCTGCGGGATGCATGCCCACAAACAGACGCCCGGTCTCGTTGTGTTGCGCGATCACCTGATAGCCGCCCGGTCGCCAGCCGGCTTTGCGCTCTGCGGCGCTGACCAGGGGCCAGGCGGCATCGAAGCTGGCCTCTTCGCCACCGAGGTGCGCGGTATAGACATCGCCCAGGTAGGACACAAAGCGATAGGTGTCGCCGTCTTGCTCGCCGTGGATGAAGATCGGGTCGCGGTCGGGGTCGAAGAACTTCGCGCTGCGCTTTTGCGTGGTCGGCTGGCCATCGGCGTCGAGCGAGATGGTCAGCATCGTGCCGTCGCCACACACCGTTGAGAACCGCGTGGGCACGGTCTGCGCCGGCAACACGATCCAGCAGCCCGGCGTCGCCACTTCGGCCACCGGCTTCTGTGCCTGCAGATCGACGATGGTGACCGAGGTGGCCGGCGTCGCGTTCTGCACATACAGCCAGCGGCCATCGCTGGACGGGCGGATGATGCCTTTGTAGTTGAGCGCCTGGGCATGGCGCGGCGGGATCACGATCTCGCCTGTCTTCGCCAGCGTCTCGGTGTCGTGAATATCGACCACGTCGGTACGCTCGCCGTGGTTGAGGCGCGAGTAGTAGGTGGTGGCCACGTAAATCGTCTTGCGATCCGGCGAGAGCACCGACTGCCCGGCAAAGCCGGTGGCGATCATGCCCAGATAGGCCTTGCTCTTGCCGTCGATGACATGCAGCCGGCCATCAACGATGTGATCAATCGATACATCAGACAGATAGATCCGGTACGGATTGGCCGCCGCCATCGGCTTGACCGAAATGATTTCCGGCGCGATCTCTGCCACGGCCGTCCCGCCGGACAGCGCCAGCAGCAGCGAGAGGCCGAGTCCACTCAGGGTGTGTCGAACCACGTTGAACCTCCTTGTCGAGGGGGCACCCGCTGAATCGTCTGGTGTGCGGGGCCCGTTGTCCTTGTGTCCCCGACGCGTCATCGTCGGGGCATCCCTGCCGTTCAGAGCAAAAGCTCGGTGGGCGGGTTGGACGCATCTTGTGGCGCGGAGGCGTCAGGTCGTTATCCAAAATCGGCAACGCACGACGAGGCGCAACTCTCTGTACTGAAAGGATTTTTTCTATTGCACCGCAACAATCGATCGAATGGCGCAGGCGTATCGAAAGATCTTGCGTGTTTCATCAGAATTGATTTAGCTTAAGAAAGAGAGGCGACACAGAACGCCCGCTTAAGCCAAAGGAGATAGTCCATGACGGACCTAGGGGATGCGGCACTTGCCAGCGCCCTGCCACCACATTGCACTGTGAGCGAAGTCACCAGCTTCGATGCGGACGACCACGCCTCAAACCTGCAACACTGGAAGCAGCAGTACATGCAGTTGTCGCCCGGACGCTTCGAAGGACGACTGGAAGAAGCCTGGTTCGGCAATGTTCAGGTGTTTCGCGAACGCACGAATCAGTGTGTGCACGAGGGCGGTGTGGCTTGGGAGGGATCACGGACTTTCGGTATCCCGGTGGAAATGGACGGACTGGGCTGGTATTGCGGGGAAGTGTTCGACCAGAACTCCATCCTCACCCTGCGCGGTGGCGCCGAACTCGATTTTCGAACCCCGACGATGCTCGACATCGTGGCGGTCACCGCAGATGCCGACGCACTGAACCATTACGCCATGCAGGTCGATCATATCGACCTGGAGGCCATGCTCGGTTCGCGTCGCATTTTGCCCAACACCCCGAAACAGGTCGCCGAGTTGCGCAGCTTCCTGCTGACGGTACTGGCGTCGATCAACGTGGCCCCCGCAATGGCCAATCACGCACAGATGCGAAAAGCGATCGAACAAGGGATCTACAACTGTCTGCTGCTCTCGATCAGCAACGAAAGTGATGCGACGCGTCCATCCACAACACCGCACTCCCGCGTTCAGATCGTCGAGCGGGCACGCGAGTACATGCGCGCGCACATCGACGAGCCCATTACTGTTGCCGATCTGTGTCGGGAGTTGAATGTCTCGCGGCGCACCTTGCAGTACAGCTTCCAGGACGTGCTGGATCTCAACCCGGTCAGCTTTCTGCGCGCCAAGCGCCTGAACGGCGCACGCAGCGAACTGCGGCGCAAGCCCGAGCGCGAATCAGTGGCCGATATCGCCGCCCGCTGGGGCTTCTGGCACCTGTCACATTTCGCTGCCGACTACAAGTCGATGTTCGGCGAACTCCCGTCAGAAACGGTCAACAAGACGCGATCAGTCGCCTTGCACGCCTGATCGCCAAGCCACACCAAAACCCTACATCCGGCCCAGCTTGCGATACAGGGTATTACGGCTGATGCCGAGGCGCCGTGCGGCGGCGGAGACGTTGCCGCCCTCCTCCTCAAGTACCTGTTCGATCGCCCGCTTTTCGATGGTCTCGAGCGACTCAGCACCTTGCAGTGGCGCAACGTCGATGCGCCGTGAACGAGGCTCTGCCTTCTCGACTTGCTCGTCGGAGTCACTCTCCATGGCGAAAAGTTCTTCGGGCAAATGCGTCGAGTCGATCAGGTCTTCATCGTCGTCGAGCAGCGCAACAGCCACCCGCAAGGCGTTGTGCATCTGGCGGATATTGCCGGGCCAGCGATAGCGCTCGAAGAAAACGAGCACCTCTTCGGACACCGCGATATCGCGCATGCCTTCGGTTTCAATCGCGATGATGTTGGCCACGATGGCGCGGATGTCGCTGCGCTCCCGCAAGGACGGCAAAGTGACCGTCAGTCCATTGACGCGGTAGTACAAGTCCTGACGGAAGGCGCCGGTTTTGACCGCATCAACCAGATTGCGGTGCGTGGCGCACACCAGCGAGACATCCACCGGCACCGGCTTGGCGCCACCCAGCGGTGTCACGACACGGTCCTGCAGCACGCGCAGCAAGCGCGCCTGCAGATTGAGCGGCATGTCGCCAATCTCGTCCAGAAACAGCGTACCGCCACAGGCTTGCTGAATCTTGCCGGTATAGCCTTCCTTGCGAGCCCCCGTAAACGCACCGCCGAGATAGCCGAACAACTCGGATTCGATCAGATTCTCGGGAATCGCCGCGCAGTTGAGCGCCACAAACGGTGCGGCGCGCCGCGGTCCGACGTCATGGAAGGCCTTGGCAAACATCTCCTTGCCCACACCGGACTCACCCAGAATCAACAAGGGAATGTCTTTTCCAACCATACGGGTGGCACGACTGATCGCTGCCCCCATGCGTGCATCGCCGGTATCGAGGCACTCGAAATTCACCCTGCCATCGCTACAGGCCGACTTGCGCTTCCGCTCCGGGGCCACGGCAAGCTTCTGAGGCGCTTGTGCCTGAGCCTGTGCCGGCGCGGGACGAGACGATGGCATGAGCGAAGCGGGCATGTTCATACGGGCGTAAACACGATCACCATGGCGGCGCGGAAGCGAGGACAAGGCATGCGGATCACGCATGCTCCGATCGACAAACACACCGAAGTTCTGCTCGAACAACATGCCAAAATCGAGCTGACGCAGCATGTTGCGCGTGAGCTCGAGTAGCTCCAGCGCGCAGCGGTTGGCGCCCAGCAGCTCGCCCCCTTGATTGAACGCCAGCACGCCCTCCTGCAAAGAACCGACGTATTCCATGCGCGGATGAAAGAACACCAGAATTTCACGGCCGAACTCCGCCTCGAACAGCCGCTTCTCGAGCAACTGGGCAGACATGCGAACCAAGCCGAGCGTGTGTCGTTCGTGCGAACGGGAGTCGCCGGAGATGTCCAGCACGCCCATCAGCTGACCGCCGGCATCGAAAATGGGCGACGCGCTGCAGGTCAGGAAGGCGTTGCAATCAAAAAAATGTTCAGCGCCCACCACCTCAACCGGCCGCTGTTCGGCAATGGCGGTCCCGATGGCATTGGTGCCACGCAAGCCCTCGCCCCACTGGGCGCCGGGTTTCAGTGCGACCTGATCGGCACGGCTGACAAAGTCGGGGTCGCCCATGCCCTCGAGCACCAGCCCGTTGCCGTCGGACAGCACCACCACGCTGCCGGTGGAACGAATCTGTTCATACAGATGGCTGAGCACGCCGCGCGCATGTGAAAGCAAGAATGCATTGCGATCACGCGTCTCGCGCAGTTGATTGTCGGACACCGGGTCCACCTCGGCCGCATGTGCCGATGCCTCCAGACCGACTTGAACACAGCGCGACCAGGAATTGGCGACCGCCCCCACCATGGGGACCAGGGCGTCGGCCGGCGCGCCCTGCTCAAAAAAGGCCGTGCGAGCGTCGCGAACGCGTACATCGCGCTGCTCCACTGATTGCAGCGGATTCTCCATATCCTCCTCCATACAGCCATTTTTTTATTGTTTTTCTGATAGTTATGCGGGC
>JBFIJC010000040.1:0-19118 GCA_041600915.1 Nitrogeniibacter sp.
CAAGGACGTGGCCTGGATGCGCAAGCAGATCGCCCGCAGCGGCGCCAATGTCTCGCTCGACGCCCACCGCGATCTGGCCATGATCGCCGTGCAAGGCCCCAACGCCCGCGCCAAGACCTGGCACGCCATTCCGGGCTCCGAGTCAGCCAGCGCCGCGCTCAAGCCATTCTTTGCCGCGCAGGTCGGCGACATGCTGATCGCCCGCACCGGCTACACCGGTGAAGACGGCTTTGAAATCACTCTGCCCGCCGCACAGGCGGCCGGTGTCTGGAAGGCTCTGACCACCGCCGGCGTCGCCCCCTGTGGCCTCGGCGCGCGCGACACCTTGCGCCTCGAAGCCGGCATGAATCTCTACGGTCAGGACATGGACGAAGCCACCTCGCCGCTCAACGCCGGCCTGAGCTGGACGGTCGACATGAAAGACATCGACCGCAACTTCATCGGCCGCCCCGCACTCGAAACCCACCCGGCCAGTCAGAAAATGGTCGGTCTGGTCCTGCTCGAGCGCGGCGTACTGCGCGCCCACCAAACCGTATTTTCCGACGCAGGCGAAGGCGAAACCACCAGCGGCACGTTCTCGCCCACTCTGCAGCAAGCCATTGCCTTTGCCCGCGTGCCCCTCGAGCTTGCCGAAGGCAGCACGGTTGAAGTCGACATCCGCGGCAAGCGCCTCAGCGCGCGTACCGTCAAACTGCCCTTTGTTCGCAACGGTCAGGCACTGATCTGAGTTTTCCTTTTTCCGGCCCCTGCGGGGGCCACGACCCAATCCATCTCACCGGAGCGCACCCCATGAATATCCCCGCCGAGCTGAAGTACACCAAGAGCCACGAATGGATCCGTCGTGAAGACGACGGCACCGTCACCATCGGCATCACCGACCACGCCCAGGAAGCGCTCGGTGACATCGTCTTCCTCGACCTGCCCGAAGCCGGTCGCGTGGTGGCCGCCGGCGAAGAGTGCGCCGTGGTCGAGTCGGTCAAAGCCGCCTCCGACATCTACGCCCCGGTCGCCGGTGAAATCATTGCCGGCAACGACGCCGCGCTCGACGCCCCCGAGTCCGTTAACGCCGACGCTTACGCCAACTGGCTGTTCAAGCTCAAGCCGGCCAACCCGGCTGATGTCGACGCCCTGCTCGACGCCACCGCCTACGCCGAAATCGCCGCCGACGACTGATTCCGGCCCTCCGCGGGTGTGGCGCGCCACAGCGTTGCCACACCCGTTGTCCTTATGGACCTCTGCGCCCCCCAAAACAGCGAAGCCAGCCCCATGTCGATCACACCGTTCTCTGCCCCCCTGTCCACGCTCGAGCAGCGCGACGCCTTCATCCACCGCCATATCGGCCCGAGCGAGGCTGAAACCCAGTCCATGCTCGACGCCGTCGGCGCTGCCAGCGTTGACGCGCTCATCGGCCAGACCGTGCCGCCGGCCATCCGCCTGGCCGCGCCCCTGCCGCTGGCGAGCGCCAAGCCCGAGCACGTTGCACTGGCCGAGCTGCGGGCCATTGCCGACAAAAACGTGATCAAGAAATCGCTGATCGGCATGGGCTACTACGGCACGCTGACGCCCAACGTCATCCTGCGCAATGTGCTCGAAAACCCGGGCTGGTACACCGCCTACACGCCCTACCAGGCCGAAATCGCACAAGGCCGGCTCGAAGCCCTGCTCAACTACCAGCAGATGGTCATCGACCTCACCGGCATGGAGCTGGCCAACGCCTCGCTGCTCGACGAAGCCACCGCCGCGGCCGAAGCCATGGCCATGGCGCGTCGCGTCTCGCGCAGCAAGAGCAAGGCCTTTTTTGTGGACAGCAACACCTGGCCGCAGACCATTGATGTGGTGCGCACCCGCGCCGCGCTGTTCGAGTTCGATCTCGTATTCGGCACCGCCGAAGAAGCCACCAAGCACGACGTCTTCGGCGCCCTGCTGCAGAACCCCGGCCAGAACGGCGAGGTGGTCGACCTCACCGACATCATCACCGCGCTCAAGGCCAATGGTGCCGTGGTTGCCGTGGCCTGCGACCTGATGGCGCAAGTGCTGGTCAAGTCGCCCGGCGAGATGGGTGCCGACATCGCCCTCGGCTCGGCCCAGCGCCTCGGTGTGCCGATGGGCTTCGGCGGCCCGCACGCCGCCTTCTTCGCCACCCGCGACGCACACAAGCGCTCGGTGCCCGGCCGCATCATCGGCGTGTCGGTCGACGCCCGCGGCAAGACCGCGCTGCGCATGGCCCTGCAAACCCGCGAGCAGCACATCCGCCGCGAAAAGGCCAACTCCAACATCTGCACCTCGCAGGTATTGCTGGCCAACATGGCCGGCTTCTACGCCGTGTATCACGGCCCTGATGGCCTGCGTACCATCGCCGGGCGCATCCACCGCCTCGCCGCCATCATGGCCGAAGGCCTGAACCGCGCCGGCATGGCGCCGGTCGCAAGCAGCTTCTTCGACACCGTGCTGGTGCGTACCGGTGAAGCCACCGCCGTCCTGCTCGCTGCCGCTGTCGACGCCGGCTACAACCTGCGCCGTGTCGATGACAGCACCGTCGGTCTCGCCTTCGACGAAACCCACACCGCCGACGACGTCGCCGCCCTGCTGCAACTCATCACCGGCCAAGCCGCCGACGTGGCCGCGCTCGACGCAGCCGTGGCCGCGCGCGCCGGTGCCCTGCCCGATGCACTGCGCCGCACCGACGCCATCCTGTCGCACCCGGTGTTCAACAGCCACCACACCGAACACGAGATGCTGCGCTACCTCAAGCGCCTGCAGAACAAAGACCTCGCGCTCGATCACTCCATGATCTCGCTCGGTTCCTGCACCATGAAGCTCAACGCCACGGCCGAGATGATCCCGGTCACCTGGCCCGAGTTCGGCAACATCCACCCCTTCGCCCCCATCGAACAGGCGCAGGGCTACCTCGAAATGATCGGCTCGCTCGATGCCTACCTGCGCGCCATTACCGGCTTTGCCGCCATCTCCATGCAGCCCAACTCCGGCGCGCAAGGCGAGTACGCGGGCCTGCTGGCGATCAGCCGCTACCACGACAGCCGTGGCGATCAGCACCGCGACATCTGCCTGATCCCCAAGTCGGCCCACGGCACTAACCCCGCCACGGCCCAGATGTGCAACATGAAAGTGGTGGCGGTCGAGTGTGACGAGAACGGCAACGTCGACGTCGCCGACCTGAAAGCCAAGGCCGAGCAGCACAGCGCCAACCTCGCCTGCCTGATGATCACCTACCCCTCGACCCACGGCGTATTCGAGGCCGGCATCCGCGACATCTGCGACACCATTCACGCTCACGGCGGCCAGGTGTACATGGATGGCGCCAACATGAACGCGCAGGTCGGCCTGACCTCGCCCGCCACCATCGGCGCCGACGTCAGCCACATGAACCTGCACAAGACCTTCTGCATCCCGCACGGCGGCGGCGGCCCCGGCATGGGCCCCATCGGCCTCGCCGCGCACCTCGCGCCCTTCATGGCCAACCACGTAGTGCAGCCCATCGAAGGCCCGCACGCCGGCCAGAGCGCCGTCAGCGCCGCACCCTACGGCTCGGCCAGCATTTTGCCGATCAGCTGGATGTACATCGCCATGATGGGTGGCGACGGCCTCAAGCGCGCCACCGAGATCGCCATCCTCAACGCCAACTACATCGCCACCCGCCTCAAGGGCCACTACCCGGTGCTATACAGCGGCGAGAACGGCCGCGTGGCACACGAGTGCATCATCGACATCCGCCCGATCAAGGCGGCCTGCGGTGTGAGCGAAGTGGACATCGCCAAGCGGCTGATGGACTACGGCTTCCACGCCCCGACCATGAGCTTCCCGGTGGCCGGCACGATCATGATCGAGCCGACCGAATCCGAAAGCCAGGCCGAGCTGGACCGCTTCATCGACGCCATGATCAGCATCCGCGCCGAAATCGCCAGGATCGAAGCCGGCCAGTGGGACGCGGAAAACAATCCGCTCAAGCACGCCCCGCACAGCCAGGCCGACCTCATTGGCGACTGGGATCGTCCCTACTCCCGCCAGGAAGCCGCCTTCCCGCTGCCCTGGGTCGGCGACAACAAGTTCTGGCCCAGCGTCAATCGCATTGACGATGTATACGGCGACCGCAACCTGTTTTGTTCCTGCGTGCCGATGGACGCCTACGAGAGCTGATACCCACAGCGCATTGCCCATGAAAAACGCCCTTCGGGGCGTTTTCCATTTGGCGCGCCGTGTCGAAAGATTGACGTACGCGCCCGTGCGTAGCTTGGGTTGAGCAACGCGAAGCCCAACATACGATGTCCCGAGACGGGCGGATGTTGTGTTGGGCTTCGCTGCGCTCAACCCAACCTACATCCCTGAATCCGGTCGCTAATAACGCCCCCCGCAGCAGGGGACGTTTCTATTGGCTGCTATCCCGTCATAGCCAAACCCAATAGGACATATTGCTATTTATCCTAGACGCAGAAGCCTAAGCTAGAGGCATGAAGAAATGGCATGGTTTGCGAGCATGCACGCCATCCGAGAACCTCTAACAACAACGCGCGACAGGAGATGACCATGAGTGCAAACAACACGACATCAACCGGAAAATGCCCGGTCATGCACGGCGGCAACACCGCCTCCGGTGCATCCAATACCGCTTGGTGGCCGAATGCGCTGAACCTCGACATCCTTCATCAGCACGACACCAAGACCAACCCGCTGGGCGCGGGCTTCAATTACCGCGAGGCGGTCAAGACGCTCGACTTCGACGCGCTCAAGCGCGACGTGACCGCCCTGATGACCGACAGCCAGGACTGGTGGCCGGCCGACTGGGGCCACTACGGCGGCCTGATGATCCGCATGGCCTGGCACTCGGCAGGTTCCTACCGCACGGCAGATGGCCGTGGGGGTGGCGGCACCGGCAACCAGCGCTTCGCTCCGCTCAACTCCTGGCCCGACAACGGCAACCTCGACAAGGCCCGCCGCCTGCTCTGGCCGATCAAGAAAAAGTACGGCAACAAGATCAGCTGGGCCGACCTCATGCTGCTCGCCGGCAACGTGGCCTATGAGTCGATGGGCCTCAAGACCTTCGGCTTCGGTTTCGGTCGCGAAGACATCTGGCACCCCGAAATGGACACCTACTGGGGCGCCGAAAAAGAATGGCTCGCCCCCAGCGACAACCCCAACAGCCGTTACTCGGGCGAGCGCGACCTCGACAACCCGCTGGCCGCGGTCATGATGGGCCTCATCTACGTGAACCCCGAAGGCGTCGACGGCAAGCCCGACCCGCTCAAGACCGCGCACGACGTTCGCGTCACCTTCGCCCGCATGGCCATGAATGACGAAGAAACCGTCGCCCTCACCGCTGGCGGCCACACCGTCGGCAAGGCCCACGGCAATGGCGACGCGGCCAAGCTCGGCCCCGCACCGGAAGGTGCCGATGTCGAAGAACAAGGCTTCGGCTGGATGAATCACAGCAGCCGCGGCGTCGGCCGCGACGCGGTCACCAGCGGCCTTGAAGGCGCATGGACCACCCATCCGACACAGTGGGACAACGGCTACTTCGACATGCTGCTCAAGCACGAGTGGGAACTCAAAAAGAGCCCCGCCGGCGCTTGGCAGTGGGAGCCGGTCGGCCTCGCCGAGGGCGACATGCCGCCCGACGCCGAAGACCCCGCGCAGCACAGCCGCGTGATCATGACCGACGCCGACATGGCCATGAAGATGGACCCGGCCTACCGCGCCATCTCCGAGCGCTTCCACAAAGACCCGGCCTACTTCTCCGAGGTGTTTGCCCGCGCCTGGTTCAAGCTCACCCACCGCGACAT
The DNA here is from genome assembly GCA_041600915.1 of Nitrogeniibacter sp. Lineage (GTDB taxonomy): Bacteria > Pseudomonadota > Gammaproteobacteria > Burkholderiales > Rhodocyclaceae > Nitrogeniibacter. Next base: position 5,796 of record JBFIJC010000040.1, read on the forward strand.
GGGCCCCAAGGCGCGCTACATCGGCCCCGATGTGCCGGCCGAAGACCTCATCTGGCAAGACCCGGTGCCGGTCGGTGCCAGCAATTACGACGTGGCTGCAGTCAAAGCCAGGATCGCCGCCAGCGGCCTGAGCATCAGCGAGATGGTCAGCACCGCCTGGGACAGCGCCCGCACCTACCGCGGCTCCGACATGCGCGGCGGCGCCAACGGCGCACGCATCCGCCTCGCCCCGCAAAAGGACTGGGCCGGCAACGAGCCCCAGCGCCTCGCCAAGGTGCTGGCCGTGCTCGAACCCATCGCCGCCGCCACTGGCGCCAGCGTGGCCGACGTGATCGTGCTCGCCGGCAACGTGGGCATCGAGCAAGCCGCCAAGGCCGCCGGGGTGAGCGTCAGCGTGCCCTTCTCGCCGGGCCGCGGCGACGCCACCGACGCGCAGACCGACGCCGACTCCTTCGACGTGCTCGAACCGCTGCACGATGGCTATCGCAACTGGCTGAAGGGCGACTACGTCGTCAGCGCCGAAGAGCTGCTGCTCGATCGCAGCCAGCTCATGGGCCTCACCGCCGTTGAAATGACCGCGCTGCTCGGCGGCATGCGCGTGCTCGGCACCAACCACGGCGGCAGCCAGCACGGCGTCTTCACCGACCGCGTCGGCGCGCTGACGAATGACTTCTTCGTCAATCTCACCGACATGGCCAACACCTGGAAGCCGACCGGCAAGAATCAGTATGAGATTCGTGACCGCAAGAGCGGCGCCGTCAAATGGACGGCCACCCGGGTCGACCTCGTCTTCGGCTCCAACTCGATCCTGCGCGCCTATGCCGAGGTGTACGCCCAGGACGACAACAAGGAGAAGTTCGTGCAGGACTTTGTTGCCGCCTGGACCAAGGTGATGAACGCCGACCGGTTTGACCTGAACTGAGGTCTATACGCCGTCAGAATTCCCCCGCCGCCAGCGATGGCAGCGGGGGTTTTTCTATCCTTGAAGGCCGCTCAATTCGAAGGATAAAGGTTTAACATTCAAGAAGCGATTTCCACCAGAAGAGGCGCGCTTGCCTGCCAATAAACTCACCAGAAACGCCAGCACTGGTGCGCGGCCCGATCTGGGCACGCACTGCGTGAAAAAGACGCACCTACGATGAATTCACTCTCGTCCCTGCTGTCTCGCCTGGTCTGGCTCAGCCTGCTACCGCTTCTGCTCCTGGCCTGCGGGCTGGCCGCCTATCATGTGCACTATGAAAGGGTTTCGGCAAGGGAAGCGGCGGCTCGGCAGCTCGGTAGCTACACGACTCAAATCGACGCTTTTCTCGAAACGCGCATCCTGGCCCTGCGCATGCTCGCGGATTCCCCGCTGGCAGACGATCCGGCGCGCTGGCCCGACCTGTACGCCGAGGCCAAGACCTTTCATACCAGTTTCGGCAGCCACGTGATCTTTGCCGACGTTGACGGCCAAATGCTGTTCAACACCCGCGTGCCCTTTGGCACACCACTGCCCCAACTACCCAAAACCAGCAAAGGCCGTCCCGCAGCCCCGGTGGCGCTGGAAACCGGCAAACCGGCGGTCGGCGACATTGTGCAGGGGCCGGTGATTAACGAACCACTGGTCGCCATCGTCGTACCAGGGCTGCGCGCTGGCGCCGTGCGTCACCTGATGCTGGTCACCACCACCACGCGCGAACTCCAGCAACGCGTCGACGCGATCCCCGGGCCACCCGGCTGGGCGGTGTCCATACAAGACGGCGCGGGTGACCTGATCGCGCGTCAGGCACCAGCGGGCTTCGACCCGGTCCGCGACGTCGACGCCGACTGGCAATTTGTCGCCAGGAGTCAGTTTGCGCCATGGACCATCGTGGTCCACATCCCGCGCGCGGTAGCGAAGCAGCCGCTGATCAATTCAATCGCTTTTTTGCTGTTGGCCATCGTACTGACCACGCTTGCCGGCAGGTTCCTTGGACGTCGCGTTGCCCGCCGCATCAATAGCCAGATCACAACCCTGGTCGATTCCGACCTCAAAACACCACCAGCGGACATTGCCGAGATCGACGCTGTACGCGAGCGCCTTGACGCCAACCTGCTCGCGCTGCGCGCCAGCAAAGAACACTTGCGCCTCCTGACGGACCACGCACCGGTTCTTCTCGCCCACTGCGGATCAGACCAACGCTACAGATTCGTCAACCAGCCCTATGCGGAAATGTTTGGGCTGACACCAAACGACCTCATCGGCAAGCACCCGCGAGAGGTGCTCGGCGACGCGGCTTACGCGCACGCGCGTCCTTACATGGAAACTGCGCTGACCGGCCAGCCCACCGAGTACGACCTGGAACTGCCACCTCGCCTGAGTGGTATGCGCACCCTTCATGTCGCTTACGCACCAGAGCGCGACACCGCCGGTCAGGTCACAGGCTTCATTGCCGCAATCAGTGATGTGACCCAGCGCAAAAAAACGGAAGCGGCTTTGATCGAAAGCGAAGAACGCTTGCGCGTGTCCACGGAGCTGGCGCACGTCGCGGTATGGGAGTTCAACTTTGCCAGCAACAGCATGAAGCGCTCGCCCAACCACGACGCGCTCTACGGGCTGGACTGGCAAACACGGTGGGAGATGAGCACGTTTCTGAACGCCACTCATCCGGACGATCGCGAACTCTCCATCGCAACGATTCAGAACGCTGCGGCACCGGGCGGTCCTGACGACTACAGCTTCGATTTTCGAGTGATTTATCCCGATCAATCGGTCCATTGGCTGATGGTCGTCGGCCAAGTGGTGGAGCGCACCAGCGAGGGGCACGGATCGATCGTGCGCGGCTGCCTGATGGAGATCACAGCGCGGAAGCTCGCGGAGGAAGAGCGGCAGAAGTTCGTCATGCTGGCCGACAGCAGCAGCGACTTCATCGGCATGTGCGATCTCGACTTAACACTGCACTACGTCAACCCGGCGGGCTTGCGCATGGTCGGACTCCCCGACCTGGCAGCCGCCTGCCAGCTCAAGGTGCTCGATTATTTCTTGCCCGAAGACCAGGGATTTGTAACCGAGGCGTTTTTCCCACGCGTGATGCGCGAAGGGCACGGCGAGCTTGAGATCCGCCTCCGCCAGTTTCAGACGGGCGAACCCATTTGGGTGCTCTACTCTCTCTTTGTCATCCGCAACGCCAGCGAAGAGATCATCGGCTGGGCCACCGTCAGCCGCGACATTACCGAAAAGAAGCGCATGGACGAAGAGCTCAAGCGTCACCATGCCCATCTTGAGGAACTGGTCGATGAGCGCACAGAGCAGCTGACCGAAGCCCGCGAACGTGCCGATGTCGCCAACAAGGCCAAGAGCGCCTTTCTCGCCAACATGAGCCATGAGATCAGGACACCGATGAACGCCATCATCGGCCTCACCTACCTGCTCAAACGCGCTGGCGCAACGGCTGAGCAGAAAACGCAACTTTCCAAGATCGACAGCGCCGGCCGGCATCTGCTGTCCATCATCGACGACATCCTCGACATCTCGAAAATCGAATCCGGCAAACTGCAACTTGAAAGCACCGACTTCCACCTGTCGGCAATTCTCGACAACGTCTACTCGCTCATCAGCGAACAGGCCCAGGCGAAGGGGTTGCGCATTGTGGTGGACCCGGACTCCGTCCCCGTCTGGCTACGCGGCGACCCGACCCGGCTGCGACAGGCCCTGCTCAACTACGCTGGCAATGCCATCAAGTTCACCGAGCAAGGCACCATCACTTTACGTGCCGATCTGCTGGAAGACTGCGGAGATGCGGTGTGGGTGCGCTTCGCGGTTGAAGATACGGGTATCGGGATTGCCCCGGAGGCCCAGTCGAAGCTCTTCACCGCCTTCGAACAAGCCGACATCTCGACCACCCGAAAATACGGCGGCACCGGTCTCGGTCTGGCCATCACCCGTCGCCTGGCGCAACTGATGGACGGCGAAGTGGGCGTAGCTAGCACGCCGGGCGCCGGCAGCACATTTTGGTTTACCGCGCACCTTCAACACGGCCACGGGGTAACACCCGCCCTCCCGGCCACGGGCGAAGCTGATGTCGAGACGAAACTGCGCTTGCGACATGGCGGCACGCGGCTGCTGCTGGCCGAAGACAATGCAATCAACCGCGAGGTGGCCCTGGAACTGCTGCACGGCGTCGGCCTGGCTGTTGATACCGCGGAAGATGGCCAGCAGGCCCTCGAAAAGGCCGCAGCCAATACCTACGACCTGATCCTGATGGACATGCAAATGCCCAAGCTGGATGGCCTCGCGGCGACACGTGCCATCCGCGCCCTGCCCGGCTGGGAAACAAAACCCATTCTGGCCATGACGGCCAACGCCTTCGACGAAGACCGGCGCGCCTGCGAGGCCGCAGGCATGGACGATTTCGTCACCAAACCGGTTGATCCCACAGCACTCTTCACCACGCTGCTCAAGTGGCTGTCGACACACGCGGCGTCTGCAACCGTACCGCCGGAACCCGCTTTGCCAGTCACCCCTGGCAATACACCGCCAAACTTGCCGGCCGATCTCTCGGCCATTTCCGGCCTGGACATCAACGTCGGGCTCAAGATGGTGCGGGACAATCATGCGACCTACCAGCGCCTGCTGCGTCTCTTCGCCACCAAGCATTGCGACGACATGACTCGGCTGCGCAAACTACGTTCAGACGATGATCATAAAGCGATCAGCCTGCTGGTCCACAGCCTGAAAGGCGTTGCGGGCACCCTCGGGGCGACACGCATTCAGCAGCAGGCCACACAGCTGGAGGCAGCGCTTAAGGAAGGCGACAATGAAGCGAGCATTGACCGCCTGGTGAGCACCCTGAACGAGCAACTACACCAACTCGCCGCCGCAATCTATGTGGCGCTACCCGATGCCCCGGAGACTCCCGACACGCCCACCGGGGAAGTCGATTGAGCGCTGCTGCGGCAGGTGCTGATCGAACTGGCGCCTTTGCTCGAAGCCAGTGACATACAGTCCGGCCAACTTGTCGAAGCGCACGCCAAACTGCTCAGGGCAGCGCTCGGCCCCATGGGGGCAGAGCTGGCACAACATGTTGAGAACTATCTCTACGCAGCGGCGCTGGAGACCCTGAAACAGGCGCAACGCGAATACCCCGAACTCAACAGCCAATAGCGCCAGCATCGAAGCCGCGTGGCTCAAGCGGCACAACATCCGCCGCCTGAAACCTCATTCCGTAGGGCGGATAAGCGAAGCGCATCCGCCGTCGGTGGGACAACGGGGCACGGCGGATGCGCTTCGCTTATCCGCCCTACCAACCCGACCTAGCCCTGATACGCCCCCGCCGCGTAGGTCAGCTCATAGCTGTGACTGTAGATCTCCAGGATGTTGCCGAACGGGTCTTCCATGTACACCATGCGGTAGGGCTTCTCGCCCGGAAAATACTCGCGCACCGGCATGCGCTGCTTGCCGCCGGCGGCCACCACCCTGGCGGCCAGGCCTTCCACATCCGGGTCCTGCACGCAGAAGTGGAACACCCCACTCTTCCAGTATTCGAAGTTGTTCTCCGGCTTCTGTGCATTACGGAATTCAAAGATCTCCACCCCGATGCGATCGCCCGTCGACAGGTGCGCAATGCGGAACGAACCCCAATCGGCGCCGAACACATCGGTGCACATCACGCCAATGGCCGAATCGTCTTCGGTGATCGTCGTCGGCGGCATGATCAGATACCAGCCCATCACCTCGGTGTAGAACTTCACCGCGGCGTCGAGATCGGTCACCGACAGGCCAATGTGAGAAAAACTGCGCGGGTAGGTTTGCGACATGACGCACCTCCATCAATTAAACAGGTGGCCAGTCTAGGCTTGAACAGCGATAATCAACAATGACGCAAACATAATCACTTCAATAACACTTACTTATGCTAAATCCGCAGTGGCTCCGCAGCTTCCGCACCCTCGCCGAAGTGGGCAACTTCACCCGCACGGCCGAGCAGCTCGACCTCACCCAGGCCGCCGTCAGCCAGCATGTGCAGCGGCTCGAAGCGCAACTCGGCCCGCTGCTCATCCGCCGCCCGCGTCAGATCGAACTCACCCCCGCCGGCCGCGCCCTGCTCGACTACTGCGCCGAGGTCGCCGCCGCCGACCTGCGCCTGCAACAAAGCCTCAATGACGACGACGCCACGCAAGGCGAGATCAGCCTCATCACCCCCGGCAGCATCGGCCTCGCCCTCTACCCCCGCCTGCTCGACCTGCAACAACAACACCCCGGCCTGAGCATCCGCCACCGCTTCGCGCCGGATCAGGACGTACTCACCGCCGTACTCGACAACCAGTTCGAACTCGGCCTCGTCACCCTCCGCCCCGACGACCCGCGCCTCGCCGTGAGCCGCTTCGCCGAAGAACCGCTCGAACTCATCGCCCCCGCCGGCGTGCCCGCCCACACCTGGGCCGAGCTCGACGCCCTCGGCTTCATCAACCACCCCGACGGCCACGCCATGGCCACGCGCCTGCTCACCCGCCGCTACCCCGGCGCCCCCGGCATCCGCGCCCTGCGCAGCACCGGCTTCACCAACCAGATCGCCCTCATCCTCGAACCCGTCGCCCGCGGCCTCGGCTTCACCGTGCTCCCCCGCTACGCCCGGCAAGCCTTCGCGCGGCAGGATGCGATTCAGGTCGTTGAGGGTGACCCGGCCGTGATGGATACCTTGTGGCTGATCCATCGGGCGGAGTGGGGGTTGTCGGCGCGGGGGCGGTGGGTGGTGGAGGTGTTGACTACTGGCAAAGCTTGAGCATTGCAAGCGTGGACTCACCGGCCCAGTCAGCTTGCCTTAGAACCGGAGTTGCTCAAGGGCACGCAAGTCCAACGAATGACGCTTGAAACGATTTTCGCTTCCTTACAGAAACTAGCTTACCTTCGCTTCCTTCCAGAAACTAGCTTACCGGCCAACAGGCGATGCTGGTTTATCACCACAAAAAGCACGCAGGAAAGCCCTATGTAGGGCATCGTTCAAAGCGAGTCCTTTGGTAACAACTCGAGCAACGAGCTGCTTGTCGCCCACGCTTGAAGAACGGTCAGAAGCCTCGAAGTCCCCGCCTGTCACAGCATCGAAAAACTGGATACTAAGATCATCGAGATTGTGTAGATCAAGACGAGATTCAGAGAGAGCATTGCGCCTTCGCCGAAGTCGATCTAGTCGGAGATTGAGCTCTTGGAAAGCTATTTTGATCTCTAACTCGATATGAATCGCCTCGACAGTTCCAGCCCCTGTTTGCCGATAGTTGCCAAAAGCGTCCAAGATTGACGATACAACCGAACACGCGTCTTCGATCTCCGCTCGTATCTCCTTGCGTTCTTCGCGCAAATTTGCGCTCTTGTTGGCAACCCACCACCCCAAGGCAGCAATAATCCACGCAACCGGAGAACCGTAAGCAACAAGAAAATCCCGGACGGTCATACGCTAGCGTCGCGCGTCCTCTTCATCTATGTACTGCCAAACGCGCTTTTCGTATACCGAAACGTTTGATCGAATCACGAGCCGACGCCTCAAGTCACTAGCAGCAAATTTTTCTATTCGAACCAGCCCCCCGAAGGCCTCCTCAAGGAAGGAAGACCCAAACCCCAAGGTTCCGTCAAAGTTAACCTCTACGCAGTCATGGCTGCGCAACGCAGGTACTAGCAAGTCTTCCCTGAACTGCTGGCCAGAGGAAGAAGAGTCCTTTTTGTAACGGCCAGCCGGCGTCTCTGAAAAATCTTGCGCTATCGAAATCACAAACCTATCCATTCGTATCCAGCCCCAGGAAAGGCAGCTCCCAAAGCACAAGAGTCCCCGGCAAGGGGACCACATACTTCTCGCGCCGCGAATGCCCCTGAGCAGCCCTAAACGTGAACGCCCCGGTCCTACTCATAATAGTGAGCCCTCCGTCCCGGAGTTTTTTGGAGAATTCTAGCATCTCCGGCAACCCCTTTCCCCTGTGGCGGAGCCGGGTGCTGGTTCGACCACTCGCTGCAGCTGCTTCGATAAGCAAACCATCCCGCTTCCGTAGCCGAGTGAAGTCTCTCCACTCCGGCTTGCGAAGTAAGGAAGCCGGAATCGTAACCCCAAAGTCGTAGATTGCAACAAAAAGCTTTCCATCCCTTACTTGGGAAAACATCCACCATTTTCGCAGCTCTGGCACGGGCAAACCTTCAATCTCGAATTCGTATGCGTGGTTGACCGTGTTGTACACAGCTTCGTTCAGGCAGTCGGCAAACAGTGCTCGTTCGGGGTGCTCAATCTGGTCTCGAAGCGACGCCGTTGCTCGATAGATTGATGCCTCCATCAACCGTCCCGAATGGTAGTTCCAATGCCGAACTTGGTCATGGGTGATTTCCGGTCGCCGTGCATCCAGTCCAAGAAGTTCAAGCACTCCGATATGCTGAAACAACTGCTCCACGACATCCTTCTTCGGGTAGATACAGGAAACACTCGATGGATAGAGATGGACCCATATGTCCAGCCTCGCCCTGAACACAAGCGTTCCGCAAGGCTGAAGTTCATCGGTATCGGAAAAATTCAGGCGTACTTTTTGTCCGGCCTGAAGCGCTCGCTCCACCTGATCAAAAAAACGAAACAGCCTCCCTCGAGGCTCTGCACGTCGAACACAAAAAAGCACGGGCGCGAAGATGTCAACTCTCGCCCCGAGTCGCACACTCTGCTGCTTTGCAGCCCGACTACGTCTAGCCCGGACCAGTTGAACAGCCTTTCGCCGGCGTTGCACCCCCCAACGCGCTCGCCGAGCATTCCGAACGCGATCAGTACGCGAAGCTCTTTTCATTTCTTCCCTAGACTGAGGCATCCTGGGCAAAAGATCCCTTGCAGGGCGCCCAAGAACGACGACTGTATCAAGACAGCTAGGATTCTACCTTGCAGTCATATCCCATCTGAAAATTAATGAATGTGACACTGAGGCTTGCAGGCAGGTCTAGAAACCCAACTTATCCAATCCCTGCCCCGCTCACCGCCCCACCGCCATCAACTCCTTCAATATCCCGCACGCCTCCACCGCCCGCTGCTCACCGCAGCGGGCGCGTAGCGCCATCAATTGCGCTTCCAGCGCCTGCATGGCCTTGATGCGCTCGCGCACGGTGTCGAGCTGGGCGTCGATGAGGGCGTTCACGTCGCCGCAGTCGGCATTGGGGTGATCGGCCACGTCGATGAGGTGGCGGATTTCGGCCAGGGGCATGTCGAGGGCGCGGCAGTGGCGGATGAAGGCGAGGCGTTCGGCGTGCTGGGGGCCGAACAGGCGGTAGCCATTGGGCGCGCGGGTGGCTGCGGGGAGCAGGCCTTCTTTTTCGTAGTAGCGGATGGTGTCTACATCCACGCCGCAGGCGCGGGCGAGTTCGCCGATTTGCATGGTGCGCTCCAGATGGCTTCCAATGAGGCGGTTGACCCTAGAGTGGCTCCAGGGTTTCAAATGGTGCCATCTATTTGATGGAATGGGTGCCATGTCAGCTTGTTGCAATGGCGGCTGCAGTGCCAGCACGCCGCAGGTGAGCCCGCGTTACCGGCGGGTGCTGTGGATTGCGCTGGTGATCAATGCGGTGATGTTTGTGGTGGAGATTGTCGGCGGCATGCGCTCGGGCTCGGTGTCGCTGTTGGCCGATGCGGTGGACTTTGCCGGCGACGCGGCCAACTACGGGCTGTCGCTGGCGGTGTTGTCGATGGGCTTGCTGTGGCGGGCGCGGGCGGCGCTGGTGAAGGGTTTCACCATGGGCGCCTACGGCCTGTTCGTGCTGGGCAAGACGCTGTGGGCCGCGCTGGCGGGCGTGCCGCCCGAGGCGATCACCATGGGGGTGATCGGCCTGGTGGCGTTGGCGGCCAATGTGTCGGTGGCAGCCATGCTCTACGCCTACCGCGATGGTGACGCAAACATGCGCTCGGTGTGGCTGTGCAGCCGGAATGACGCCATTGTGAACGTGGCGATCGTGCTGGCGGCGGTGGGTGTGTTTGGCACCGGCTCGGCCTGGCCCGATCTGCTGGTGGCGGCAATTGTGGCTGGCCTGGCGCTGACCGCCTCGGTCAGCGTGGTGCGCCAGGCGCGCGGCGAGATCGATCAGGAGTTGATGGCGGCAGGTGTTGCCCGCTGACAGCGGGCCGCGCGCTGCGACAGATCAATCGGCACTGAGGCACAGCCGCTAGAATGGGGCTGAGTGTTCGCTAACCGGAGCCCCGATGAAAGCCCTCCCGAAACTCCGCACCTGGCAGCTGATCGTGCTCGCGCTCGTGGTGGGCTGGGCGGTCGACTGGTTCATCCAGCGCCCCGATAGTCAGGCGCGCGCCCTGAATGCGGCCATCGCCGCCGAGGGCAGCGCCGAACTCAAGGCCTACCCCTACCCCTTCCGCGTGTTGCGGGTTGAGGACGGCAAAGCGGTGATGAGCACACCGCGCAGCCGCGATGTGTCGGTAACCCGCATCATCAAGATCCTCTACCCCGACATCAACGTGCTCAACACCAATGACGCCGCCTTCATCGCCGCGCAAAAGGAGTTGGCGGGCCTGCAGTTCGAGGCGCGCGACATCGTGTTGAAGCAGCCGGGCATCAAGACCGTGGCATGGGAGATCGACCGCCACTGGCTGGCGGCGCGCGGGGTCGACGTGCCGACGAATCCGTAGGGCGAATAAGCGCAGCGCATCCGCCGGGCCGGTGGCTGTGATGACGCATGCAAGCTAGTGTAGTGATTGCGATGTCGCCATACCGGGCAGGGTCGGCTTCAGCCGACCAAGGCGGGTTGAAACCCGCCCTGCAGGGGTGGCGACAATTGCAAAGCAGAGCACTATTTGCCCTGTTGCTTTTTTGCCAAAATCGATTCGGCAGTCGCGTCGGACGCGCCGCTGACTTCGGCAAAACAGCCCTCCAGCGGACAATCCCGCCCCGGCGGGCAGCCGTGCTCATAGGCGCATTCGCCCTGGGTCTCGTCGAGCAAGACCATCTCGCGCACCTTCTCGCAACGACCAATCGGGGAATCAATGAAGCTCATGATGCTCTCCTTGCAAACATGCCCCCGCGCCAGCCAGCAGACAGCCTGCCAACACGCGCGACCTTTTATTTAAATCTAGTCCCAAACGGCCAGATTTTCATACTATTTCCCGGCCACACCGCTGCGCCGCCGTGCACACGCCCTCAACCACGTTTTGGCCCGATAATGCCGGCACCATGCTTTCTCGCTCGCTCACCATGACCGCACTACGCACGCTCTTCCCCGCTATCGAACCCTATGCCGTCGGCCATCTCGACACAGGCGACGGCCATCGCATTTACTACGAGCGCGTCGGCACGCCCGGCGCGAAGCCGGCGGTGTTTCTGCATGGCGGGCCGGGCGGCGGCATATCGGCGGATCACCGCCGCCTGTTCGACCCGACACGCTACGACGTGCTGCTGTTTGATCAGCGCGGCTGCGGGCAATCCACGCCGCATGCCAGCCTGGAGGCGAACACGACCTGGCATCTGGTCGCGGACATTGAGCGGCTGCGCGAATTGGCCGGGGTCGAAAAATGGCTGGTATTCGGCGGTTCATGGGGCTCGACACTGGCGCTGGCGTATGCCGAAACCCATCCGGAGCGGGTGAGCGAGTTGGTGCTGCGCGGGGTCTATACCGCGACACAAGCCGAATTCGACTGGTACTACCAGTTCGGGGTGTCGGAGATGTATCCGGACCGCTGGGAGGCGTTCGTGGCGCCGATTCCCGAGGCGGAGCGCGGCAATCTGATGGCCGCCTACCATAAGCGGCTGACCGGCGATGACCCGCTAGCGCAGATCGAGGCCGCACGCGCCTGGAGCACCTGGGAAGGCAGCACGATCAAGCTGCTGCCCGATGCCGACTTTGCCGCCGGTTTTGGCGAAGACCACTTCGCGCTGGCCTTTGCACGCATCGAGAACCACTATTTTTCGCATCTGGCCTGGCTCGAAGACGGCCAGCTGTTGCGCGACGCACACAAGTTGCACGGTATTCCCGGCACCATCGTGCACGGCCGTTACGACATGCCCTGCCCGCTGCGCTATGCCTGGGCACTGCACAAGGCCTGGCCGGAGGCGAACTTTCACCTGATTGAAGCGGCCGGCCATGCGTATTCGGAGCCGGGCATTCTGGATCAGCTGATTCGGGCAACCGACCGGTACGCCGACGGGTACTGAGCCGAGGAACGTCAATCGCTCGCGAGCACCACCCGGTTCCGGCCGGCGTCCTTGGCGGCATACAGCGCGTTGTCGGCCTGCTTGAGCAGCGTGACGGAGTCGATGTCGGCTCCCGAGACAACGGCCACGCCCGCCGAGAAGGTGCAGCGCGTAAAGCGCCGCGAGCCGGCGTGAAACACCTCATCGGCAAAGTGCGCCTGCAGCGCCTGCAGGCGCTGGCTGATCGTGTCGCCCGATTGCTCGGGCATGATCACCACAAACTCTTCGCCGCCATAGCGGCACACCGTGTCGCTGCTTCGGAACCAGCGGTTCAGCGCCTCGGCCATGCGCCGCAGCACCTCGTCGCCTACGTCGTGACCGTAGGCATCGTTAATCGCCTTGAAGTGATCGAGGTCGATCACGGTGCAGCCAAGCAAGCTGCCGTTGCGTCGGGCACGCTGGACTTCGTGCGCCAGCGACTCTTCCATGTAGCGGCGGTTGTAGAGCTGGGTCAGCGGATCGCGCACCACCTGGTCGCGCAGAATCTCACGCAAATTCAGGTTCGATAGCGCCAGGTTTACGCTCTCTGCCACAGCGCCCAGCAAACGCCGGACATTGCGTCGCTGTGCCTCGCTCATACTGCCATAGGCGAGCGTCATCAAGGCGTGGGCACGCCCCTGCACCATGAGCGGGATGCACACATACGGACCCACCGCAGGATCGACATGGGTGCACTTCACCAAGGCCTCGGTCGCCACCACTTCGTAGCTGCGGCCCTGCCGGCTCGCCCAGCACTCATTGGGATGCACCTGATTGGTCAGGCGAGCGGCGTCGCCCCAGCTCACCCAGTCGGACAAATGACCGTCGCGCTGACCCGGCACATGCGCCACGATGCGCCCGGCCGTGCCCGAAAAAATACGCGCCATGGCCAGACGCACAACCTCGGCGGCTTCGTTCCGGTCATTACAGGCCATCAGCTGCTCGTTGATCCGGTTCAGCTCCGTCAGCTCAGTGTCGCGGCGCTCAAGCGCGCTGACCATGTCCTGGAGCTGCTCGTTAAACTGCCGCGCCTGCTCGGCGGATGCAACACGATCGGTAATATCGCGCAGCAAGCCGACAAAGACCTTGCGATCGGCGAGCATGAGCTCGGACACGGTGAGCTCCACCGGAAACCGGCTACCGTCCTTCCGCAAGCCTTCGACACTGCGATGAAAGCCGATG
>JBFIJC010000041.1:0-18885 GCA_041600915.1 Nitrogeniibacter sp.
CAGGTCGAAGGCCTGTGGGTGGGTGAGGACATCAGTTTTGCCGATCTCAAAGGCGTGATCGCTGATTTTCTGCGCAAGTTTTTCGAGACTGACGATCTTCAGGTGCGTTTCCGCCCGTCCTTCTTCCCCTTTACCGAGCCGAGTGCCGAGATCGACGTGGCCTTCATGCACGGCGAGATGAAAGGCCGGTGGCTGGAGATTGCCGGCTGCGGCATGGTCCATCCGAACGTGTTGCGTCATGGCGGCATCGACCCCGAGCGTTACACGGGCTTTGCCTTCGGCATGGGGCCGGACCGGCTGACCATGCTTCGGTACGGCATCAATGACCTGCGCCTCTTCTTCGAGGGCGATCTGCGTTTCCTCGGCCAATTCAGGTAAGCGAACATGCAATTTTCAGAACAATGGTTGCGCCACTTCGTCGATCCGAAGATTGACAGTGAAGCGCTGGGTCAGCTGATGACCATGGCGGGTCTTGAAGTCGAAGAAATGAACCCTGTCGGCGGGGTGTTCACCTCGATCGTGGTGGGCAAGATTCTGTCGACCGAAAAGCACCCCGATGCCGATCGCCTGAAGGTTTGTCAGGTTGATGCCGGCCAGGGCGAGCCTTTGCAGATTGTGTGCGGTGCGCCCAACGCGGAAGCGGGCATGAAAGTGCCGTGCGCCCTGGTTGGCGCAACGCTGCCCGGTTTCGAAATCAAGAAAGCCAAACTGCGCGGCGTCGCTTCGCACGGCATGTTGTGCTCTGCCCGTGAACTCGGTATTTCCGACGAACACGGCGGCTTGTACGCATTGCCCGACTCGGCCGCCGTCGGTGCCGATATTCGCCAGCTTCTGGGGCTTGATGACATGGTGTACGTCATCAAGCTCACGCCAAACCGGGCAGACTGCCTCAGCCTCGCAGGTGTCGCACGCGAAGTGGCAGCCTTGACCGACATGCCGCTGACGATGCCATCATCGGCACCAGTTGCGCCGACCCTTGATGCTCGTCGGGCGATTGCGCTGGATGCGCCAGACGCCTGCCCGCGCTTTTGCGGCCGCATTCTGCAAGGCGTCGATGCACGCGCGAAGACCCCCGAATGGATGGTGCGCCGTCTCGAGCGCAGCGGCATTCGCGCGATCAGCGCACTTGTCGACATCACCAACTATGTGATGCTCGAGCTCGGCCAACCGCTGCACGCTTATGATGATGACCGGCTCGACGGCACAATCCATGCGCGCATGGCGCAGCCCGGCGAAAAGCTCTTGCTGCTCAACGAACAAGTCATCGATCTCGCCGCAGGCACGCTGGTGATCGCAGACGATGCCCGTGTGCTCGGCATGGCCGGCATCATGGGGGGTGAAGAAAGCGGCATCTCGCTGGACACCCGCAACGTGTTTCTCGAAGCGGCTTTCTTTACGCCCGATGCAGTGGCCGGTCGCGCGCGTGAATATGGCTTTGGTTCAGATGCCTCCCATCGTTTCGAGCGTGGCGTCGACTTTGCGCTGTCGCCCGTGGCAATTGAGCGAGCAACTGCCTTGATCCTCGAGATCTGCGGTGGCCAGGTCGGTCCGGTCGTTCAGGCGGAAAGCCTCGAGCACCTGCCCGCGCGTCCGGCCGTGACCTTGCGTCCCGCGCGGGCTCGCAAGGTCTTGGGTATCGATCTGTCCGATGACGATATGGCCAGCCTGCTGTCTCGTGTGCACCTGGATGTCGCGCGTGAAGGCGATAGCTTCCGCGTGACGCCGCCCTCGTATCGGTTCGATATCGAGATCGAAGTGGATCTGGTCGAAGAGCTGGCGCGGCTGCACGGCTACGACAACATTCCCGCGCCTGCCCCTCAGGGGCATCTGGCCATGCTGGACCGGCCGGAATCCCGTCGGGACCTCTGGCAAGTAAAGCGGATGGTGGCCGATCGCGATTATCAGGAAGTCGTGACCTACTCCTTCATCGAAGAAGCCTGGGAGCGCGATTTCTGCGGCAACACACAGCCGATTCGCCTGGCCAACCCGATTGCCAGCCAGATGAACGTCATGCGCAGCAGCCTGATTCCTGGCCTGCTTGGCGTCTTGCTCACCAACCGCAAGCGTCAGAATCCTCGTGTGCGCGTGTTTGAAACCGGTCGCTGTTTTCGCCTTGATACTGAAGGCGCGCCTGTTGCCGGTTACGATCAGCCGGTGCGACTCGGAATGCTGGCTGCGGCGGGTGCGGCCCCCGAGCAATGGGGCATCGCACATCGAAATGCTGATTTCTATGATTTGAAAGGCGATCTCGAAACAGTGTTCGCACCGCAAACGCTCAGTTTCGAGGCCGCCGAGCACCCGGCATTGCATCCAGGTCGTAGTGCCAGCGTGCTGGCCGACGGCAAGCATGTCGGCTACATCGGTGAAATTCACCCGAAGTGGGCGCAAAAATACGAACTTGGAAGCGCGCCCGTGGTATGCGAAGTCGATGTGGATGCCGTGCTGGCGACGAATCTGCCGGTCTACACACTGATTTCCCGGCAGCCGGCGGTCGTGCGCGACATGGCACTGGTGGTTGCCAACTCGGTGGCGGCGATGTCATTGATGGCTGCGCTCAAGCAGGTCGCACCGGCTATTGTCCGAGACATTCAACTGTTCGATGTCTACCAAGGTAAGGGGGTCGATCCCGACAAAAAGAGCCTTGCATTCAGGGTGTTGATGCAAGATACTCAACGAACCCTTGAAGATGCTGAGGTGGACGCTGCGATGAGCGGGCTGGTTCAGTGCGCTCAAGCACAATTCAACGCCGCCCTGCGTGGATAAGGGACGCGAGCATGACCTTAACGAAGGCCGAATTAGCTGATCTGCTGTTTGAGCAGGTCGGATTGAACAAGCGCGAATCGAAAGACATGGTGGAAGGGTTCTTCGAAGAAATTCGCACGGCATTGGAACGGGGGGACTGCGTCAAGCTGTCCGGCTTCGGCAACTTTCAGTTGCGCGATAAACCCCAGCGTCCGGGCCGGAACCCGAAAACAGGGGAAGAAATTCCCATCACAGCCCGCCGTGTAGTGACCTTTCACGCCAGCCAGAAGCTGAAATCTTCTGTGGAAAAGCTGAGCTATGCAGGAAAGTCCTAATCCGGAAGCGGATGTCGAACTGCCGCCGATTCCCGCCAAGCGTTATTTTACGATTGGCGAGGTCAGCGATCTGTGTGCCGTCAAGCCGCATGTGCTGCGCTATTGGGAGCAGGAGTTTACCCAGCTCAAGCCGGTAAAACGTCGAGGTAATCGACGCTATTACCAGCACCATGAAGTGCGACTGATCCGAAAGATCAGGGAGTTGCTCTATCGTGATGGTTTCACGATCTCGGGTGCGCGCAATCAGCTGAATACCTCGGCCATCCACGCGCAGGAAGACGCTGAGCAGGCCGTAGAGTTGCGCGAGGTCATTTTGCAGGCCCGCGAGACGCTGACCGACTTGCTGAATGATTTGAAGCGCTAGAAATATAAAAAATTGCTGCTCCGGAATTGTAGTTTTGAATTCCGGTGCTATACTTCCGCTCCTGTGTCGGGGCGTAGCGCAGCCTGGTAGCGCACTTGCATGGGGTGCAAGGGGTCGCGAGTTCGAATCCCGCCGCCCCGACCAATTGAAACAGGCACTTAGCCCAGTCTTCGGACTGGGCTTTTTGCTTTTTATCGCCTCGTGCCCCTGAAGTCACCTTTTTGCGTCGCGAATGAGGCTTGATGGTGGTGTCTATGGCGGCGAAGACGTTGCAGTTAGGTTGCACGAAAGCATCCGGCGGCCGAACCGCAAGATGCTGGCCCATCGGGCCAGACGTCTGAACGGTGAGTAAAAAATACGACAATCGCGTGGAGGGGGCGATGGCTTTTGCGGTGGATGCGGGATAATTGCCATTCCCCATCACCTCCGGGACTTGTTTGTGGCGCGTCGTATCAAATCCGCTCAGCGGCTGACTTTCCTTCGTCTGGTCGGTATCGCAGTATTCATTGTTGTGCTGGTGAGCCTTGTCGCCGGTGGCTTGTTGATCTCTTATGAGTTGAAGTATTCGCGCTTGCAGGCGCGTGAGATCTCGAATTACGCCGACAAGCTCAAGTTCGAGATGTCGGCTGAGCCGAACAAGGCCGTCGTCTATCCATCGCATGGTCCCTTTGTCCAGCGCATGGGTTACACCGAGTTGCCCCGTATCACCGAGCGCTTGCAGGCGCGCGGCTTTGCCTTAAGCGGTCAAACGCGTTTTTCGGATGCGCTGGTGGACTACACCCAGCGGGGCTACTTCGCGCCGTATCGGGAGAAAAGCCAGGCGGGCTTTGCGCTGACCGATTGTCGCGATACGTCGCTCTATCGTTTTCGCTACCCCTTTCATGGCTATCCAGATATCGACGCCGTGCCCGCGCGGGTGGTGGGGGCCTTGTTGTTTATCGAGAATCGCGATTTGCTGGATGCCGACCGTCCGAAGCTGAATCCGGCGGTTGACTGGGTGCGGTTCGGCCGGGCCGGCATTGGCCAGCTGGGTCGCATGGTCGACGCCGATCTCGACGCGCCCGGTGGCAGCACTTTGGCGACTCAGATCGAGAAGTACCGCCACTCTCCGGATGGCATTACCCATAACGCACGCGAGAAGTTGCGCCAGATGGTGTCGGCCAGTGTGCGGGCCTATCAGGACGGTGAGGAAACCTTGCCGGCGCGTCAGCGCCTGGTGGCCGATTACCTCAACACGGTGCCGCTGTCGGCCGCGTCGGGCTATGGCGAGGTCAACGGCCTGGGCGACGGCCTGTGGGTGTGGTTCGGAGCCGATTTTTCGCAGGTGAACGATCTGCTGTCACGCGCGGATGGCGAGGGCGATGTGCTGGCGGCGCAAGGCTTGGCGATGCGGCAGGTGGTGGCACTGATGATTGCGCATCGCCGGCCTTCTTATTATCTGGCGCGCGGGCGCGACGATCTGGTGCAGCTGACGGGGAGCTATCTGCGTTTGCTTGCCGAGGCGGGCGTCATTTCGCCGAAATTGAGCGAGGCGGCGCGCGCGCAGACCCTGGTCTTTCGCGATCAGGTCAACGATCCGGCGCGCCACCCGACGGTGACGGGCAAAGGTGCCGGGGCGGTGCGATCGCGCGTTGCCGGCCTGCTTGGCACCTCGCTCTACGGGCTCGATCGCATCGACGTGGACGTCTCCTCGACCCTGAACCGGGATTTGCAGTACACCGTGAGTGACTATCTCGCCCGCCTCAGCGACCCCGAGTTCGCTGCCGAGCAGGGCCTGATCGGAGAGCGCATGCTGGGCCCGACCTCTTTGGGGGCGGTGCGCTACAGCTTCAATCTGGTTGAGCGCTCGGCTGGCGGGCATCGCGTGCGGGTGCAGACCGACACCACCGATCAGCCGCTCGACATCAATGAGGGCAGCAAGCTCGAACTCGGCTCGACGGCCAAGCTGCGGGTATTGGCCACGTATCTAGAAATTGTCGCCGAGCTGCATGAGCGCTACGCGACGCTCGACAAAGGCGCACTCAACGCGCTTGAGCTGGCGCGGCGCGACCGGCTCAGCCGCTGGGCGGTGGATTATCTGCTCAGTGCCACCGATCGCACCTTGCCGACGATGCTCGAAGCGGCGCTGGAGCGGCGGTTTTCGGCCAGCCCGGACGAGAGCTTTTTCACCGGTGGCGGCTTGCACACTTTCGGCAACTTCAACCGCAAGGACGACGACCGATCACCCACCGTGCGAGAGGCGCTTCAGGCGTCGATCAATCTGCCCTTTGTGCGGCTGATGCGCGAGATCGTGCGCTATTCGATGTATCAGGTGCCCGGCAGTACCGCGCGCTTGCTGGAGGATAGCGAAGACCCGCGTCGCGCCGAGTATCTGGCGCGCTTTGCTGACCGCGAAGGGCAAACCTTTTTGCGGCGGTTCTGGCGTAAATACCAAGGGCTGACGCCAGAGGCGATGCGCGCCCAGCTGCTCGACGGCCTGCGCCCCAGTGCCGAACGGCTCAGCACCGTATTCCGCTATCTCGATCCGACAGCACCGCCGGCCGAACTCGCCCGTTTCCTCGGCGAGCGTCTGGGCGATGCGCAAATGTCCGAGTCGCAAATTGCCCAGCTGTACGCCCGCCACGCGCCGGAGGCCTTCGATCTGCCCGATCGCGGCTATGTGGCGCGGCTGCACCCGTTGGAGCTGTGGCTGGTCGCCTATCGCACGGCGAACCCGGAGGCGACGCTGGGTGCGGCCCTGGAAGCGAGCGAAGATGAGCGCCAGGCGGTGTATCGCTGGCTGTTCCGAACGCGATTCAAGCGGGCGCAGGATGTGCGCATCGACACCATGCTGGAGGTCGAGGCCTTCCTCGACATCCACCGACGCTGGGCGCGCATGGGCTATCCCTTCGAGCATCTGGTGCCATCGCTGGCGACCGCGCTGGGCAGTTCGGGAGACCGCCCGGCGGCGCTGGCCGAGCTGATGGGCATCATCATCAATGATGGCGTGCGCTTGCCGACGGCACGCATCGAAGAGTTCCGTTTTGCGGCCGACACGCCGTATGAGACACGCTTCACCCGCCGACGCGCGGAGGGCGAGCGGGTGATGGCGTCGGAAGTGGCGACTGCGCTGCGCCATGCGCTGTCGGAGGTGGTCGAAGGCGGCACGGCGCGACGACTCGCCGGCGCCTTTACGCTGGCCGACGGCACGGTGCTGACCCTGGGTGGCAAGACCGGCACCGGCGATAACCGCATCGTGCTCGCGGGCGACCGTACCGGCCCGGCGCTCAACCGTACGGCGACTTTCGTGTTCTATCTCGGCCCGCGTCACTACGGTACGCTCACCGCCTACGTGCTGGGCCCGAATGCGGCGGGCTACCGCTTCACGTCGGCGCTGCCGGTGCAGATTCTCAAGTCGATGGGGCCGGCGCTGTTGCCCTATCTTGAGCCGGACGCCGAGGCGGGGTGCCGGTCCGACTGAGGCGCCGCCACCCCGGGCGGAGTCAGATGGCGAAGCCGCCGAGCTTGGTCTCCAGATACTCCATGATGCCTTCGCGCGCACCTTCGCGGCCGAGGCCGCTTTCCTTCATGCCGCCAAAGGGCGCGGCGGCTGAGGTGGGGTTGATGTCGTTGATGCCGATGATGCCGAAGTGCAGGCCTTCGAACATGCGCAGTGCACGGCCGATGTCGCGGGTGTACACATAGGCGGCCAGACCGTACGTGGTGTCGTTGGCCATGGCGAGCACGTCGTCAGCGTCGCTGAAGCGCACCACCGGCGCCACCGGGCCGAAGGTTTCTTCGCGATAGATGCGCATCTCTGGCGTGACGTGATCGAGCAGGGTGGGGGCGTAGAAGCAGCCACGGTCCAGGCCGTCGGCCTGCAGGCGTTCACCACCGCAAATCAGCTTGGCGCCTTTGGCGAGCGCATCGCTCACCTGCGCTTCGATCTTGGCAATGGCTGCTTCGTTGATCAGCGGGCCGATCGATGTAGCCGGGTCCATGCCATTGCCGGCTTTCATGGCCTGAATGCGCTTGGCCAGCGTGTCGACGAAGGCGTCGGCGCCGCGCTCATGCACCAGAAAACGATTGGGCGAAATGCAGGCCTGGCCGGTGTTGAGAAACTTCACCAGCGCCGCGCCCTTGGCTGCGTGGCTGGCGTCGACGTCGTCAAACACGATGAAGGGCGCATGGCCGCCGAGCTCCATCGAGATGCGCTTCATGCCGCCGGCCGCTTCGCGCGCCAGATGCTTGCCGACGGCGGTGGAGCCGGTGAAGGTGAGCTTGCGCACCGCCGGATGGGTGGTGAAGACCTCGCCGATGGGGCGCGGATCGGCCGCGCTGACCAGGTTGGCCACACCGGCGGGCAGGCCGGCTTCGTGCAGGATCTCGAACACGGCTTTGGCGCACAGCGGCGTGGCCTCGGCCGGCTTGAGCACCACGGTGCAGCCGGCGGCCAGGGCCGGTGCCAGCTTGCGGGTGATCATCGACACCGGGTAGTTCCACGGCGTGACCGCGGCCACCACGCCCACCGGCTGGTGGGCGACGATGAAACGCTGGTCCGCCCGCGCCGAGGGGATGGTCTCGCCGTAGATGCGCTTGGCCTCTTCGGCAAACCACTGCAGGAAGTCGGCGGCGTACTGCACCTCATTGCGCGCGGCCTTGAGCGGCTTGCCTTGCTCGGTCGTCATCAGCTCGGCCAGCGCCTCCTTGCGCGCCAGCATCAGCTGCCAGGCTTTGTGCAGGATGGCCGAGCGGGCATAGGCGGTGGTGGCGCCCCAGGCGGGCAGGGCGGCTGCGGCCGCTTCGATGGCGGCGGTGGCGTCGCGTGCATCGCCATCGGGCAGGCTGCCGATGGTTTCGCCGGTGGCCGGGTTGAACACGTCGAAGCGCTGGCCGCCGGCTGCGTCTACCCACTGTCCGTTGATGTACATCCGTGTTTCCTCTGTCTTTTCTGTGTGTTCAAAAGCCTACCTGAGCGTCGCCGCGCTGGGGCTTAGCGCAGGTATTTTTTGCTCATTTCCTTGAATTCCGGCGTGCCGGCCTTGCGCAGCAATTCGAACAAGACCATCTCGCGGGTGACCGGCACGATGCCGGCGGCGGCCATGCGCTCAATGGCGCGCTGCTTGTCTTCGGCGCCGCGGGAGGCGATGGCGTCGGTGACGACGAACACCTCTTTGCCCGCGGCGCGCAAGTCGAGCGCGGTGAGCATGACGCAGGCGTGCGCTTCAATGCCGCAGACGATCCATTGCCGGCGCGCCATTTCGGGGCGCTCGGTGAGGCAGCCGTCTTCGACGCAAGAGAAATGGGACTTGGCGGCCACGTTGGCGTCACCGATGAGCGCCAGCAGGGACTCGGTCACCGGCCCGAGGCCGCGCGCGTAGTGCTCGGAGGCGAGCACCGGCACGCCCATGTCGCGCGCCAGCTCGGTGAGCCAGCCGCACTGCGTGAGGATGTGTTCGTGGCCGGGGACAAGATTGAGGACTTTGTCCTGCATGTCGACGACGAGCAGGGTGGCGTTTTCGCGTTCTATTTTCATGTGTCTCTCTTTGGGGTTGAGGGTGTCTGGGTCAGCGTTTGGCGGTGCCGTTTTTTCGGCCGAGCTGGCGCTTGATCTCTGCCGAGGCGGCGAGTGCGCCGTCGCGGGCATAGGCGTCGTGGTTGGTGTCGATCTCGTCGAGGCGGTAGAGGTAATTGACCATCGGCCCGGCGGACTGACGCAGGCCGCGCGCGGAGGTGTCGGCCATCCAGTGGATTTTGGCGAGGCTGGCACCATTGGCGAAATGAAAGCGGGCGACCGGGTCGAGCGGGTGCTTGCCGCGTTTGTCGGTGAGCAGGTAGCGGGCGCATTCGCCGGTGAGCCAGCGCTGGAGTTCCTGCTTGGCGGCCGCATTCGGCGTGCGCTGAGCGGCTGCGATGGCGGCGTCGATGCGCCCCTGGCCGTCGGTGGCGCCTTGCATCAAGGGGGCGAGTTTGGCGGGGATGCGCGCGACGCCGTCTTCGGTGTCGAGCGACTGTGCCAGCGCGCGGCTGAAGCCGGGGATGGGCGAGAGGGTGATGAAAGTGCGCAGGCGCGGGTACTCGCGCATCAGCTGCTCGACCACGCGCTTGATCAGGAACTCGCCGAGGCTGACGCCTTTTAGGCCGGCCTGGGCGTTGGAGATGGAGTAGAACACGGCGACCGTGGCGGTGGCCGGGTCGAGCGTGGGTTGTGATTCGTCGAGTAGGGCCTGCACGCTGTCGGCGACGTTTTCCAGTAGCGCGACCTCGACGAAGATCAGCGGCTCGTTTTCCATGCGCGGATGAAAAAAGGCGTAGCACCGGCGGTCAGAGTCGAGTCGGTTGCGCAGGTCGGTCCACGATTTGATCTCGTGCACGGCTTCGTACTGAATCAGCTTTTCGAGCAAGGCGGCCGGCGAGCCCCAGCCGATGCGCTGGAGTTCCAGAAAGCCGACATCGAACCAGTCATGAAAGAGTCGCACCAGATCGCGCTCGAGGGCGGCGAAATGCTCACTGCGCGGATCGAGGCGAATCAGGTCGGCGCGCAGCCGCACCAGCGCGTGCACACCGTCGGGCAAGAGATTGCACTGCGAGAGGATCTGGATGCGCGGCGTGTCGAGTGCATCGCGCAGATCGGTCTCGGCAAGGCTGCGGGCGTTGGTGTCGGTGGCGCTCAGGTAGCGCTCGATGGCCTGGCTGACGCGCGTGGCGTCGGGCGAGTAGCCGTCGTTCAGGTGCTTGAACAGGCGCCGCTTGCCAGCGTCGTCGGCGAGGGCATAAAAATCGAGTAGCCGCAGCATGCGATCGCGGGCCGCCGCTTCGCCATCGCCCCCGCGTGCGGCCTCGGCGAGCAGGTGCTCGATGGCTTTCCAGTCGCGCTCGGTGGGCGCTTTGAGGCCGGCTTTTCGCGGGAAGCTGGCGTGCGCCAGCATGCGCCGCCAGAACGGCAGTGCCGAAGCCTCGCGCTCGGTTGGCGTGGCGGGAAGTGTGGCGCTCATAAGGGCACACCCGTGGTGGCGTCGATATGGGCGCGGGCCTGGGCGCGCAGAGCGAACTTCTGCACCTTGCCGGTGGCGGTTTTGGTGAGCGGGCCGAAGATGATGTGGCGCGGCGATTTGAAGTGCGCCAGCCGGTCGCGACAAAACTGCTGGATTGCCTCGGGGCTGAGTGCGGCGCCGTCGCGCAGGGTGACAAAGGCGCAGGGCACCTCGCCCCAGCGCGCATCGGGTGCGGCGACGACGGCGGCCTCGACGATGTCGGGGTGCTGGTAGAGGGCTTCTTCGACCTCGATGGAGGCGATGTTTTCGCCGCCGGAGATGATGATGTCCTTGGCGCGATCGCGGATCTCGATGTAACCATCGGCATGACGCACGGCCAGATCGCCGGTGTGATAGAAGCCGCCGGCCAGTGCGGTGGCCGTGGCGTCGGGGTTGTCGAGATAGCCTTTCATCACCGCGTTGCCGCGCAGCAGGACTTCGCCGAGCGTTTCGCCGTCGTCCGGCACGGGTTGCCCGCTGAGCGTGTCGACCACCCGGATATCTTCTTGCGCAAGCATGCGTACGCCTTGGCGTGCGCGCAACCTGGCCTGGGCGTCGGCGGGCTGGGTCTGCCAGTCGGTTTGCCAGGCGCAGATGGACGAGGGGCCGTAGGTTTCGGTTGTGCCGTACAGATGGGTGACGTGGACGCCAAGGCGCTCCATGTCGGCGATGACGCGTGAGGGCGGCGGGGCGCCGCCGACGCCGATCTCGACCCGGTGCGCGATGGGCCGCTTTTGTTCGGCGGGCGCGTGGATGAGCAGGTTGAGCACCACCGGCGCGCCATGCAGGTGGGTGACACGTTCGCGCTCAATGAGCTCAAAAATGGCGCCGGCGTCGATCTTGCGCAAACACACATGCGTGCCGCCGACGGCGGTGACGGCCCAGGGGTAGGTCCAGCCGTTGCAGTGGAACATCGGCAGCGTCCACAAGTACACGCATTCGGGCGTGAGGCCGGTGATCAGGGCGTTGGACAGCGCGTTGAGATAGGCGCCGCGCGAGTGGTAGAGCACGCCTTTCGGGTTGCCTGTGGTGCCGGAGGTGTAGAGCAGGGAGACGGTTTGCCATTCGTCCTGCGCGCCGGGGCCGCGAAAGGCCGGGTCTGCGCCGGCCAGCAAGGCTTCGTAGGTGGTGTCGCCGATGTGCGCATCAAAACCCTCGGCGTGGATGTCGACGACCGGCGGCGGCGTGTCGAGTTGCGCGAGCGCGGCGCGGGTGAGTGCTGCGAATTCGGTGTCGGCCAGCAGAATGCGGGCCTTGCCGTGACGCAGGCAGTAGGCGACGCTTGGCGGGTCGAGGCGGATGTTGATGGCGTTGAGTACGGCGCCGGCCATCAGCACACCGAAGTGGGCTTCGAGCATGGCCGAGGTGTTGGGTGCGAGCACGGCAACGGTGTCGCCCCGGCGTATGCCGCGCGCCACTAGCGCTGAGGCGAGGCGGCAGCAGCGCGCGCGAAACTCGGCGTAGGTGAAGCGGCGCTCGCCATCGATGACGGCGATCTTGCTCGGGTAGATGTCGGCGGCGCGGTGCAGCAGGCTGACCGGGCTGAGCGGAACGTAGTTGGCGGGGCCGGGGGCGTCGTCCGCGGTGCGGCCTGTCGGGGCGTGCTCCATCACTGTATCCTTTGGATTTTGTCGCTGCCACACCCGTGTCTGTTTTTTGTGGTGAGTGGCAGGCTTTGTCTGAGGTTCAGTGTGGTGCGCCCGGGGCGCGGCCGTAATCGGAAGTGTCCGCGCCGCGTGTAGGAATATTCTGAAAAGCGCGGTGCGCCCGGTCAGGGGCGGTGGGACTTGCTATGCTCGGCCAACACAGGAGCGCGGATATGTCGGAGTCGGCCGAGTTGCCGTTTCAATGGATTGTCGAGCAGTCGCTGGCCGGGATTTATGTGATCCAGGACGAGGTGTTCGTGTATGTGAACCCGACCTTTCTGCGCATGCTGGGCAAGACGGAAGACGCGGTGGTAGGGCACGGCATCGAGGCGATTACCGAACCGGACGAAGCGCGCAAGATTCTCGACAACGTGCGCCGGCGCATCGACGGCGAGATTGACCAGTTGCGGTACGTGGTGGCGCTGACGCACGAGGACGGCCACGGGGTGTTCATGGAAGTCGACGCGGCGCGCATGCGCTATCGCGGTCGGCCGGCGGTGGTGGGGATCGGGCTGGACGTGACGGAGCAGATTCGCCGCGCCCGCGAGCTGGAGCGCTCACGCGCCGAGCTGGTCGAGCTGACCGCCTATATCAATACGGTGCGTGAGGTGCAGCGTGCCAAGTTTGCGCGCGAGCTGCACGACGAGCTGGGCGGCATGCTGGGTTCCCTGAAAATGGACATCAGTCGCCTGCGCCGGCGCACCGACACGCCGGAGGGGCTGCTCATCATTGATGACATGGCGTCGGTGACGCGAGAGGCGATCGCCACCGTGCGGCGCATTTCCGACGACTTGCGCCCGGGCGTGCTCGACCACCTCGGCTTGTTTGAGGCGATCCGCAGCAAGTTGCTGGATTTTCAGAAGCGCCACGACATTGCCTGCGTGCTTGAACCGGACGAGTTGCTGATCGACCTTCCGCAAGCCCAGGCGACGGCGATCTATCGCATTTTTCAGGTAGCGCTGACCAATGTTGGTGAGCATTCGCGGGCGACCGAGGTGTCGGTGTCGCTGGTGGCGGCCGATGGTGTGTTGAATCTGTCGATTGAAGACAATGGCGTGGGCATTGACGCGACGACGCCGCGTTGCGGCGCGATGGGCTTGCTCGGGATGTCGGAACGGGCGCGCGAAATGGGCGGTGTGCTGACGGTCGAGGCGGTCGCACCGCAGGGCACGCGGGTGGCGTTGAGTGTGCCGGTGGCGCGGGAGTGACGATGGCCGAGAACCGCAAAGGGAGCTTGTCAGGGGTGCGCATATTGCTGGTCGATGACCACGCGATCTTCCGCCAGGGCGTGCGTCGCTTGCTGCTCGACGAGGGTGACGATTTCCTGATCGATGAAGCCGGCAGTGGTGGCGAGGCACTGGAGCGTATTCGCCAGACGGCGTATCAGGTGGTGTTTCTCGACATCAATCTGCCTGGGCGCTCCGGGCTGGACTGGATCAAGAGTCTGCTCGCCGAGCGGCCGGCGTTGCGTGTGGTGGTGTTGAGCATGTATCACGCCGAGCAGTACGCGGTGACGGCCTTCCGCGCCGGGGCGCGCGGATACGTGTCCAAGGACATGGGCTGCGATGAGCTGCTTGACGCGGTGCGCACGGTGATCGGCGGCGGTGCCTACATTCCGCCCGAGATGGCCTCTCAGGTGGTGGTGGCGATGGGCGACAAGACGACTCAGCCACCGCATTTTGCGTTGTCGCCCCGTGAGCTGCAGATCCTGATGGGTATCGTCAATGGCCGCTCGCTGACCATGATCGGGCAGGACTTGCTGTTGAGTGTGAAAACGGTGAGCACCTATCGCGGCCGGATTCTGGCCAAACTCGAACTGACCAGCAACGCCGAGCTGGTGAGCTACGCCATTCGGCAGGGGCTGATCGCCTGAGCGCAGCGATCACTTTCATTAATTCGCAGGATTCTGTGACATCGATGTGAGCGTTCACATCACTGTAACCTTGCTGACAAATAATGGCGCGGCCCGATGAGGAAGAGGCGGCGCCAAGAAAGTGAAGCCGCCTTCGACTCATCTGCTGAAACACCGCGACTGTCCGGCATTGGCCGAGGTCCGGAATTGTTCTCAACAGGAGATTTTCGATGAAAAAGGCGGCTCTCGCCCTTGCAGTGCTCTCAGCGGTTGCGACCGCGCCGGTGCTGGCTCAGTCCTCGCGTGATTACATCAGCATCGTCGGTTCCTCGACGGTGTACCCGTTTGCCACCGTGGTTGCCGAGCAGTTCGGCAAGGCCACCAAGTTCAAGACGCCCAAGATCGAATCGACCGGTTCGGGCGGTGGTATCAAGCTGTTTTGCGCCGGCGTCGGCGTGCAGCACCCCGACATCACCAATGCTTCGCGCGCCATCAAGAAGTCCGAGCTCGAGCAGTGCGCTTCAAACGGCGTGAAGGACGTGATCGAGGTGAAGATCGGTTATGACGGCCTGTCGCTGGCCCAGGCCAAGGCCGGCAAGCCGATGGCGCTGACGCGTCGCGATGTGTTCCTCGCGCTGGCCAAGCAGGTGCCGAATCCGAACGGTACTCAGACCCTGGTCGATAACCCCTACAAGACCTGGAAAGACGTGAATGCTGCCTTGCCGGCGGTGAAGATTGAAGTGCTCGGCCCGCCGCCGACCTCGGGGACGCGCGACGCGTTTGTGGAACTGGTGATGGATGAAGGTTGCGACACTTTCGAATTCATCAAGGCAATGAAAAAGACCGACAAGAACGCGCACAAGGCCGCTTGCCAGACCGTTCGCGAAGATGGCGCTTTCGTCGAGGCCGGCGAGAACGACAACCTGATCGTGCAGAAGCTGGATGCCAATCCGGCCGCGGTGGGCATCTTCGGCTTCAGCTTCCTGGATCAGAACCTCGACAAGGTGCGCGGCCTGACCATTGAGGGCGTGCAGCCGGAGTTCGAGACGATTTCGAACGGCAGCTACCCGGTGTCCCGTCCGCTGTTCTTCTATGTGAAGAAGGCGCACGTCGAAGTGATTCCCGGCATGAAGGAGTATCTGGCCGAGTTCATCAGCAAGAAGGCGATGGGGGATGAGGGCTACCTGGCTGAACGCGGCCTGATTCCGCTGCCCAAGGACGAGTATGCGGCTGTCTCGAAGCGCGTCACGGCCCTGGACGCCATGAAGTAAGGTAGCATCCGCGGGCCGGCGACCCGGTCGCCGTCCGCGGACTTCTTCCCGCCCTTATTGGCTGACTGTTTCCTGTGACCCAGACCCCCATCCTTCTTGTTTTGCTGCTGGCGCTGACTTCGGCCGCCTATTACTTTGGGTGCAAGCGCGCCTTCCGCGTGGCGGACGGCAAGATCCGCAAACTGCACTCCCTGCCGGGCTACTACGGCCTGTACGTTGCGCTGTGGGCGGCTTTGCCGGCCTTGTTGATTCTTGCCGCGTGGCTGCTGTTTCAGGGCTCGATCATCACCCGCATGGTGGTGTCGTCCCTGCCGGAATCAATCCAGCAGTTGGGGCCTGACCGGCTCAATCTGGTGGTCAATGACATCCGCAATCTGGTGTCGGGCAATATTGTGTCGGGTGAGCCGGACGCCACCATGCTGGCGGCCGCCGAGTACTATCGCAGCCTGCTGAGCGTGAGCCGCAATCTGTTGTTCGCGGTCGTGCTCGTGGTGGCGGGCTTGAGCGGCTGGTTTGGCTACACCAAAATTCGCGTCGAGCACCGCGCCCGCAACGGTGTCGAGTCGATCATCAACGGCTTGCTGGTGGCGTGCTCTACCGTGGCGATTCTCACCACGGTCGGCATCGTGATGTCGGTGCTGTTTGAGTCGATTCGCTTCTTCCAGTCGGTGCCGATTACCGACTTTCTGTTTGGTCTGGAGTGGAGTCCGCAGATTGCGCTTCGCGCCGATCAGGCGGGCTCTTCCGGTGCCTTCGGTGCCGTACCGCTGTTTGCCGGCACCTTGCTGATCACCTTTATCGCCATGACGGTAGCGGTGCCAATCGGACTGATGTCGGCGCTCTATCTGGCCGAGTACGCCAGCGCAGGCGTGCGCGCGATTGCCAAGCCCCTGCTTGAGGTGCTGGCCGGTATCCCGACCGTGGTGTATGGCTTTTTTGCGGCGCTGACCGTGGCGCCCTTCATTCGGGATTCGGGCGGTTTTCTGGGGCTGGATGTGGCCTCCGAGAGCGCCCTGGCGGCGGGCTTGGTGATGGGGATGATGATCATCCCCTTCGTTTCGTCGCTGTCGGACGACGTGATCAACGCCGTGCCGCAGTCGCTGCGTGAGGGCGCCTATGGCATGGGTGCCACCTCGTCTGAAACCATTCGTCGCGTGATTCTGCCCGCGGCGCTGCCCGGCATTGTTGGCGCGATTTTGCTGGCGGTGTCGCGTGCGATCGGCGAGACCATGATCGTGGTGATGGCGGCCGGTCTGGCGTCCAACCTGACGGCCAATCCGCTTGAGGCGGTGACGACCGTCACGGTGCAAATCGTGACCCTGCTGGTCGGCGATCAGGAATTCGACAGCCCCAAAACACTGGCGGCCTTTGCGCTAGGCCTGGTGTTGTTCGTCGTGACCCTGGCGCTGAACTTCGTGGCCCTCTACATCGTTCGGAAGTATCGGGAGCAGTATGACTAATCCAGCCAAAGCGCTGCCCGAGGGCGCCTCGACTTTTGCACGCATTCAGGCCGGCATGGTCAAGCGCCGGGCGGCCGAGCGTCGATTCAAAATGCTGGGGCGCCTGGCCGTGGGCGTCGGCTTGCTGTTTCTGTCGGTGCTGCTGTTCAGCATCGTCAGCAAGGGCTACACCGCGTTCTGGCAGACCCAGATGCGGATCGACGTGACGCTCACCGCAGAAGAAATCGACCCCGAGGGCACCCGCAATGCCGAGACCCTGCGCAAGGCCGACTACTCGAGCCTGATCAAACAGGGCCTGCGCGACATGTTCCCCGAGGTGTCAGGCCGGCGGGACAAATTTGCCTTGTACGGGCTGGTCAGCAATGGCGCGGCCTTTGACCTGCGCGACAAGGTCATGGCCGATCCGTCCTTGATCGGCACGACCCTCTCGCTGTGGGTGCCGGCCGATGACGATGTCGACATGCTCATGAAGGGGCATATCGACCGAGACGCGGCGGAAGCTGACCGTCGTATCAAGGACAACACCCTGGGCTGGATTGATCGGCTCAAGGCCGAAGATCGACTCGAACTGCGTTTCAATACCGACTTCTTTACCAAGGGCGATTCGCGCGACCCCGAGCTGGCCGGTATTCGTGGCGCCTTGATGGGCACTATCTTCACCTTGATCGTGACCTTGTTGCTGTCCTTCCCGCTGGGGGTCGCAGCGGCGGTGTATCTCGAGGAGTTTGCGCCGAAGAATCGCTGGACTGATCTGATCGAGGTGAACATCAACAACCTCGCGGCAGTGCCGTCCATTGTGTTCGGCCTGTTGGGTCTGGCCGTGTTCATCAACGTGTTTGAGCTGCCGCGCTCGGCGCCGCTGCTTGGCGGTCTGGTGCTGACGCTGATGACGCTGCCGACCATCATCATCGCCAGTCGTGCCGCGCTCAAATCGGTGCCGCCGTCGATTCGCGATGCGGCACTCGGCATTGGCGCCTCGCCGATGCAGGCCACGCTGTATCACGTCATTCCGTTGGCGCTGCCGGGCATGCTCACCGGCACCATCATCGGCATGGCGCAGGCCCTGGGTGAAACCGCGCCGCTGCTGATGATCGGCATGGTCGCTTTTATTGCTGACGTGCCGCAGGGGGTGTTCGATCCTTCGACGGCACTGCCGGTGCAAATTTACCTGTGGGCCGATAGCCCCGAACGCGCCTATGTTGAGCGCACCTCGGCGGCGATCATGGTGTTGCTGGCTTTTCTGGCGCTGATGAATCTGGTGGCGGTACTGCTGCGCAAACGTTTCGAGCGGCGCTGGTAAGCGTTGCCAGATAGAATAATTGGAATCGAGGTCAAATCATGAGTCCCCAAGGGCAAGCAATGGCTTTCAAGTTTGATGGTGCGGCAGGTGCAGCCCATACCACCATGGTGGGTCGGGATACCCGCCAGACGGTGGGTGAGGTTCGGGTGGTCGACCCGCGCATCCGCTGTACGGACGTCAATGTCTATTACGGGGCGAAGCACGCCATCAAGAACATCAGTCTGGATGTGGGCAAGGGCGAAGTGTTGGCCATGATCGGCCCCTCGGGCTGTGGCAAGAGTACCTTCCTGCGCTGTCTGAACCGCATGAACGATACCGTGCGCGAGTGCCGCGTGACCGGCGAAATACTGCTCGATGGCGAAGACATCAACGGCCGTCACATCGATGTGGTGCCCCTGCGCGCGCGGGTGGCGATGGTGTTCCAGAAGCCGAACCCGTTTCCGAAGTCGATCTACGAGAACGTGGCTTTCGGCCCGCGCATTCACGGCTTGTGCGAGAGCAAGGCCGATCTGGATGTGATCGTCGAGAGCAGCTTGCGCAAGGCCAATTTGTGGGAAGAGGTCAAGGATCGCCTCGACGATGTCGGCACCGGCTTGTCGGGCGGTCAGCAGCAGCGCTTATGTATTGCGCGGGCGATTGCCATCGAGCCGGAAGTGATCCTGATGGACGAGCCGTGTTCGGCGCTTGACCCGATTTCGACTGCCAAGGTCGAGCAGCTCATCGAAGAGCTGCGCCAGCAGTTTTCGATCGTGATCGTCACCCACTCGATGCAGCAGGCGGCGCGGGTGTCGCAGCGCACGGCGTATTTTCATCTGGGTGATCTGATCGAGGTGAGCGAGACCGATCGCCTGTTCATCAAACCACGTCATCAGCTGACCGAGGACTACATTACCGGCCGTTTC
>JBFIJC010000042.1:0-18871 GCA_041600915.1 Nitrogeniibacter sp.
GGCGTATCTGACGCGCGCGCTGCGTTTGCAGGCCGGCGTTGTCATTTCCGCCTCGCATAATCCGTTCTACGACAATGGAATCAAGTTTTTTTCGGCGGGTGGCGCGAAGCTGCCGGATGCTGTCGAGCGTGAGATCGAAGACCGCCTGGATGAGGGGATGGGGTGTGTCGCCTCCGATCGTCTGGGTCGGGCGCGTCGAATCGAAGATGCCGCCGGGCGCTATATCGAGTTCTGCAAGAGCACATTTCCCAATGAGCTTGACCTGCGTGGCCTGAAGATCGCGATCGATTGCGCGCATGGCGCGGCCTACCATATTGCGCCAAAGGTGCTGCACGAACTCGGCGCAGAGGTGGTGTCGGTGGGCGTTCGCCCCGACGGCCTCAATATTAATGATGGCGTCGGCGCGACCTCGCCGGAATATCTGCGTGACGCGGTGCTGACGCATGGCGCGGACATCGGCATTGCACTCGATGGCGACGCCGATCGCGTCGTGATGGTCGATGCGGCCGGTGAAATCTACGACGGCGACAAGCTGATTTACGTCATTGCCGTGGCCATGAAGCTGTCGAACAAGCTCAATGGTGTGGTCGGCACGCTGATGAGCAATCTTGGCTTCGAGCATGCCATTGGCCGCCTTGATGTGCCTTTTGCGCGCGCCAAAGTGGGCGATCGCTATGTGCTTGAGATGATGCAGGAAAAGGGATGGCGCCTCGGCGGGGAAAACTCCGGGCACATCCTCAGCCTGGATCACCACACCACTGGGGACGGTATCGTCTCCGCCTTGCAGGTGTTGGCGTCCTTGCGTCAGCGGGGCGTGTCGCTCAAGCAAGCCTGCGAAGACCTGGTGTTTTATCCGCAGCGTTTGATCAATGTGCGCATGCCGCAGGGATTTGACTGGCGCTCGGATGGCCGTATCTCAACCGCCGAGCACGAGACCGCTTCGGCATTGGGTGAGCGCGGCCGGGTCCTGTTGCGCCCCTCTGGCACCGAGCCGCTGTTGCGGGTGATGGTCGAGGGCAGCGACGCTGAGGAAGTTGAGCGCCATGCCACGCATTTGGCCGATACCGTCCGTGCCGCGTTCGGTGAGACGGTCTGAGTGCGCAGTCTTATACATCGCATTGTTTGCTGAGGAAGGGGCGGGCGGTTACAATCGTCGGATTTTTCCGCCCTCGCAGCGAAGCGTATGAGATCGAAACTGGTAGCAGGCAACTGGAAAATGCATGGACGGCGCGATATGGCGGCAAGCTTGCTGTCCGCGCTCGCTTCGCGTTTGCCTGCCGGCGTTGATGTCGCGGTCTGTGTGCCGTTTCCTTACCTGGACCAGGCCGGCGCAGCCTTGGCCGGCTCTGCGCTGCATCTCGGTGCGCAGGATGTGAGCGAGTGCGACGACGGTGCTTTCACCGGCGAAGTCAGTGCAGGCATGCTGCGTGACATGGCGTGTCGTTACGTGATCGTGGGGCATTCGGAGCGTCGTGCGCGCCATGGCGAATCCAGCAATCGTGTCGCTGAAAAAGCGGCCGCTGCCTTGCGTGCCGGGCTGACGCCAATTGTTTGTGTGGGCGAGACAAAAGAAGAGCGGCTGGCTGACAAAACAGCGGCGGTTGTCGCTCAGCAGTTGGCGCCGGTGCTGGCACTTGGTGCTGAACGGCTTGAGCGCCTGGTGATTGCCTATGAGCCCGTCTGGGCGATTGGTACCGGGCTCTCGGCCACCGTGGATGAGGCGGTCGAAGTGCATGCGGCGATCCGTAAAGCGCTTGGCGGCGTTTCTCCGGTGGCTGCCGAGCGGGTTCAGATTTTGTATGGCGGTAGCGTGAAGCCTGAAACCGCGGCCGCGCTGTTTGCTGCTGACGATATTGATGGCGGACTGGTCGGCGGTGCCGCGCTGGATCCGGAAGCTTTTTTGGCGATCTGCAAGGCTGCAGTCGCTGTTTGATTAGAACTTACACGTTCAGGAACGAATGAATCATGGGTAGTTATCTCTTTTCGATTGTGTTGACGGTGCATGTGCTGGTAGGTCTTGGTGTGATCGGCCTCGTTTTGCTGCAGCACGGCAAAGGGGCAGATGCCGGTGCTGCTTTTGGCGGCGGTTCTTCAGGAAGCCTTTTTGGTGCATCCGGCTCGGCAAACTTCATGAGCCGCACCACCGGGGTGCTGGCGACGGTGTTCTTTCTCACCAGTCTGGGCCTGAGCTACCTTGCCAGCTCAAGCAGTACTGTTCCTGCAAGCGTGATGGAGCAAGCGGTTCCGGCTGCTGGCGGCGCTGCGCCTGAACCAGCTACGGCTCCCGATTCGAAGCTGAATACTGTTCCCAAATAAGGTGCAAAAAGCTTTGCGCAGCGCGGTAGAAGTCGTATAATTCGTCCCGCTGTAACACTGAGTGCCGACGTGGTGAAATTGGTAGACACGCCATCTTGAGGGGGTGGTGACGTAAAGTCGTGTGAGTTCGAGTCTCACCGTCGGCACCAAAGAATTTATTGGACGCCCGCAGTAAGCGGGCGTTTCCATGCGGTTTTACCGCAAACAAAGACCGGGATCTATAAATGCTAGAAAACTACTTCCCCGTGCTTGTTTTCATCCTGGTCGGGCTCGCCTTTGGCGTGGCGCCGATCGTCATGGGGCGGCTTATTGCGCCGCACCGTCCAGACAGCGAAAAGCTCTCCCCTTTTGAGTGTGGCTTCGAGCCCTTCGAAGATGCGCGCATGAAGTTTGATGTGCGTTATTACCTGCTCGCTATTCTTTTTATTATCTTTGACCTTGAGATTGCGTTCCTGCTTCCGTGGGCGACGATTCTTCAGGAAATTGCCGGCACAGAGTCTCTGCGCCTGTTTGGTTTCTTCGAGATGATGGTGTTTTTGGGCATTCTCGTTATTGGTTATATCTGGGTGTGGAAAAAAGGCGCACTGGATTGGGAGTGATTCTCCCGCCGCTTCACCCTTGAATCTGCCTTGCGGCAAGAGGTGACATGAGTATCGAAGGCGTTTTGAAAGAAGGCTTTGTCACGACCTCACTGGATACAGTGATCAACTGGACACGTACCGGCTCCTTGTGGCCGATGACGTTCGGTTTGGCGTGCTGTGCCGTTGAGATGATTCATGCGGGCTGTTCGCGTTATGACCTTGACCGCTTCGGGGTTGTGTTTCGCCCCAGTCCGCGTCAGTCGGATGTCATGATTGTGGCGGGCACGCTGTGCAACAAGATGGCGCCGGCCCTGCGAAAAGTTTACGACCAGATGGCCGAGCCACGTTGGGTGATTTCGATGGGCTCCTGTGCAAACGGTGGTGGCTACTACCATTACTCCTACTCAGTTGTTCGTGGTTGCGATCGCGTGGTGCCGGTGGATGTGTATGTGCCCGGCTGTCCGCCGACGGCTGAAGCGCTGATTTACGGCATCATCCAGTTGCAGCGGAAGATCCGGTCCACCAATACCATTGCGCGCTGACGGGGTAGGTGACGGGATGACAACAAAAATTGAACGTCTTTCAAGCTTGCTCAGCGAGTATTTCGGTGAGCGCGCTAAATCAGTCGTCGTTGATCGCGGGGAAGTGACACTGGAAGTCGCCGCGGCCGATTATCACGCGGCTGCAATCGAGCTGCGTGATCGCCCCGAGTTCGGTTTTGAGCAGTTAATGGATGTGTCGGGCCTCGATTATTCGACGTGGGCGCATCAGGAGTGGACGCGCGAGCGGTATGCCGTGTCGACGCACCTCCTGTCGGTCGCCAATAACTGGCGGCTTCGTCTTCGCGCATTTGCGCCGGACGATGGTTTTCCGGTGCTCGATTCCCTGTGCGATGTCTGGCCGAGCGCGAACTGGTTTGAAAGAGAGACTTTTGATCTGTTCGGCATCATGTTCTCTGGTCATCCGGATTTGCGTCGCATTCTTACCGACTACGGCTTTGTCGGTCACCCCTTCCGTAAAGACTTTCCGATCTCGGGTTATGTGGAAATGCGGTATGACCCTGAGCAGCGGCGTGTCGTTTATCAGCCAGTGACTATCGAGCCGCGCGAAAATACGCCGCGGGTTGTGCGTGAGGCCAACTACGGAGATGTCGGCCATGGCTGAAATCCGCAACTATACGATCAACTTTGGCCCGCAGCACCCAGCCGCGCACGGCGTGTTGCGCCTGGTGCTTGAGCTGTCTGGCGAGGTCGTCGAGCGCGCTGATCCGCATATCGGTTTGCTCCATCGGGGTACCGAGAAGCTTGCTGAAACCCGCACCTGGGTGCAGTCCGTTCCGTATATGGACCGTCTCGATTACGTGTCCATGATGTGTAACGAGCACGCCTATTGCCTGGCGATCGAGCGTCTGCTCGGCGTCGAAGTGCCGGAGCGTGGTCAATATATTCGGGTGATGTTTGATGAAATCACGCGGATTCTGAATCACTTGCTTGCGATCGGAACCCACGCGCTCGACATCGGCGCGATGACCATGGTTCTTTATACCTTCCGCGAGCGCGAAGACCTGATGGATGCCTATGAGGCAGTTTCAGGTGCGCGGATGCACGCTGCATATTATCGTCCGGGCGGCGTTTATCGTGACCTGCCGGACCAGATGCCGCAGTACGAAACGTCGAAATGGAAAAACGCAGAGACGGTTCGTCAGTTAAATGAGAATCGTCAAGGCTCGCTGCTCGATTTTCTGGAAGACTTCACCAATCGCTTCCCGAAATATTGCGACGACTACGAAACTTTGCTGACCGACAACCGGATCTGGAAGCAGCGGACTGTTGGTATTGGCGTGGTTACGCCGGAGCAGGCCAAGGCCTGGGGCTTTACGGGCGCGATGCTGCGCGGTTCTGGCGTTGCGTGGGATTTGCGCAAGAAGCAGCCCTACGAAGTTTACGATCAGCTTGATTTCGATATTCCGATTGGCAAAGAGGGCGATTGCTACGATCGCTATCTGGTTCGCATGGAAGAAATGCGCCAGTCGAATCGCATTATCAAGCAGTGCATTGCCTGGCTGAGAATGAATCCGGGGCCGGTCATTACGGGCAACCATAAAGTGGCCCCGCCGTCGCGCGAAGCGATGAAGTCGAATATGGAAGAGTTGATTCACCACTTCAAACTCTTCTCGGAAGGAATGCACGTGCCGGAAGGCGAAGTGTACGCGGCGATCGAGCACCCGAAGGGAGAGTTCGGTGTTTATGCCGTGTCGGATGGGGCTAACAAGCCGTATCGACTGAAGCTGCGCTCCCCTGGTTTCGCCCATCTGGCGGCCATGGATTCGATGGCGAAAGGACACTTGCTTGCTGACGTCGTTGCCATCATCGGTACGATGGATATCGTGTTTGGTGATGTTGACCGTTGAGACGGACCGAAGAACACACACTATCGGGTATGGGCTGAAGATGCTGAGCCAGGAATCGCTGAAGTTAATCGACGTAGAGGTCGCCAAGTATCCGCCGGACCAGAAACAGTCCGCGGTGATGGCTGCGTTGCGCATTGCGCAGCAGGAAAAAGGCTGGCTGGCCAGGGAAACCATCGACGCGGTCGCCAGTTATCTCGATATGCCGGCGATTGCCGCGTTCGAGGTGGCAAGCTTCTACAACATGTACGACCTGAAACCCGTCGGCGAACACAAGATCACGGTATGTACGAATCTTCCGTGCGCCTTGTCCGGTGGTGTGCATGCGGCTGATTATCTAAAAGAAAAGCTCGGCATTGATTTCAATGAAACCACCGCCGACGGCAAATTCACGCTCAAAGAGGGTGAGTGCATGGGCGCCTGTGGTGATGCGCCGGTGCTGCTGCACAACAATCACAAGATGTGCAGCTGGATGACAACCGAAAAGATTGATCAACTGCTGGCGGACCTGGCGAAATGAGCGCACGCAATCTCATCCTCGCCGACCTTGATGGCGACCGTACCTGGCGGCTGCAGGACTATCTCGCACGCGGCGGTTATGCTG
Organism: Nitrogeniibacter sp.; assembly: GCA_041600915.1. Lineage (GTDB taxonomy): Bacteria > Pseudomonadota > Gammaproteobacteria > Burkholderiales > Rhodocyclaceae > Nitrogeniibacter. The sequence goes on from JBFIJC010000042.1 coordinate 5,909, forward strand.
CGCTGAAAAAGATCATTGCCGAAAGTACGCCGCCGGCCGACATCATTGCTGAGGTCAAGGCTTCGGTGCTGCGCGGTCGGGGCGGTGCTGGCTTTCCGACGGGCTTGAAGTGGAGCTTCATGCCGCGCTCCTTCCCCGGCGCCAAGTATCTGGCCTGTAACTCGGACGAGGGCGAGCCGGGTACTTTCAAAGACCGCGACATTCTGCGTTACAACCCGCACTCGGTGATCGAAGGCATGATCATCGCGGCCTATGCGATGGGTTGCGAGCGCGGTTACAACTACATTCACGGCGAAATTTTCGAGGTGTACGACCGCTTCGAAGAGGCGTTGGCCGAAGCTCGGGCGGCCGGTCTGCTCGGCGACAAGATTCTCGGATCAGACTTCAGTTTTGATCTGTTTGCGCACCACGGCTACGGCGCCTATATCTGCGGCGAAGAAACCGCGCTGCTCGAATCCATCGAAGGCAAGAAGGGGCAGCCGCGATTCAAGCCGCCGTTCCCGGCCAGCTATGGTTTGTACGGCAAGCCGACGACGATCAACAACACCGAAACCTTTGCCTCCGTGCCGTTCATTCTGCGCGATGGTGGCGAGACCTTCCTGAATTACGGCAAACCGAATAACGGTGGCACCAAGCTGTTCTCGATTTCCGGTCATGTCAATCGTCCGGGCAACTACGAGATCGAACTCGGTACGCCGTTCTCCGAATTGCTCGAAATGGCGGGCGGCATGCGCGGTGGTCGCAAGCTCAAGGGCGTGATCCCCGGTGGCTCGTCGTCGCCGGTGGTGCCGGCCGACATCATGATGGACTGCACCATGGATTACGACTCGATCTCCAAAGCGGGGTCGATGCTCGGTTCGGGCGCGGTGATCGTGATGGATGAGACGACCTGCATGGTGCGTGCGCTCGAGCGTCTGTCCTATTTCTATTTTGAAGAATCCTGTGGGCAATGCACGCCGTGCCGCGAGGGCACTGGCTGGCTGTATCGGGTCGTGCATCGCATCGAGCACGGCCTTGGCCGCCCGGACGATCTGGACCTGCTCAACAGCGTCACCACCAACATCATGGGGCGCACGATTTGCGCACTGGGTGATGCCGCGTCCATGCCGGTACAGAGTTTCGTCAAGCATTTCGGCGATGAATTCGCCTACCACATCGAACACAAGACCTGTCTCGTGCCGGACGACGTCCAGCGCGAAGGCAGCAAAATCTATGTAGGTCCGTCATGCTAGAAATCGAGATCGACGGCAAGCAGCTTCAGGTGGCTGATGGCAGCACCGTGATGGATGCGGCCAATCAGGTGGGGGCGTATATCCCTCACTTCTGCTACCACAAGAAGTTGTCCATCGCCGCCAACTGCCGTATGTGTCTGGTGCAGGTCGAAAAGGCGCCCAAGCCGCTGCCCGCCTGCGCGACGCCGGTGACCAATGGCATGAAGGTCTGGACCAAGTCGGAAGCTGCGGTCAAGGCGCAAAAGGGCGTGATGGAGTTTCTCCTGATCAACCACCCGCTCGATTGCCCGATCTGCGATCAGGGCGGCGAGTGTCAGTTGCAGGATCTGGCGGTCGGTTACGGCGAGAGCAAGTCGCGCTATCAGGAAGAGAAGCGCGTCGTGTTCAACAAGAACCTCGGCCCGCTGGTCTCGACCGACATGACGCGTTGCATTCACTGCACCCGCTGTGTTCGCTTCACGCAGGAAATCGCGGGTCTGATGGAATTGGGCCAGGCCTTCCGCGGCGAGCACTCCGAGATCATGCCCTTTGTTGAAAAGACGGTTGATTCCGAACTGTCCGGCAACATCATCGATCTGTGCCCGGTCGGTGCGCTGACCTCCAAGCCTTTCCGTTTCGCCGCCCGCACCTGGGAGCTGGCACGCCGCAAGTCGGTCAGCCCGCACGACTCGCTGGGCAGCAACCTGATCGTTCAGGTCAAACATGACGTGGTCAAGCGTGTGTTGCCGCTTGAAAATGAAGCGATCAACGAATGCTGGTTGTCGGACCGCGATCGTTTCGCCTACGAAGGTCTGAATTGCGCGTCGCGCCTGACCAAGCCGATGATCCGTCAGGGCGATAGCTGGCAAGAAACCGATTGGCAAACCGCGCTGGAATTCGCCGCAACCCGTCTCAAGGCGGTCGTCGCCGCGGCTGGCGCTGAAGAATTTGGTGCGATCCTGGCGCCCAACGCCACGGTCGAAGAGCTCTATCTCGCGCAGAAGCTGGTGCGTGGGCTGGGCAGCGACAACGTCGACTTCCGCCTGCGTCAGGCCGATTTCTCGGCGGATGCCGTCAGCCAGGGTGCGCCGTGGCTGGGAATGCCCGTCGCCGAGGTTGCCGACCTGAACCGACTGCTGGTGGTTGGCAGCTTCTTCCGCAAAGATCACCCCTTGCTCGCGCAGCGTGTGCGTCAGGCCGCGAAGCGTGGCCTCAAAGTGGCAAGTATTCACCCCACCGCTGATGACTGGCTGTTGCCGGTGACGGCGCGCATGCAGCCCAAGCCGTCTGAAATGGTCGCTGCCCTGGCGGCAGTGCTCAAGGCGGTGGCAGATGCCGAAGGCAAGACGATCGATGCCTCCCTGGCGTCTGTCGTTCCGGCCGACATCTCGGCCGAGGCCAAAGCGATCGCCGACCTGCTGCTTAGTGGCCGTAAGTCAGCCGTCTGGCTGGGCAACTTCGCGGCGCAGCATGCGCAAGCGGCGACCCTGCGTCGTCTCGCACAAGAAATTGCGACACTCACCGGTGCCAGCTTTGGCGTGATCGGCGATGCGGCCAACAGCGTTGGTGGCTACCTCGCCGGCGCGGTGCCGGCCAAGGGCGGCAAAACCGCTGCAGCCATGCTGAACGAATCGCTCAAGTCCTACGTGCTGCTCAATGTTGAGCCGTCTCTGGACTCTGCCGCCGGCGAGCGCGCACGTGCCGCGGTTGCGGGCGCTGACTTTGTGGTCAGCCTCACGGCTTTCAACAGCCCTGAGCTGCGCGCCATCAGCCATGTGATGCTGCCGGTGTCTCCCTTCAGCGAAACCTCGGGCACCTTTGTCAACTGCGAAGGCCGTGCGCAGAGTTTTGTTGCCGTTGCCAAGCCGCAGGGCGATACCCGCCCGGCCTGGAAAGTGCTTCGCGTCATGGGCAACCTGTTGTCCCTGGATGGCTTCAATTACAACGATTCCGAAGCGGTTCGCGCCGAGGTGCTCGATATCAATGCCTTCCCGGTCGCGAATCTGAATAACGCGCTGGATGGTCTGGCGGTGTCGCCTGCGGCTGCCGTCGCTGGTGTCGAGCGCGTGGCTGATGTGCCGCTTTATGCGACCGATTCAATTGTGCGTCGTGCGCCAGCGCTTCAGCGCGCTCGCGATGCAGCAGCGCCGGCGGCCTATTTGTCTGCGGCAACGATGAGCGCGCTTGGCTTGAATGCCGGCGATGCCGTGGAAGCCAGGACAGCTCAAGGCAGCGCCCGCTTGATCGCGAAGACCGACGATACGCTGGCAGAAGGCTGCGTGCGGATTGCATCGGCACATGAATCAACAGCTGCGCTGGGTAGCGCGTCCGCTGTGGTGACCCTGGAGCGCGTTTGATGGAAGCCCTTCTCGAACCGATTGCCTCTTTGTTTGGCGCTGCATGGCCGGCAGTGTGGACCCTCGCCAAGATCGTGGCAATCATCGCGCCGTTGATGATTGCAGTTGCGTATCTGACCTATTTCGAGCGCAAGATCATCGGCTACATGCAGGTGCGTATCGGCCCGAACCGTGTCGGCCCGCTGGGTCTGCTGCAGCCGATCGCCGACGGCATGAAGCTGTTGTTCAAGGAAGTGCTGGTCCCGTCCGCAACCAGCAAAGGCCTGTTCATCATTGGCCCGATTCTCGCCATTGCGCCGTCGCTGGCTGCCTGGGCGGTGGTTCCGTTCTGGGATGGTGGCGTGCTGGCCGACGTTGATGCCGGTCTGCTGTTCATTCTGGCCATCACCTCGCTCGAAGTGTATGGCGTGATCATCGCCGGTTGGGCGTCCAACTCGAAGTACCCCTTCCTGGGCACCATGCGCGCCGCCGCTCAGATGGTGTCGTATGAGTTGGCAATGGGCTTCGCACTGATCTGCGTGTTGATGATTTCCGCGTCCCTGAATCTGAGCGAGATCGTTCGGGTGCAGGGGGAGGGCCAGTTTGCGGACATGGGCCTTGGTTTCCTGAGCTGGAACTGGTTGCCGCTGTTCCCGATGTTCGTGGTCTACATGATCTCGGGCATCGCTGAATGCAACCGGGCACCGTTCGACGTGGTGGAAGGCGAGTCGGAGATCGTCGCCGGTCACATGGTCGAGTATTCGGGCATGACCTTCGCGCTGTTCTTCCTCGCTGAATACGCCAACATGTGGCTGGTCAGCATCCTGACCGCCATCCTGTTCCTGGGCGGCTGGTTGTCGCCGGTCGGTTTCCTGCCCGATGGCTTCCATTGGCTGGCAATCAAGACGTCGATGGTTGTGTTGATGTTCCTCTGGGCGCGGGCGACATTCCCCCGTTTCCGTTATGACCACATTATGCGTCTGGGTTGGAAGGTGTTCTTGCCCGTGACGCTGTTCTGGGTCCTCGTTGTCGCAGTGTGGATCATGTCCCCGCTGTCGATCTGGAACTGAGAGGCGAACGATGGGTGCAAGAGATTATTTCGGTAGCCTTCTTCTGAAGGAACTGCTCAAAGGTTTGGCCCTGACCGGGCGCCACTTCTTTGCGCGCAAGATTACGGTTCAGTTTCCGGAAGAAAAAACACCGCAGAGCCCGCGTTTTCGCGGTCTGCACGCGCTGCGTCGCTACCCGAACGGGGAAGAGCGCTGCATTGCGTGCAAACTGTGCGAGGCGGTGTGTCCGGCGATGGCAATCACCATCGAATCCGATCAGCGTGACGATGGTTCGCGACGCACGACGCGTTATGACATCGATCTGACCAAGTGCATCTTCTGTGGTTTCTGCGAGGAAGCCTGTCCGGTGGATGCGGTCGTCGAGACGCGGGTGTTTGAATATCACGGCGAACAACGGGGCGATCTGTACTACACCAAGCAGATGTTGCTGGCTGTTGGCGATCGGAACGAAGCACAGATTGCCAAGGATCGTGAGACCGAGGCGAAGTACCGGTAAAAGCGCGTAAAGCGAGGCCGCGATTGGCCTCCGGAGATACTCGAGCATGGAATTCAAGACTTTCGTTTTTTACCTGCTGGCCACCGTGATGGTGTTGGCCGCGTTGCGTGTCGTGACCGTACGCAACCCGGTTCAGGCAGCGCTGTTTCTGGTGTTGACCTTCTTCAACGCAGCTGGCATCTGGCTGTTGCTGCAGGCCGAGTTTCTGGCCATTACGCTGGTGATGGTGTATGTCGGCGCGGTGATGGTGTTGTTCCTGTTCGTGGTGATGATGCTCGATATCAATATCGACCGACTGCGAGAGGGCTTCTGGAGCTACCTCCCGGTGGGCGCTGTTGTCGGTGTGATCATGCTGGCCGAGATGGTACTGGTGCTGAGCGGCCCGTATTTCGGACTCGATGCCATGCCGGAGCCGCCGGCCGCGCAGGCGGGTTACAGCAATACGCGCGAACTGGGTCGGGTGCTCTACACCGAGTATGTGTATCCGTTCGAGCTCGCTTCGCTGGTTCTGCTGGTGGCGATGATCGCCGCAGTGGCACTGACGCTGCGCAAGCGCACCGGGTCACGTCACCTGGATCCGTCACGTCAGATTGCCGTCAAGCGGGCCGATCGCGTCGAGTTGGTGTCGATGCCGTCGGAAAAAGAATAATCGAAGCGCGCAGATCGCTTTCAGGGAGTCATTGATGCTTTCGCTTTCCCACTACCTCATTCTGGGCGCAATACTGTTTGCGATCAGTGTGGTCGGCATCTTCCTCAACCGGAAGAACCTCATCGTCTTGCTGATGGCGATCGAGTTGATGCTGCTTTCGGTGAATCTGAATTTTGTCGCGTTCTCCCATTATCTGGGCGATCTCGCAGGCCAGATCTTCGTGTTCTTCATCCTCACCGTGGCCGCGGCGGAAGCTGCAATCGGCCTGGCGATTCTGGTGGTGCTGTTCCGCAATTTGCGCACCATCCATGTGGATGATCTGGATAGCCTCAAGGGTTAAGGAAGCGTCTCGATGTCCGAAATGCAAAATCTCTACTTGGTCGTACCGCTGGCACCGCTGGCGGGGGCGATTCTCGCCGGTCTGTTTGGCAAGGCGATTGGTCGCACCGGCGCGCATGTCGCCACGATTCTCGGTGTGGCTGTCGCATTGTTCGCCTCGATCCTGATCTATCAGGACGTGCAGGCGGGCAACACCTTCAACGGCACGGTCTATACCTGGGCGACCAGTGGCAACCTGAGCCTGGAGGTCGGCTTCCTGATCGACGAGCTCACCGTGATGATGATGCTCGTGGTGACCTTCGTGTCGCTGATGGTGCACCTCTACACGATCGGCTACATGAAGGAAGACCCGGGTTATCAGCGCTTCTTCAGCTATATCTCCTTGTTCACCTTCTCGATGCTGATGCTCGTGATGTCGAACAACTTCCTGCAGCTGTTCTTCGGCTGGGAAGCGGTGGGCCTGGTGTCTTATCTGCTGATCGGCTTCTGGTACACCCGCCCGACAGCCATTTTTGCCAACATGAAAGCCTTCCTGGTCAACCGCGTGGGTGACTTCGGCTTCCTGCTCGGCATTGGTCTGGTCGCCGCCCACACGGGCAGCCTGGATTACGCCGAAGTGTTCTCGCAGGCTGACGCACTCGCCGCCAAAACAATTGAGCTCTTCCCGGGTGCCCCCTGGCTGCTGATCAGCGTGATCTGTATTTGCCTGTTCATCGGTGCAATGGGCAAGTCGGCGCAAGTGCCGCTGCACGTCTGGCTGCCGGATTCCATGGAAGGCCCGACCCCGATTTCGGCACTGATCCACGCCGCAACCATGGTGACCGCGGGCATCTTCATGGTGGCGCGCATGTCGCCGCTGTTCGAACTGTCCGAGACGGCGCTGTCCTTCGTTATCGTGATCGGCGCGACGACTGCGCTATTCATGGGCTTCCTCGGCATTGTCCAGAACGACATCAAGCGCGTGGTGGCTTACTCGACGCTTTCGCAGCTCGGTTACATGACGGTTGCGCTTGGTGTGTCTGCCTACTCGGCAGCCGTGTTCCACTTGATGACGCACGCTTTCTTCAAAGCGCTGCTGTTCCTTGGCGCCGGCTCGGTGATCATCGGCATGCATCACGACCAGGACATGCGCAACATGGGCGGTCTGTGGAAGTACATGCCCATCACCTGGTTCACCTCCCTGGTGGGCTCGCTGGCGCTGATTGGCTTCCCCTTCCTGTCCGGATTCTTCTCAAAGGATTCGATCATCGAGGCGGTGCATTTCTCGACGATCCCCGGTGCCGGCTACGCTTATTTCTGCGTCATCGTTGGCGTCTTCGTGACCGCCTTCTACTCCTTCCGGATGTACTTCCTGGTCTTCCATGGTAAGGAGCGTTTCGGCAAGGCCCACCATGATCACCACGGCGATCATGACGATGAAGAGCCGTCGGATGACCACCATCACGGCCTGGCCCCGGGCCAGAAGCCGCACGAGTCGCCCTGGGTGGTCACCGTGCCGCTGATCCTGCTGGCGATCCCGTCGGTGCTCGTCGGTTTCCTCACCATTGAGCCGATGCTGTTTGGTGACTGGTTCAAGCGCGCTATCCATGTGACGGCGGCGCACGACACCATCGGCCAGTTTGCCGAGCACTTCCACGGCGCGGCCGCCATGGCGATGCATGGTTTCACCACCTTGCCGTTCTTCCTCGCCATGGGCGGGGTTGTGGTGGCCTGGTTCTTCTACTTGGTGAAGCCTGAGATCCCGGCCGCAATCATGCGGACCTTCAAGCCGCTGCACACGCTGCTCGAGAACAAGTACTACTTCGACAAATTCAACGAAGTCGTTTTCGCGGGTGGTTCGCGCTTGCTGGGGCAGGGCTTCTGGAAGGGCGGTGATCAGGGGATCATCGACGGCCTGATTGTGAACGGCACGGCACGGACGGTCAGTCTGGTCGCGCAAGCGAGCCGCTTGCTGCAGTCGGGTCACATCTACATGTACGCCTTCTCGATGATCATTGGTTTGTGCGTCTTGCTGTCGCTGTGGTTCAGCGTTGTTTGATCACGCCATGCCATTCACGGTTACAACGAAACAAATGCGTCGAGCTGACGCCTTGAACGGATAGTTACGATGACGGGTATGCCTCTTCTCAGTCTCGCGATCTGGGTGCCGATCGTCGGCGGCCTGCTGGTGCTAGCCACAGGCTCCGACCGGAATGCACCTATGGCGCGATCTATGGCCTTGCTCACTTCGGTGATCGGCTTCCTCGTGACGATTCCGCTCTTTACCGGCTTCGACAACAGCACCAGCGCCATGCAGTTCGTGGAGCTCGCCCGCTGGATTCCGGCCTTTAATGTCCATTACTACCTCGGGGTGGACGGCCTGTCGGTACTGTTCGTGCTGCTCAACAGCTTCGTCACCATTCTGGTGGTTGCGGCCGGTTGGGAAGTGATCAAGACCAAAGTGGCGCAGTACATGGCCGCCTTCCTGATCATGTCGGGTTTGCTCAACGGCATCTTCTCGTCGCTCGACGGTTTGCTGTTCTACGTGTTCTTCGAAGCCTCGCTGATTCCGCTGTACCTGATCATCGGCGTGTGGGGCGGCGCTAATCGCGTGTATGCCGCGTTCAAGTTCTTCCTCTACACCCTGGCCGGCTCCTTGTTGATGCTGGTCGCCCTGATCTACCTGTTCATGCAGAGCGGCAGCTTCAGCATCCTCGACTGGCACGAACTGCCGATCGCCATGGGTGCGCAGAATTTGCTGTTCTGGGCCTTCCTGATCGCCTTCGCCGTCAAGGTGCCGATGTGGCCGGTGCATACCTGGTTGCCCGATGCCCACGTTGAGGCGCCCACCGGCGGCTCGGTGGTGCTGGCCGCCATCGCGCTCAAGCTCGGTGCCTACGGCTTCCTGCGCTTTACGCTGCCCATCGTGCCCGACGCCTCGCAAGCCATGGCGCCGATGATGATCGTGCTGTCGCTGATCGCGGTGGTGTACATCGGTTTCGTGGCGCTGGTGCAGTCCGACATGAAGAAACTGGTGGCGTACTCATCGATTGCGCACATGGGTTTCGTAACCCTCGGCTTTTTCATCTTCAATCCGCTCGGCATCGAGGGCGCGCTGGTGCAGATGATTTCGCACGGATTTGTGTCGGGCGCGATGTTCCTTTGCATCGGTGTCCTGTACGACCGCATGCATTCGCGCCAGATCGCCGATTACGGCGGCGTGGTCAACACCATGCCCAAGTTCGCCGCCTTCTTCATGTTGTTTGCCATGGCCAATGCGGGCCTGCCGGGAACGAGCGGTTTTGTTGGCGAATTCATGGTGGTGCTGGGCGCGGTGCAATACAACTTCTGGGTCGCGTTTGCCGCTGCGACAACGCTGATTCTTGGTGCCGCTTACACCTTGTGGATGTACAAGCGCGTGGTTTTTGGTGCCATTGGCAACGATAAGGTCGCCAAGCTCGAGGACATCAACGGGCGCGAATTTGCGTTCCTCGCTGTGCTTGCCGCTTGCACCCTGATCATGGGTATCTATCCGCTGCCGGTGACCGAAGTGATGCATGCCTCGGTGAATGAGCTCCTGCAGCACGTTGCAACGAGCAAGCTTTGAGCATCCAGCTGAATAAATTTACGGGATTGGTCCGACGATGAACTTTGTAGTCCCTGACTTCGCCCCCGCCGCCACAGAGCTGTTCGTGGCCGGCATGTCGCTGGTGATCTTGCTGCTGACCGTGTTCATGCGCCAATCCGCGCGCAACATCGGTTATGTACTGACGCAACTGACCCTGATCGTAGCCGCGCTACTCACCATTTTCACCATGGATGGGCAGGTGCGGATCACCTTCAGCGACATGTATGTCGACGACCTGATGGGTGATGTGCTCAAGATCCTGATCTGCTTCTCGGTGATCACCGCGCTGATCTATGGCCGAGGCTATGCGGCCGATCGCGGTTTCGACAAACCCGAATACCACTTGCTCGCGCTGTTTTCGACGCTGGGCATGATGGTGATGGTCACCGCCAACCATTTCCTGTCGCTGTATATCGGCCTCGAAATGCTGTCGCTGTCGCTCTACGCCCTGGTCGCCTTCGACCGTGATTCTGCGCGTTCGACCGAAGCGGCCATGAAGTACTTCATTCTTGGCGCACTGGCCTCGGGCCTGCTGCTCTACGGCATGTCCATGGTCTATGGCGCGACGGGCAACCTGTCGCTGTCGGGTGTGGCCCAGGCAATCTACAACCAGGCCGCCGTGTATGACGGCGTGTCGAGCAAAACCGTGCTGATGTTCGGTTTGGTGTTCATCGTTGCCGGTCTGGCCTTCAAGCTGGGCGTGGTGCCGTTCCACATGTGGGTGCCCGACGTCTATCACGGCGCACCGACCTCCGTCACCTTGATGATCGGCACGGCCCCCAAACTGGCCGCCTTCGCGATCGCCATGCGTCTGTTGGTGGGGGGCTTGTTCGATCTGGCCGAACACTGGCAAACCATGCTGATGTTGATGGCCGTCGGCTCACTGGTGCTCGGCAATATTGCCGCCATTGCGCAGACCAACCTCAAACGCATGCTGGCCTACTCGGGTATTTCCCACATGGGCTTCTTGCTGCTCGGCCTGCTCTCGGGCGTGGTCGACGGAGATCGATTCAATGCGCTCAACGCCTACACCTCGAGCATGTTCTACGCGATCGCCTACGTGATCATGAGCCTGGCGTCCTTCGGCATCATCATCCTGCTGTCCCGTTCGGGCTTCGAGGCTGAAAACATTGATGACCTCAAGGGCCTGAACAAGCGCAGTTCGTGGTTTGCCGCGATGATGATGATTGTCATGTTCTCGATGGCCGGCATCCCGTTCTTTATTGGCTTCTTCGCCAAGCTGTCCGTGCTGCAGTCGCTGGTGGCGGCCGATATGGTCTGGCTGGCGGTGCTGGCGGTGATGATGTCGCTGGTCGGCGCCTTCTACTACCTGCGTGTGGTGAAGGTGATGTACTTCGATGAGCCAATCGACACGGCACCGATTCACGCCGCATCCGATATCCGCGTGCTGCTCTCGGCCAACTGCCTGGCCATTGCCTTCCTCGGTCTGCTGCCGCAGCAGCTGATTGATCTGTGCCAGCTGGCACTGGTGGCGAGCTTCCAGGGCTGACGCGTCCTGAGCGCATTCCGGGCCGCACAACCGAAAGGTTCTGCGGCCCGATGTTTTTTCGAGCATCTTCCATGAAGAGAGACCGATGCTGAACCAGAACGAAGACAGCCTGGAAGAGACCCGCATCGACGGCGAGCAGGTGTTTGACGGCCTGCTGCTCAAGGTCCACCGCGATCAGGTCACGCTGCCCGACGGCAAGACCGCAGTGCGCGAGTACATCACGCATCCGGGCGCAGTGGTGGTGATCGCCACGCTTCCGGACGGCCGACTCATTCTGGAGCGCCAGTTTCGCTATCCGCTACGCCGCAGCTTCATCGAACTGCCCGCCGGCAAGATCGATCCGGGTGAAACCATCGAAGCCTGCGCCCGCCGTGAGCTGCGCGAAGAGGTAGGGTACGAAGCCGCGCGCTGGACCCATCTGGGCACGCTACACCCCTGCATTGGCTACTCCGATGAGCGGATCGAAGTCTTTCTGGCGCAGGAGCTGACTTACGTCGGCCATCAGTGGGACGAAGGCGAGTTTCTTGAAATCCTCTCACTGAGCCCCGCCGAGCTGGATGCTGCCGTGGCGAGCGGCGACATCACCGACGGCAAAACCCTGTCGGCGTTGTACATCGCCCGCGCGCGCGGCATCTAGTCGTCTGCACTGAAGGGCGGGTTTCAAGCCGTCATGGTCGGCTGAAGCCGACCCGACACGGTATCGAGACTTCGCCAGCACACCACCAGGCCGGGCAGGGCGCGCCGCCACGGCGGCTTGCGGTCAAGTGCTGTCGCGGCAAGGCCGCAGCATCGGCCGAGCTGATCAGTCGGCTTCCATCACCAGGCGGATCCCCACCAGGGTGTAGCGCGTGACCGGCGTGTTCCAGTTGCGATAGGCGCAGCGCGCATACAGAGGCCAGGTGTGCCACGACCCGCCCCGGCGCACCTTTACGCGGCCCGCGTCCGGCCCCTGCGGATCGTCCTGCGGCGAGCGGGCGTAGTAGGCCGCGTCATGCCAGTCGCCGGTCCACTCCCACACGTTGCCGTGCATGTCATGCAGCCCAAAGGCGTTGGGGGCAAACGTACCCACCGGCGCGGTGAATGCGAAACCATCGGCCGCTGGCAACGCATACGCCTGCCAGTCGGGCCAGTTCACCGCCGCGTCGCTATCAAATACATTGGCCACCGCGCTCAGCGACGCCGGCGCATCACCGCTGTGGTATTGCGTGGTCGTGCCGGCACGGCAGGCATATTCCCATTCCGCCTCCGTCGGCAGTCGGTAGCGGCGCCCCTCTGTCGCGCTCAGCCAGCGGGCCATGGCCACAGCGTCCTGCCAGGTCACGTTCACCACCGGGTGGGCGTCGGTCTGCGTAAAGCCCGGGTTCTGCCACGAGTAGCGCGGGTCACGGCCCTCAAAGGCATCCCCCCGTTTGCTGGTCGCGGGATCATAGGCGGCGTTGTAACCATCGCCGCCGGTCCCGTCTGCAATCGACTCGGGCACATGGCCCGATGCCTCGATGAACGCCCGAAACTGACCCACCGTCACCTCGTGTTTCGCCATGTAGAACGGGCGCGTAATGCGCACCCGGCGCGCCGGGGTTTCATCCGTAAGATCGGCCAGCCGCCGCGGCTCATACGCCGGGTAGAGTGCGCTCATATCCTCGATGCTCGCCGCATTGCCCATTGTAAATTCGCCGGCCGGCACCAGAACCATCTGCATGTTCAGGCTATTGGTGGTCGTCGTGGGTATGCTCGCGCACCCACCC
>JBFIJC010000043.1:0-18560 GCA_041600915.1 Nitrogeniibacter sp.
GCAGGTCTTCCATGTGCGCGCCAGCTACGCCGAAGAAGTCGAGCGCATCGTGCGGCATTTTGCCAACTCCGGCATCAAGCGCGTCGGCATCCTGCACGAAGACGACCCCTTCGGCGAGTCGATTCACAGCGCCTATGTCGATGCACTCAAGACCCATGGCCTTGAGGCCGCCGGACGCGGCATCAGCCCGCGCGGCAGTGTCGACGTATCAGCCGCCGTGGCCACCGTAATGGCCGCCGACCCGCAAGGCGTACTGATCGGCACCGCCGGCGCGCCGACCGCGGTCGCCGCCAAGGCCACCCACACCGCCGGCCTGTTTGCGCCGCGTGTCGGCATCTCGGTCAACGACGCAGCCCAGATCGTCAAGACGGCCGGCATCGATGCCGCGCGCGGCTTTGGCATGGTGTCGGTCATGCCGGACCCGGGTTCATGCACACTCAAGATCTGCCAGGATCTGCGCACCCTGCACGACAGCCATGGCGACAAGGCCGAGCAACTGTCGCCCAACACCATGGAAGGCTTCATCTCGGCACGCCTGATGTTGCTCGCCGCCACCAACGCCGGTGCGCCGCTGACCCGCGCCAAACTGCGCGACGCGATCGAAGCCCTCAACCCGGCCAATCTGTCGGGCTTTATGCTGAGCTACTCACCCACCCGCCACAACGGCTCCAGCTACCGCGACATTGGCGTGATCGGCGGCAGTGGCCGCATGATGTACTGAGACCGACCCGATTTCATGAGTAACGATTCTCTCGATCTGTTTGCCCCGCCACCCGCCGAGGAGGTCCCCTCGCCGGCCGCAGAGGCACCACCGCCCGCGCCGCCGGGCGGCAATCCACCGCCACCGATGGGCGACGACGCCCTGCCGCTCGACCTCTTCGCCGAGCGCGCCTATCTCGCCTACGCGATGAGCGTGGTCAAATCGCGCGCCCTGCCGCAGGTCGAAGACGGCATGAAGCCGGTGCAGCGCCGCATCCTCTTCGCCATGAACGAGATGCGCCTGTCGGCCAGCAGCAAGCATGTGAAATCGGCCCGCGTGGTCGGCGACGTGATCGGCAAATACCACCCGCACGGCGACAGCTCGGTGTACGACGCCATGGTGCGCACCGCGCAGGACTTCTCGCTGCGCTACCCGCTGGTCGACGGCCAGGGCAACTTCGGCTCGCGCGACGGCGACTCCGCCGCCGCCATGCGTTACACCGAATGCCGCCTCACCCCGATTGCCGAGTTGCTGCTCGCCGAGATCGACCGTGGCACGGTCGATTTCCGCCCCAACTACGACGGCGCCTTCAAAGAGCCGGCGCTGCTGCCGGCGCGCCTGCCCTTCGTGCTGATGAACGGCGCCTCGGGCATTGCCGTGGGCATGGCCACCGAAATCCCGCCACACAATCTGCGCGAAGTCGCCAAGGCGGCCTGCCTGCTGATCCGCAAGCCCGAGGCCACGCTCGACGAAGTGATGGAAGTGCTGCCCGGCCCGGACTACCCCGGCGGCGGCCAGCTCATCTCGACCACCGAGACGCTGCGCGAAGCCTACGCCACCGGGCGCGGCAGCCTGCGCATGCGCGCGCGCTGGCGCGTCGAGGAGATGGCGCGCGGTCAGTGGCGGGTGATCATCGACGAGTTCCCGCATGGCGTCTCCGCCGCGCAGGTGCTGGCAGAGATCGAAACCCTCACCAATCCGCAGCCGCGCACCGGCAAGAAGGAAGTCTCGCAAGAACAAAAGCAGCTCAAGCAACTGGTGCTCGGTGTGCTCGAAACCGTGCGCGACGAATCTTCCGACAAGGCACCCATCCGCCTGGTGCTCGAGCCGCGCTCCAGCCGCCAGGGCCGCGACGAGTTCATGGCCGTGTTGCTCGCGCACACCAGCCTCGAAACCTCCACCTCGCTCAACCTGACCATGATCGGCCGCGACGGCCGGCCGCAGCAGAAGAATCTGGTGCAGATCCTCAGCGAGTGGGTGGACTTCCGCTATGTGACGGTCGAGCGGCGTACCCGCCATCGCCTGGACGAAGTCGACCGGCGCATCCATATTCTCGAGGGCCGGATGATCGCCTTCCTCAACATCGAGGAAGTGATCCGCGTCATCCGCGAGTCGG
This sequence comes from Nitrogeniibacter sp., assembly GCA_041600915.1. GTDB lineage: Bacteria > Pseudomonadota > Gammaproteobacteria > Burkholderiales > Rhodocyclaceae > Nitrogeniibacter. The sequence continues at coordinate 2,097 of JBFIJC010000043.1, forward strand.
ACGAACCCAAACCGGCACTGATCGAAGCCTTCGGCCTCACCGACATCCAGGCCGAAGACATCCTCGAGATCCGCCTGCGTCAGCTGGCGCGGCTCGAAGGCATCAAGATCGAGCAGGAACTGGCCAAGCTCAAGGAAGAGCGCGACGGCCTGACCCACCTGCTCGACAGCCGCGCGGCGATGACCAAGCTCATCCTCAAGGAGATCGAGGCCGACACCAAGCAATACGGCGACGAACGCCGCACGCTGATCGAAACCGTGGCCCCGGTGGCGGTGGCTGAAGTGAGCGTGGCCGACGAACCGGTGACGGTGATCGTCTCCAAGAACGGCTGGGTACGCAGCCGCCAGGGCCACGGCATCGACGCCGAGAGCATCAACTACAAGACCGGCGACAGCGGCTTTGCGGTGATCGAAACCCGCAGCATCTGGCCGCTGATCGTGATCGACACCAAGGGCCGCGCCTACACCGTGCGCGTGGCCGACCTTCCGGGCGGACGCGGTGACGGCACGCCGATCGCCACCCTGGTCGAATTCCAGGACGGCGCCAAACTCGCTCAAGTGCTCACCGCCGCCCCCGAAGCGCACTTCATGTTTGCCAACTCGGGCGGTTACGGCTTCATCTGCAAGATCGCCGACGCCACCACGCGGCAGCGCGCCGGCAAGGCCTTCATGACGCTCGAAAAAGGCGAAAGAGTGCTGAGCCCGACGCCCGTCAAAGGCGACTGGATTGCCGCGCTGTCCGACAACGGGCGGGTGCTGGTCTTCCCGAGCAGCGAAATGAAAGTGCAGTCGGGCGGTCGCGGCGTCATCGTCATGGCACTCGACGCCGACGCACAACTGGCCGCCGTCGCCGTGCCCGACAACGCCGACAACCTCGTCATTCAAGGCATTGGCCGCGGCAATCGCGCCACCGAGTTGAGCATCAAGCCCAATCAGCTCGAACTATGGCGTCACCGCCGCGCACGCAAGGGCGTGCCGCTGCCGCAGAAGATCAAACCCACCGGCGCAGCCTGAGCCGGTTTTCGGGCCTGATCTCACCCCCGGGTGCGGCGCAACACCGCCCCGGGGGTTTTCTTTTCGATTTCCACCTACTCAGAGCATCGCCTTTTCATCGAACCCGCAATCTGGCTGGCATAACGCAAGGCTTTGCCCGGCCAGGTCCCGTCTAATAGGCGTTCCCGGCAACACCGGGGCCCCCGCCCCCGGTGTGGTGACGCACACGTTGCCACACCGGCGGGCCCTTCTGCTGCGCACAGCAAGACACAAACTCCGGGCCGGCAGCCACGCGCCTCCCTGTGCGCCCAGACTCAAAGGAGACGCTCCATGGCACATCGCCGCTTTCCCCGCCTGCTGATGCTCGCACTGAGCCTGTGGCTGGCCACCGCCGCGCAGGCCGACACGCTCGACAAGATCCGCCGCACCGGCACGCTGACCATCGGCTGGGTCGGCGGCAACCCGCCCTTCGGGATTGAGACCGCCGGCTCCCCCGACGGCTACACCATTGATATCTGTCGTCGCGTCGCCGCCGATCTTCAGGCGCAGCTCGGCTTGCCGGCACTGCAGATTGCGTATCGGGAAACGACCTGGGACACCCGCTTTACCGCGCTGGACAAGAACGAAACCGACATGGACTGCAGCGCCTCGACCATCACCCGCGAGCGTCTCGCCCGCTACGACTTCAGCCCGGCTTTCTATGTCACCGGCACCCGCCTGCTCAGCCGCAAGAGCGACAGGATTCGTTCGATCGATGATCTGGCGAAGCGAAGCATCGCGCTCATCAAGAACACCACCGGTGAAAAGCTGGTGCTCGAATACAATGCCGCCGCCACGCTGGGGCTGACCCCGGTCTATGTCACCGATGCCGAATCCGGCCTGGCGGCAGTACGCGATGGCAAGGCCGCGGCCTTTGCGCTGGATGACATCATTCTCTATTCGCAGATTTCGGCTGCACCGGACGGGGCCGCGCAGTTCGAGGTGGTCGGTCCTTTCCTGTCGATCGAGCCCTACGGCATCATGATGCGCAAGGACGACACCCGCTTTTCCGGCGCCGTCAGCGACAGCCTGCACCGTTTTCTGCCGACGCCGCACATGCCCGAGCTTTACCGGCGCTGGTTCAACACCGCCACGCTGAACGTGCCGCTCAACCGCCTCACCAAGGAAACCTTCACCACCCCAAATCGCGAACCTGCGTTTCCGTAGACCTGTCATCTGCGCGCGACGCAGCCCGTCGCAACACCGCTCAAACGGACATCTCAGGCCAGCAAGCGCGCGGCGTCAGGCATCGACATCAAGCGCGGTATCGAACTTGTTCCGAAAGCGCGACACCAGCGTGCGGAACTTGCGCAGGTTGTCGTCGGCGTACAGCACCTCGTCGCAAAAACGGTCGTAGGCATCCATGTCCGGCACCACCACGATCAGCACGAAATCGATCTCGCCGGTCACCTGGTAGCACTGCTTCACGGCGGCATGGGCCGAGGTACGGCGGAGAAAGCGCTGGTACAGGTCCTTGCGGTCACGCTCCATCGTCACCTCCACAACGATATGCAGCAGCGGGCCGACGCGCTGCGGATCGAGCAAGACCACCTGGCGGGCGATGTAGCCACACTCGGTCATGCGCTTGACCCGCTTGAGGCATGCCGGAGGCGACAAGCCGATCAGCTCGGCGAGCTTTTGATTGGTGAGCCCGGCATCGTGCTGGAGGATGCCAAGGATGCGTCGGTCGATACGATCAAGCGCCATAACCTGCCTGCACGGAGTTTCGAATATTTCTTTTTTAACGCAAGAAAGAAAGTTTTTGGAAAGAATTACGCACGCATTGCTGAATTATTTACCACGCTCGGGCCTAGACTGAGCGCTTGCAGACGCCCAGGCTAAAACCCGAATGACCGCCACGCCCCCACCCACCGCCCTGCACTCGGCCAGGACCTTCGCGCTTGAGGTGCTTTACGTCTACGGCGCCTTGCTCAAGGTGATGGTGCCGGCCTTGCTCATCGTGAAGGCGCTCGATATGGCCGGCGGCAGCGAAATGCTGGCCTGGGCGCTGTCGCCCGTCATGTCACTGGTGGGCCTGCCCGACGCTCTTGGTCTGGTCTGGGCGGCGACCTTGCTCAGCAATATCTACGCGGGCCTGGTCGTTTTCTTTGCGCTTGCCGCCGATACGCCAGTCACGGCAGCACAAGCCACCGTGCTGGGCGCCATGATGCTGGTCGCCCACGCCCTTCCGGTCGAAGGCGCCGTTGCCAAAGCCGCCGGCGTGCACTGGCGCGCCACCTTATTGATCCGTCTGGTGGGGGCCATCACGCTGGGTGGCTTGCTGAATCTGCTCTATCAAGGCACCGGCTGGCTGGCGCATCCGGTCGATCTTCCCTGGCAGGCGCCCGCGGCCGCGCCCACGCTGGCAGCTTGGGCGCTCGACCAGGCACAAACACTGCTGTGGATTCTGGTGATCATCGCAACACTGATGGCCGTGCTTCGCCTGCTTCGTGCCCTGGGTATAGAAAAACTCATTCATGCCCTGCTGGTCCCGGCGCTGCGGGTGATCGGCATTCGCGGTGAGGCCGCCAATATCACGGTCATCGGTGCCACGCTCGGCCTGACCTTCGGCGCAGGCCTGCTGCTCAAGGAGGTACGCAGCGGCACCCTGAGCCGCCGCGATGTTTTCCTTACACTGAGCTTTCTTGGCCTGTGTCACAGCCTGATTGAGGACACCCTGCTGATTTTGCTGATGGGCGCTGATCTGTCGGGCATTCTTTGGGCCCGACTGCTCTTTGCGCTTGTGGTGATCCGGTTGCTCTCGCGGCTCCCGTTAAGACACACCGCCGACGCCTGAACGACAAAGAGGCCCCGCAGGGCCTCTTCACATTGCATAAAGACCTTAACTACCAGAACTTCCACCACCACTTCTTCTCGCTCATCGACTGCTCCACGTGCGGGGCCCATGCCGGCGCGCCACCCACACTGATGAAGTAATCGGCAAAGCGCTTGTCCGCCTCCTTGATGTGATGGGTCAACCACACTTTGAGGAAGTGCAAGAGCTCAAAGGTAATCTTGGCCTCGCCCGAGTCAAGTTTGAGTTGCAAGGCATTGACCTGACCAATCAAGTCTTCATGGTTCTGCTTGTGCGCCTCAAACTCGGGGTAGTTCGACACGCGCATCAAGGACTCTTCGACCGCAAAGTGGGTGCGTGTGTAGTCGGCCAGGTCACCGAGAATCTTTCGGGATGTTGCCGAACCTTGCTGCGCATGAATCGCGTCGTGCAGACGGTTAAGCAAGTCGACCAGCACTTTGTGCTGCTCGTCGATCTCCTGAATACCGACGCCGTACGCATCGGACCATTGAAACAGATCAGCCATGGCGCGCTCATTGTTAGAAAATGTAACGCCATCCTAAGCTTGTGCGGCGCAACGGAGTTGATACACGTCAATTTTGAAGAATCATCCCCGGCCCGGCCTGACCAGCGGTGGCGCTGGGCAAGATGCTCTGGATTGCGTCGTCGCGGCGCAGCGGAACCACGGGCGGAAGTTCTTCTTCGACCAGAATGGATTCAATCAGCAAGGTCACTCGGCGATTCTGGCTGCGGCTCTCCGGGGTTTCGTTGTCAGCCACCGGCCGCTGATCGCCATAGCCTGCGGCCGTCAGCCGCGCAGGTTCGACACCGGAATTGACGAACAAGCGCACCACGCTCGACGCACGCACTGCAGACAGCTCCCAGTTGGAAGGAAAGCGATAGGTGTTGATCGGCACATTGTCGGTATGACCTTCGATCACGATCGGAAACTCGGACCCGGCGAGCACCTGCGCTACCGCGCTCAAGGCACTCACGGCCTGCGCGCCAAGCAGTGCCTCGCCCGGCGCAAAAAGCACCTCGGCGTTGATCTCAACCTTGATGCCGTTAGCCCCTTCGGTCACCAGCACCTGACCGCCGTCCGACAGCGGTTTGAGTACGCGCCGGATCTCCTCAGCCATGCTCCTCACCTGCTTCACCGCGGCTTCTTTCGCCGCCTGCCTGGCCTGCTCAGCCGCTTGCTGTGCGCGATCGGGTTGTGGTTTCGCGATGGGAATCGGCCCGGTCGGCATGGTCACCTGCTGCACGACAATCTGGGTGCCTGACTCATTCACGCTCACGCTGCGAAACGCCTGAACCAGCGAATCGCTGAGCACACGGTACTTGCCCTCGTTGACTGAGCTGAGCGAGTACATCACCACAAAGAAGGCAAACAACAGGGTAATGAAGTCGGCGTAGGACACAAGCCAGCGCTCGTGGTTTTCGTGCTCTTCTACGTCTCGGTTTCGTCTGGCCATGGCGGCGTCCGGTCCTTCGGTGGCATCAGCTGCAATCAATGCAACGTTTGTGCCACCCACAGACTCATTACGGCATCGCCCCCGCGCTCTTGAGTACAGCCCCGCTCTGGGCTGTAAAAACGGCCAATCAGACATTTGCGCTTTCCGCGCTAAAGAAACGCCCACCGCGGCCGTACGTTGACGTCAACTTTGACTTCCACCGATGGCCTGATCATGAACTTCATCCTGTCCAGCATCCGCAACAAACTGCTGCTGATCTGTGGTGGCGGCACCGCCCTCCTGCTGGTGGCGGCCTGTGTCGGCCTGTTCCTGCAATACCGCGCCATCGACACGCTCACCAGCGAAGTCGACGCGCTGCATTCCGAACAATTCAAACTGGCCGAAGACAAGACCGTCTTCCTCTCCCAGCTGCTCGACTGGAAGAACATTCTCCTGCGCATCACCGAAGACGAAATCACCGCCGACTACTGGCTCGCCTACGGCAACAAACAAGACAAGTTACAAGCTGCGTTGACCACCCTGGCGGCCTCGCCACTGGTCAATGAGCAGACCCAGACACTCTCAAAGGCCTTCCTGGCCGAGCATCACGCCCTTCGTGAAGCATATGGAGACGCGCTCTCGGCCTACCGGGTCAGCTACGACATCTACGCACTGGAAAAAGATGTGCGCGATGCCGACAAGGTCGCCGGCAAACACCTCGACGACCTCGCCGTGCTGGTCAACGCGCAGATTGATGAACGCACCGCCGCCATCAAGGCCGACTCACGGCAGGCCATCGTGATTACCGCCGCACTGATGGGTGTCGCCTGTGCCATGGCCTTTGTGCTCTTCCTGTGGCTGTTGCGCAGTCAGATTATCGGCCCGGCCCGCGAACTCGAAAACGGCCTGCTCGCCCTCTCCAAAGGCGACTTCAGCCAGCCGATCAGAGCCCACACACGCGACGAACTGGGCCGCATTGCCACCAGTGCAGAGTCCATCCGCAATGATCTGGGCCGACTGATCGGTCATGTCGCAAAGTCGGTGGCCAGCGTTGATGCTGCCGCCGGCGAAGTGGCCGCCGAATCGCGCAAGGCGGCAGAATCTGCCGAACGCCAGACAGAAGCTGCCGGTGACACCGCACATGGCGTCGATACCGTCACCGCTGCCATCCAGCGCATCAGCGGCAACACCGAGCGGCTGAGCGCGCTGTCCGAAAAAGGCCTCGAAGCCTCCTCCCGCGCAGCGAGCCGCCTTGACACCCTGTCCAAGTCTGTCGAAGGCTCGGCCAGCGTCATGCGTGGCGTCACCGAGACGGCGCAGGCCTTCTTCAAGAGCGCACAGGAAATCACCACCATGACGCAGCAGGTGCGTGAGATTGCCGAACAGACCAATCTGCTGGCGCTGAACGCGGCCATCGAAGCGGCCCGCGCCGGCGAGCAAGGCCGCGGCTTTGCGGTCGTGGCCGACGAAGTGCGCAAGCTGGCCGAAAAATCGGGCCAGTCCGCCAGCCAGATCGACAGCATCACCAATGTGCTCGGCGAGCAGGCGCGCACCCTGGAAAAAGCCTTGAACAAGGGGCTTGAGTCACTCGAAGACAGCCGCAGCGGCATGCGTCTGGCCTCCGAAGCGCTCGGCGAAGCCAATGACTCGGTCACCCACACGACGGCCGAGGTCGGCGAAATCACGCGCGCAGTGCGCGAGCAAAGCGAGTCGAGCAGCCATATCAGCCGTAACGTGGAAGACATGGCTGAACGGGTGCGGGCCAACCAGTCGGCCCTCGGCCGCATGGCCGGCGCGGCCGATCAGCTTCGCAATCTGGCCGGTGATCTCAAGGGATCGGTCAGCAGCTTCCGTCTGTAAGCGAGCGCGCGCCCTTACGGGGCGCGCTGCAGCCCCCGCTCGTACCACGCTTTGCTGGTATTGACCGTTCGCACCAGCCAGAGCATCACCGGCACCTCGATGAGCACACCCACCACGGTCGCCAGCGCCGCACCGGAGTCGAAGCCGTACAGCACGATCGCCACCGCTACCGCCAACTCAAAGAAGTTGGAGGCGCCAATCATGGTCGACGGCCCGGCCACATCGTGACGCACCCGCAAGCCTCGGTTGAGCACATAGCCGAGGCCGGCAATCAACAAGGTCTGCAGCAAAATGGGCACCGCCAGCATGGCGATGATGCCCGGCTGGGCGATGATGGTGCCGCCCTGAAACGAAAACAGCAGCACCAGCGTTGCCAGCAAGGCCATGATCGAAAAGGGGCCGATCCGCGTCAGTGCGGCGTCAAACACGGCCCGTCCGCGCGCCAGCAATCGCTTGCGGAAGAACTGTGCGATCGCCAGCGGGATCACGATATACATCACCACCGACAGAAACAGCGTGTCCCACGGCACCGGGATCGACGACACCCCGAGCAAGAGCGCCACGATGGGCGCAAACGCAAAGACCATGATCAGGTCATTGAGCGCGACCTGGGTCAGCGTGAAGTTGGCGTTGCCCCGGCACAGGTTGCTCCACACGAACACCATGGCGGTGCACGGCGCCGCGCCCAGCAGGATCAGGCCCGCGATATAGCTGTCGATCTGCTCGGCCGGCAACCATGGTGCAAACACATGGCGAATGAAGAGCCAACCCAGGGCCGCCATGGTGAAGGGCTTGATCGCCCAGTTCACCACCAGCGTAATGAGCATGCTGTGCTTCTGCTCACGCACCTCGTGCAGCGCACCGAAGTCGATTTTCATCAGCATCGGGATGATCATCACCCAGATCAGCACCCCGACCGGCAGGTTCACCTGAGCGATCTCCAGACGGCCCAGCGTCTGGAACACGCCCGGTGCCCACTGGCCCAGCAAGATGCCGGCAAAGATACACAAGAACACCCAGACCGTCAGATAGCGTTCAAAGAAACTGATCGGCGCGCCGGCGGCCGCCTTGGCAGAGACTTCACATTGCACAGACATGGCGTCCTCCGCTCACAGGCCCAGCGCTTCGCGCACGATCGGCACCAGGCGCGCGCGGATCTCGTCGCGCACGGCGACAAAGCTGTCGATCGACTCGCCATGCGGATCATGAAACGGCACATGCAGGCGCGGCGCCGGCCGGGGGAAGATCGGGCAGCTCTCCTTGGCGTTGTCGCACACGGTCACCACCAGATCGATTGTCTCGTCGAGCACCGCCGACACATCCTTGGGCGTGAGTCCGGCGCTTGGCAGTGCAGCCAGTCTCAGTGCCTCGATGGCCCCGTCGGCCACCTTGGGCTGCGGTGCGGTTCCCGCGGACAGAGCGCGCACCAGTCCTGCCAGATCGTGATTGAGAATGGCCTCGGCCATTTGCGAGCGGCAGGAGTTTCCGGTGCATAGCACCAGCACGGTTTTCAGTTCAGTCATGATGTCCCGGGGACGCATCCCCGCCTTCAATTGTTAAAAGCCTCAGTTGCCGGGCTCTGGCGCGCGACACGTCTCCAGCGAATCGCTGGCTGCACTAAGCGGCAGACAATCCTGCCCCTGGCAGCAATTGCGCGTCAGAAAGACGATCAACGCATCCATGCCCGAAAAATTCGCCGAGTAATGAATGAAACGATGCGCCCGCTGCCCCTGGATCAGCCCCACCCGGCTCAGATGCGCCAAGTGAAACGACGCCGTCGCCGGCGGCATGGCCAGCGCATCGCTGATTGCGCCCGCATTCAGGCCCGCCGGACCGGCTTCGACCAGCAAGCGAAAGATGCTCAAGCGCGCCTCATGCCCAAGCGCCGACAACAACGGGGCTGCGTTCTTTATTTCCATAGTTCGAATATTATCGAATTGAAGGCGATCACGCGTGAACTATTTGTGACACACCCGAGGAAGTGATTGCGATGAGCCGAAAGAGGTCAGCGAAAAATCAGACGTCGTAGCCCTGCAAACGACTCTCGATAATGCGCGGATTATCGCCGTTGGCGATGCCGACCAGCCCGTCCACCAGCATCTCGCGCAGCGACACCAGACGCGCAACATGCGCCTGCAGTTTCTTGGCCATCGGCAAGAACACCAGGTTGGCAAAGCCCACGCCGTAGATCGTGGCCACGAAAGCCACGGCAATGCCCGCGCCGAGTTTGGACGGATCGGTGAGGTTCTCCATCACATGAATCAAGCCCATCACCGCGCCCAGAATGCCGATGGTGGGCGCATAGCCGCCGGCGGCCTCCCAGATTCTGGCACCGAGCTTCATGCGGCTCTCCCACGCGGTGATTTCGACTTCCATCACGTCGCGCAGCCGATCCGGCTCCACGCCGTCGACCAGTAGCTGAATCCCTTTTTGGGTGAAGCTGTCGCCCACGCCGGCAATCTGATTTTCGAGGGCCAGCAAGCCCTCACGACGCGCCACATGGCTCCAGCCAACCACGCGATCAATCAGCTCGGCATGCGTGGCGGCGGGCGGCACGAAAATCCATTTCGCCATCGCCATGCCGTCCTTGAATACACGCAGAGGGCTTTGCAGCATGACCGCGCCGAGCGTGCCGCCAATGACGATCATGAAGGCGGTCGGCTGCACCAGCGAGCTGATATGCCCGCCCTCGAGCACCTGCCCCACCAAAATGGCGGCCAGGCCGAGAACCAGTCCGATCAGGCTGATGCTGTCCATGACTGACGCCGTCTCCTAAGCGATCAGGCCGCGTCGGCGGCGTTCTTCGGCGGGCGACCGCGCCGGGGTTTGGGGCCGCCTTTGGTGCCGTGAATCCGGGAGCGCAGGCGCGCAATGGCCTGGCTGTGCAACTGACAGACACGCGACTCGGACACGCCCAGCACTTCGCCGATTTCGCGCAGGTTGAGGTCTTCTTCGTAGTACAAGCCCATCACGGTTTTTTCGCGCTCGGGCAGATCGTCAATGGACGCGACGAGAATGTCGCGCATGCTCTGGTCGAGCAAGGCGTCAAGCGGGTCGCCCTCATGACCCACGGCGTGGCGCTCAAGATAATCGTCATCGTTGCCGTCGGTGAAATCTTCGAAATACACCAACTGATGGCCGCGCGCGTCCTGCAGCATTTTCTGGTATTCGGCCAGCGCCATGCCGAGCGAATCGGCCAGTTCACGCTCGGTCGGGTGCCGCCCGTGCGTTTGCTCAAGCTCGTGGATCGCCCCTTCGATGCGGCGCATGTCACGACGCAAGCTGCGCGGCAGCCAGTCGTTCTCGCGCAAACCGTCGAGCATGGAGCCACGAATCCGCTGCACGGCATAGGTCTCGAACTGCGCGCCCAGGCCCTCTTCGTAGCGGCCAATGGCGTCGAGCAGCCCGATCATGCCGTTCTGGATGATGTCATCGACCTGCACGCTGGCGGGCAGCTTGGCCATCAGGTGATAGGCAATGCGTTTGACCAGCGGCGCGTAATGCGTCACCAGCTGGTCGCGATCAAGTGTGCCGGATGCGGTGTACATGCAGTGGCCCGTTCAGTGGTACAGCCCCAGACCGGGGGCTCGACTCGCTTCATGGCCGTCGCCATGAAGCCCGATACGCCCTATTGTCCGTGCTTTACCCATTTAGTGCACTCCAAAAAAGACAGTTTCTTGCCGCCTTATTCTCATCTGGCGACAAAAACGTCCATCAAAGCCCGTTTCTTGCCCTACGGACCCGGTGCCGGCGCGGTGCCATGGCGCCAGCCGTGCAGACGACGCAAAAACGCAGCTTCCGCCTCCTGCGGCAAAGCGGCGTGATGCAGCAAGGGCCCGGCCAGATCATCGCGCTCGACCTGGCCCACCCACGCGAGGGGAATCCCGATCTTGCTGCGCACCAGCGCAGCCAGCCGGTCGAAAAATGCGCGGGCATCCGCGCGATCCCGCGCGCGCGCCACAGCGATATGCAAAGAGCCCGCCCCTTGCGCCGCGAGCGCCTTGATGCAGGCGTAGGCCTCGGTCGCCCCCCGCCCGCTGGCTTCGGCCAGCACCAGATGGCGTGGCGCGGCAAACACGAAGGGCGACACCGGGTCCAGCGCCTGCGTGGAGGCGTAAATCACCATGAAGCGCGTCCGGCGCTGCAAGGATTGAAGATGCGTCAGCAACTGGGCGCGGCGCTCGTCGTCCAGCAAGGGCAGCGCCATGGCGACGGCGGCCGTCGGCAGCCGGCCCATCAAACCCGGCACCGGCAGCAACAAGCCCTCCAACGTTTGACGATCATCGAGCACATGCAGCAGATCGCCGCCGGGCGCGTGGCCCCAGACTTCGGCCAGACTGGCTTCGCCGGCCGCTTCATCAAGTACCAGCACGCGATGCGCCTGACCGCCGAGCCGGGTGATCGCCAGCGCTGCGGTTTTAGCCGCTGCATGGCCGGTCGAGAACACCGCGACCACGGTCGGCGGTGCTTTTCGAAACAAGCGCCGCAGCCCCGCGGCCTGATCTTCGCGCCCGTCGATCATGTCAGGCTCCGGCGCCGGCGGAGGCCATCAACAGACCGGCTTCTTCGCCTTTGAGATGGTAGGGAGAGTCTTCATCCACCGACTTCATCGCCCGATGCAGCAGGTAAGCGCGATTGGGCAGGTGCAGATCTTCAGGCACGCGCTGACCGTTGGCCACGTAGTAGACCGACATTTCATGGCGCACGGCAACATCCAGCGCCGGGGCGAGCGAGGCGGCCTCGTCGACCTTGGTGAGAATGCAGCCGGCCAGATCGGGGCCGTCGTAGGCGCGCACCACGTCGTCGAGCGTATCGCCGCGGCAGGTGGCGTTGAGCAGCAGCAGACGATTGACGTTGCCGGCGCCGGTGAGCATGGCGGCTTGCTCGCCGACCATGCGGTCGCGCTGCGACATGCCGACGGTGTCGATCAAGACCATGTGTTTATCGCGCAGTTCGGCCAGGGTCTGGCGCAGATCGGCGGCGTCGCGCACCACGTACACCGGCACACCAAGAATGCGGCCGTAGATGCGCAGTTGTTCATGCGCGCCAATCCGGTAGCCATCGGTGGTGATCAGTGCAAGCTTGTCGGCACCGTGGCGCACCACGCAGCGCGCGGCGAGCTTGGCGGCGGTGGTGGTCTTGCCCACCCCGGTCGGGCCGACCAGGGCGTACACGCCGCCACGGTCGATGACATCGGCGTCGTTCGACAAGGCGCGCAGACCGCGATTGAGCGCAGTTTTGACGGCATTGCGTGCGGCGCTCAACTCAGCATTCGGATCAACGGCATCGCACAGCGTGCGCGCCAACTGGGCCGAAAAGCCGGCTTCGAGCAACTCGCCGGTCATGCGGGTGCGCGCCGGCGCCTGACGTCCGGCCTCGCCCCAGGCAAAGCCGGCGAGCTGACGTTCGAGCATGGCGCGGATACCGCCCATCTCTTCCATCAGGCGGGTATTGGTTTCTTGCAGCGCGCGAATGCGGGCAGACTCTTCTTCGCGACGCGGCTCGGCCAGCGCGGGCCGAGGCGCCGGGGCACGCTGTGGCTCGGCAACGCGCGCTTCTTCCTGGCGCGGAAAAACCTCGCGCCGCGTCACCGGACTGTCGACACGCGGCGGCTGAAAGGGGCGGATCTGCTGCGCGGGCGGTGATGCCGGCGCACGCATGGGCTGGGCGGCGGGAGGCGACGGGCGACGAGCGGACGAGAGCTGAACACGGTAGTCGTGATCGACATCTTCGTCGTCATACGCCGCAGGCGCAGCCGCCTTGGCAACGGCGGGGGCGGGCTTGGCCGGTGCAGGCTTGGCCGCGCTTTGCGCATTGCGGGTGCTCTGGTGAAGCACCTCGACCGCATCGGCCGGCAGCGCCACGATCTCCACCCCGCCGTCGACCGATCGATTGGACAGCACGATGGCATCGGCGCCCAGCTCTTCCTTGAGCTGACGCAGGGCTTCTCGGGCAGTCTGGGCAAAGTAGCGCTTGACGTTCATGGTGATCTCCGCAGCCATCCGTCCGATCGTCCGGACGTATCTTGATGCTTCGATTATGCGGAGGCCGGCGTCCACCTCGTCGCCGGAAAAAGGGGGTTCTCCCCCCTTATTTCTTGCCGGTCATTTTTGCCGGTGCATGCCGGCGATCGCTCAGGCGGCCGATCCGACGGTGGCGCCGACGCGGATCATGCGGTTTTCGGGCACCTCGGCATTGGCGATCACCTTGAGCGTGGGCACCGACCGACGCAGGAAGCGCGACAGCAACCAGCGCAGCGGACCGGGCACCAGCAACACCGGCGGCAGGCCCATGCTCTCCTGACGCTGCGCCAGCTGCACGGTCTGGCGCAACAGGCTGTCGGCCAGCCCTGGCTCGATCGCTCCGCCTTCCGGCCCGCCGGTGCCAACGGCCTGCATCAGCACCCGCTCCAGCCCCGGATCGAGCGCCATGACCTGCACCTCGGCATCGCCCGGGAAGAGCGCCTGGATGATCGCCCGACCCAGCGCCTGTCGCACGCGTGAGGTGAGTTCAAGCGGGTCTTGAATACGCGAGGCGTGCTCGGCCAGCACCTCGATGATGGTGCGCATATCGCGGATGTTGACGCCTTCTTCGAGCAGGTTTTGCAGCACGCGCTGCACTGTGGACACCGGCAACTGCTTCGGCACCAGGTCTTCAATGAGCTTGGGCGACTCGCGGCCGATGTGATCGAGCAAGGACTGAGTTTCCTGCCGGCCGAGCAGCTCGGCGGCATGTTCGAGAATCAGGTGGTTCAGATGCGTCGCCACCACGGTGCTGCCATCGACCACGGTGTAGCCCAGCGCATGTGCCTGCTCGCGCTGGCCGGCATCGACCCAGAAAGCCGGCAGGCCAAAGGCCGGATCTTTGGTCTCGCGGCCCGACAGCGGCCCCGTCACCCGCCCCGGATTGATCGCCAGAAACTGCCCCGGATAAGCCTCGCCACTGCCGATCTCCACGCCTTTGAGCGCGATGCGGTAGGCATTGGGCTTGAGTTCGAGGTTGTCGCGAATATGCACCGGCGCCGCCAGGAAGCCGACGTCTTGCGCAAACTTTTTGCGCAACCCGCGAATGCGCTTGAGCAGTTCGCCGTCCTGCGACTTATCCACCATCGGAATCAAGCGATAGCCCACTTCAAGGCCGAGCACATCGACCGGCGACACATCGGCCCAGCTCGCTTCCTGCGACTGCTCGGTCGCGGCGGCGATGTCGGCCTGAGTCGGCGCCTTTACCGCCTCGGCGTCTTCCGGCCCGTCGATAGGATTGGTCTGACGCCACCACGCCAGCCATCCAAAAAAGGCCGCGAGCAGAATGAACACCAGATTGGGCATGCCCGGGATCAGGCCAAGCACGCCAAGAATGGCGGCAGTGAGCATCATCACCTGCGGGTTGGCGAAAACCTGGCGCACGACCTGCCCGCTGATCTGCCCGTCGTCACCCACGCGCGACACCACCAGACCCGCCGCCACCGAGATGATCAGCGCGGGGATCTGCGCGACCAGACCGTCGCCGATCGTCAGCAGGGTGTAGTTTTCGGCCGCCTGGCCGAGCGCCATATCGTGCTGCATGACGCCCACCACCAAGCCGCCGGCGATGTTGATCAGCAGAATCAGGATGCCGGCCACCGCGTCACCACGCACAAACTTGGAAGCACCGTCCATCGCGCCGTAAAAGTCGGACTCCTGCCCGATCTCGCGACGGCGGCGCTTGGCCTCCTTGTCGTCGATGAGGCCGGCGTTCAGGTCGGCGTCGATCGCCATCTGCTTGCCGGGCATGGCATCCAGGGTGAAGCGCGCGCTCACCTCGGCGATTCGCCCCGCGCCCTTGGTAATCACCACAAAGTTGATCACCGTGAGAATGGTGAACACCACCAGACCCACCGCCGTATTGCCACCCACCAGGAAGTGGCCGAAAGCTTCGATCACCTTGCCGGCGGCATCCGGCCCATTGTGGCCTTCGAGCAACACAATGCGGGTCGATGCCACGTTGAGGCTCAGGCGCAGCAGCGTGGTGATCAGCAGCACCGTTGGGAAAACCGAGAAGTCCAGCGGCCGGTTAGCATACATGGCCACCAGCATCACCATCACTGACAGCGAGATGTTGAAGGTGAAGAACACGTCCAGCGCAAAAGCCGGCAGCGGCAGCACCATCATCGCCAGAATCATGATGATCAGCATCGGCGCCGCCAGCTGACGCAAGGCGGCGGGAGACATCAGGGAGCGGAAAGTAATGGCGTTCATGGAGGAGCGTGTTCAGTCCGGTTCGGCATCAGGCGCGCACGGCGCCGGGATCCATATCAGGGGGCACGGGCAAGGTCTGCGGCACCTCGGGCGCCTGCCCGCCACTGGCCAGCCACTGGTTGAGTTGATAGACATACGCCATGACTTCGGCCACGGCGGTGTAGAGCGTGGCCGGCACCGCCTGGTCGATGTCGCAATGGGCGAACAAGGCCCGCGCCAGGGGCGGCGCCTCAAGCATGGGCACCTTGTTCTCTGCGGCGATCTCACGGATCTTCTGAGCGATGTGATCCGAGCCCTTGGCCACCACCACCGGCGCCCCCATGCGGCCGGCGTCATAGCGCAGCGCCACCGCGTAGTGCGTCGGGTTGGTCACCACGACATCGGCCTTGGGCACTTCGGACATCATCCGGCGGCGCGCCATTTCGCGTTGCGCCTGACGGACGCGTGCCTTGAGTTGCGGATCGCCCTCGGTTTCCTTGTTCTCTTGCCGAACCTGCTCTTTCGTCATCTTCAGCTTGTCGTGGTACTGCCACAGCTGAAACGGCACATCGAGCACCGCCAGCAAAGCCAGACTGGAAACCACCAGCAAGGCCGAGAACAGCACGATCTGTGCAAAGTCATTCAGACTCGTCGCCAGGGGCTGAGACATCAGCGCCAGCATCTGATCCTTCTCGCGCCAGATCGCCCACGCGCCAACACCACCGACCAGAAACGCTTTCAGCAGCGCCTTGACCAATTCCGCCGCGCCATGGACAGAAAACATCTTGCCCAGGCCCTTCAGCGGGTCCATTCGCTCAAATTTGAACTGCAAGGCTTTCGGCGAAAACACCATGCCGCCCATCAGAATAGGCGCGGCAACGGCCGCAGCAACCAGCACCGCAAACACCGGCGCCACGGTCAGCACGGCATCGGCGAGCACCTCGCGAAGGTTTCCCACCATCAGCACGGTATCGCGCGCCAATTCGGGCTCGAAGCTCAGCCCGCCCTTGACCAGCGCCACAATGCGCCCGGCGACCCACTGGCCCATCACCCACAAGCCCGCCACACCCGCCATCATGACCAGAAAAGTCGATAGCTCGCGCGACTGA
>JBFIJC010000044.1:0-18529 GCA_041600915.1 Nitrogeniibacter sp.
GTGTGCAAGGAAGAGTCCTTCCACCAGCGTCAGGGCTACGACGCCTTGCTGGCGATGATGAGCGGCACCGACGAGCAGCGCGAGCTGGTGCAGGACGCGGTCAATCGCTGGTGGTGGCCGTCGCTGATGATGTTCGGCCCGCACGACGCCGATTCGCCCAACTCGGGCCAGAGCATGCGTTGGGGCATCAAGCGCATCTCCAATGACGATCTGCGCCAGAAGTTTGTGGACGCCACCGTCAAGCAGGCGGAAGTGCTCGGCGTGACCCTGCCGGACGACGAATTGAAATGGAACGAAGCGCGCGGCCATTACGACTTTGCCGCCATCGACTGGGACGAATTCTGGAACGTGGTGAACGGCCACGGCCAGTGCAATGTCGATCGGCTCGCCGCCCGCGTGAAAGCCTGGGACGACGGCGCCTGGGTACGCGAAGCCGCGGTTGCCCATGCCGAAAAACAGGCCGCCCGCGAGAAGGCTGCCGCCTGATGACACCAACGGAGAACACCATGGAACGCAAAGAATGGCCGCTGTGGGAAATCTTTATCCGCAGCAAGAATGGCCTCGATCACAAGCACTGCGGCAGCGTGCACGCCACCGATGCGCGCATGGCGCTGCAAGTGGCGCGCGATGTCTACACCCGCCGTCAGGAAGGCGTGTCGATCTGGTGTGTGCGTGCCGATCATATCGTCGCTTCGGACCCGGATGCCAAGCCCGAGCTGTTTGATCCGGCCGAAGACAAGATCTATCGCCACCCCACCTTCTACAAGTTGCCCGACGAAGTGGACCACATGTGATGGGGGCGCCAGCGATGACACAAACCACCCCCGCGCATCTGGAGTATGTGCTGCGTCTCGGTGACGCCGCGCTGATCCATGGTCAGCGCCTGTCTGAATGGTGCGGCCACGCCCCGGTGCTGGAAGAAGATCTGGCGCTGGCCAACATGGCGCTCGATTTTGTTGGTCAGGCGCGCATGCTGCTCAGCCACGCCGGCACGCTTGAAGGCAAGGGCCGCGACGAAGACACGCTCGCCTTCCTGCGCCACGAAGGCCAGTACCGCAACCCGACGCTGTGCGAAATGCCGAATACCGATTTCGCCCACACCATGATCAAAGGCTTTTTGCTCAGCAGCTTTAATTTGCTGATGTGGAGCCGCCTGTGCGGCTCGAGCGACAAGGCCCTGGCCGCGATTGCCGCCAAGAGCCTGAAAGAAGCGCGCTACCACGCCGAGCACACGGGCGACTGGGTGATTCGCCTCGGCGACGGCACCGAAGAGAGTCACCGTCGTGCGCAGGCCGCGCTCGATATTCTGTGGCCCTACACCAACGAATTGTTCGCCGCCAACCCGACCGATGACGCCGCCGCTGCGGCCGGCGTCGGCCCCGCCTGGAGCGAGTTGGCCGAGGCATGGGAGGCCGCCGTGCTGCCGGTCTTGCAGCAAGCCACGCTGACCGTACCGGCGCGCACGCCCTTTCAGACCTATGGCAAGTTCGGCCGTCACAGCGAGCATCTGGGCCATTTGCTGGCGGTGATGCAGCACCTGCCGCGCAGCTTCCCCGGCGCGACGTGGTGAGCCCGCGATGCTGACCGAAGCCCAGGCCTGGCAGGCACTCGACGCGGTGGAAGACCCGGAGATTCCGGTGATTTCGGTCACCGAACTGGGCATCGTGCGCGAGGTGATTCTCGGCGAGGACGGGCTGCGCGTGGTGGTCACCCCCACCTATAGCGGCTGCCCGGCCACCGAGATGATCGCCGAGAGCATTGTCGATGCGCTCAAGGCCGCCGGCGCGGGCAAGGTCAGTGTCGAGACGCGTCTGGCGCCGCCCTGGAGTACCGACTGGATCGCCGAGGGCGCCCGCGAAAAACTGCGCGCCTACGGCATCGTGCCGCCGCAACCGGCACTGCCCGATGGCGCCCAGGTGGTGCGCTTCATGTCGCGGCATGTGGCCTGTCCGCGTTGCGCGTCGAAGCGCACCACGCGCCTGTCCGAATTCGGCTCCACGGCCTGCAAGTCGCTCTATCGCTGCGAAGACTGCCGCGAACCCTTTGAATATTTCAAACCGATCTGAACCGGACCGGGAGCAGACATATGAACCCCAAATTTCACACGCTGGCCATTGCCGAAGTGCGACGCGAGATCGCCGATGCTGTCAGCCTGCGCTTTGATGTGCCGGCAGAACTGGCCGACGACTACCGCTTCGTGCAGGGCCAGCACCTGACGCTCAAAGCCACGATCAACGGCCAGGAAGTGCGCCGCTCTTACTCGATCTGCGCCGGCGTCGATGATGGCGAGCTGCGCGTGGCGATCAAGCAGGTGGGCGGCGGGCTGTTCTCGACCTGGATCAACAGCGGGGCGCTCAAGGCCGGCGACAGCATTGAGGTGATGACGCCGGAAGGCCGCTTTCACGCACCGCTCGACGCCGCCAACGCCAAGCACTACGTGGCCTTTGCCGCCGGCAGCGGCATCACGCCGATTCTGTCGCTGATCAAGACCACGCTGGCCACCGAGCCCAAGAGCCGCTTCACGCTGGTGTATGGCAATCGCGGCACCAAGAGCGTGATGTTTGGTGAGGCGCTCGAAGACATCAAGAACCGCCACCTGACCCGCTTCAGCTTCTACTCACTGCTGTCGCGCGAGGCGCAGGACGTGCCCTTGTTCAACGGCCGGCTCGATCAGGCCAAGGTGGCGGCCTTTGTCGATACGCTGATTCCGGTGGGCGATATCGACGAGGCCTTCATTTGTGGCCCCGGCGCGATGATCGACGAGGTCGAGGCCGGTCTGCTGGCCGCGGGCATGGACGCGGCGCATATTCATCTGGAGCGTTTCGGCGTGCCCGATGCCGGGCCGGCGCACCGCGTCGAGCCGGGCGATGCCGCCACCGCGACGATCACCCTGATTCAGGACGGCCTGCAGCGCGAGCTGGCCTTCCGCAAGGAAGACCCGTCGATTCTCGATGTGGCGCTGGCCGCCGGGATGGACCTGCCGTTCGCCTGCAAGGGTGGGGTATGCTGCACCTGCCGCGCCAAGGTGCTCGAAGGAAAGGTCCGCATGGACAAGAACTTCGCCCTTGAGCAGTCCGATGTGGACGACGGCTATGTGCTCACCTGCCAGGCCCATCCGCTCACCGAGCGGGTCGTCATCAGTTTTGACGAGCGTTGATATGGTTGCCCGGAGGGTGAGCGTTTTGCATTCAGACGGGCAATACGATCATGGCACGAACCAGAGCAGCGACCCACGACCAGCAACGCAACGCCATCCTCGAGAAGGCGGCGGAGCTGTTCGCCGAAAAAGGCTTTCACGCCACCTCCATGTCGCAACTGGCGGCCGCCTGCGGCGTATCCAAGCCGCTGCTCTACCACTACGCCAAGGACAAGGCGGAGATGCTGTTCAGCGTGGCCGACAGCTATATGGACACGCTGGTGGCGCTGGTCGACACCGTCGAGGCCGAGGCCTTGCCGCCCGACGCGCATCTCAAGCGATTGATTGCCCGCTTTCTCGAAACCTATGCCGACGCACACGACCAGCACCGGGTGCTGGTGCAGGACGTGCGGCATCTGGACGACGCGCCGCGTCAGCAAGTGGCCGACAAGGAGCGTGCCGTGGTGGCCGCCTTTGCGCGGGCGATTGCCGCCGTCGAGCCTGGGGTGAGCGAGAAGGGGCTCGACAAGGTCGTCGCGATGATTCTGTTCGGCATGGTGAACTGGACCTTTACCTGGCTGCGGGCGAACGGCCCGCTGACCTACGAAGACATGGCACCGCTGGTGACCGGCATCCTGCTCAATGGCGTGCACGGCACCTTGGGAGTGGCCAGCAACAAGACAAACAACGCGCCCGACTGACGAGCTCAGGTGCCGGCCCATCGGCCGGTGAAGCAGCACGTCGTCAGGCGCATCGAGGGAGAGCGATGTGTTGCACGACGTGTTGATCTGTGACGGCGTTCGTACGCCGTTTGGCCGCTATGGCGGCGCGCTGTCCGGCGTGCGCCCCGACGATCTGGGCGCCATTCCCATCCGCGCGCTGATCGAGCGCAATCCCGGTGTCGACTGGGCGGCGGTGGACGACATCTATTACGGCTGCGCCAATCAGGCCGGCGAAGACAACCGCAATGTGGCCCGCATGTCCGGCCTGCTTGCCGGCTTGCCCATCGAGGTCCCCGGCGCCACGCTCAACCGCCTGTGCGGCTCGGGGCTGGACGCCATCGGCACCGCCGCCCGCGCCATTCGTTGCGGCGAAGCGCAGCTGATGATTGCCGGCGGCGTCGAGAGCATGAGCCGCGCGCCTTTCGTGCTGGCCAAGGCGACCAGCGCCTTCTCACGCAGCGCCAAGATTGAAGACACCACCATCGGCTGGCGCTTTGTTAACGCCAAAATGAAAGCCGAGTACGGCATCGACTCCATGCCCGAGACGGCCGAGAACGTCGCCGACGAATTCAAGATCAACCGCGCCGACCAGGACGCCCTCGCGCTGCGCAGCCAGCAACGCTATGCGGCCGCCGCCGCGCGTGGCTTCTTTGATGGCGAACTGGTGCCGGTGTCGATTCCGCAAAAGAAGGGCGACCCGGTGGTGGTCAGTGTGGATGAGCATCCGCGCGAGACCTCGCTTGAAGCGCTCGGTAGGCTCAAGGGCGTGGTCCGTCCCGACGGCAGCGTCACCGCCGGTAATGCCTCCGGCGTGAACGATGGTGCGGTCGCCGTATTGCTGGCCTCGGCCGAGGCCGCGAAAAAGTATGGCCTCACGCCGCGCGGCCGGGTGCTTGGCATGGCCACGGCCGGTGTGGCGCCACGCATCATGGGCATCGGTCCGGCGCCGGCGGCAGTCAAGGCGCTCGCCCTGGCCGGCCTCTCCATCGAGCAGATGGACGTCATCGAACTCAACGAAGCCTTCGCCGCACAAGGCCTGGCCGTGCTGCGTCAGCTCGGCCTCGCCGACGACGCGCCGCAGGTCAATCCCAACGGCGGCGCGATTGCCATCGGTCACCCGCTGGGCGCCTCGGGCGCACGTCTGGCGCTGACCGCACTGCGCCAGCTCGAAGCCACAGGCGGCCGCTATGGGCTGGCCACGATGTGCATCGGGGTCGGGCAGGGGATCGCCATGGTGATCGAGAGAATTTAATAAGAACTAACGCGTTCGTTATGTGGTAATTTTTCGTTGGTGCGCCGAGGCAAGTATTGAGCGTGCTGATTACAACCGGAGGAGGAGACAAAATGAAAATCCAAAAAACCGTAGTGGCCGCCGCACTGGGTATGGCTTTCGTCAGTGGCGCAGCGTTCGCCGACATCAACGTGGGCGTATCGGTGTCGGCCACCGGCCCGGCCGCGTCCCTGGGTATCCCCGAGAAGAACACCCTCACGCTCTTGCCGACGACCATCGCCGGCCAGAAAGTGAACTACATCGTGCTCGACGACGCGTCGGACACCACCACCGCCGTCAAGAACATCCGCAAGCTGGTGTCGGAAGACAAGGTCGACGTGGTGATCGGCTCGACCATCACCCCGAACTCGCTGGCCATGATCGACGTGGCCGCCGAGTCCATGACGCCGATGATCTCCATGGCGGCGTCGAGCAAGATTGTCGACCCGGTCGACGAGAAGCGTCGCTGGGTCTTCAAGACCCCGCAGAACGACCAGCAGATGGCGACCGCCATCGTCTCGCACATGGTTGATGCGGGCGTGAAGACCGTCGGTTTCATTGGCTTTGCCGACGCCTACGGCGAAGGCTGGTGGGAGCAGTTCTCGGCCATCGCCGAAGCGCGCAAGCTGAAGATCGTGGCCAACGAGCGTTACAAGCGCTCCGACACCTCGGTGACCGGCCAGGTGCTCAAGCTGTATGCCGCCAAGCCCGATGCCATCCTGATCGCCGGCGCCGGCACCCCGGCCGCCCTGCCGCAGAAGACGCTCAAGCAGCGTGGCTTTGCCGGCAAGATCTACCAGACCCACGGTGTGGCCAATAACGACTTCCTGCGCGTGTGCGGTGCCGACTGTGAAGGCACCTTCCTGCCGGCCGGTCCGGTGCTGGTCGCCGATCAGCTGCCGGCCGACAATCCCGTGCGTGCAACGGCTCAGGAGTATGTGAGCAAGTACGAAGCTGCCTTCGGCAAGGGCACGGTCTCCACCTTCGGCGGTCACGCCTGGGACGCGGGCACGCTGATGATCAACGCAGTGCCCGTCGCACTCAAGGCCGGTCAGCCGGGCACGCCGGAATTCCGCGCCGCCCTGCGTGATGCACTCGAAGGCCTGAAGGAAGTCGCCGGCTCGCACGGCATCTTCAACATGAGCCCGACCGACCACCTCGGCCTCGACCAGCGCTCGCGCGTGATGGTGGAGATCAAGGGCGGCGCCTGGCAGATGGTGAAGTAAGTGTCAGCATGCATCGCCTGCGGCTTTGCTGCGGGTGATGCCTGATCAAGTCCGCCTCTGCCGGGTCGCCGGCAGGGGCGGGTTCGAGTCGAGTCAGACCGATGGATCGCGGCGCGCAAGTGCCAGCGACCGGCTGCACACGGGGTTCGTCCCATGGATCTAGAAATTGCAATGTTGCTCGGGCAGGACGGGGTGACCAACGGCGCGATCTACGCGCTGCTGGCCCTGGCCTTGGTGCTGGTGTTCACCGTGACCCGGGTGATTTTTATTCCGCAGGGGGAGTTTGTCGCCTATGGCGCGCTGACCCTGGCGATGATTGAAGCGGGGCGCCTGCCCGGCACGGTCTGGCTGCTGCTGGCGGCCGGCGTGCTGGTGGTGGCGCTCGATGGCCTGGACGCGCTGCGTCGCGGCGGCGTCGGCCGGCTGATGAAAGTGGTGGGCTGGAACATCGGCTATCCGCTCGCGCTGTTGGCCTTGATGCGCTTTGTGCCGATGGACGCTTTGCCCCTGGCGGCCAAGGTGGCGCTGACGATGGCGGTGGTGGTGCCGCTCGGGCCGATGATCTACCGCGTGGCTTACCAGCCGGTGGCCGAGGCCTCGGTGCTGATCCTGCTGATTGTGTCGGTCGCGGTGCACGTGGCGATGGTCGGGCTGGGCTTGCTGTTCTTCGGTGCCGAGGGCTCGCGCACCTCGGCCTTCTCCGATGCCAGCTTTACGGTGGGCCCGATGATGGTGTCCGGCCAGTCGCTGTGGGTGATTGGCACCTCGCTGGCCTTGATCGTGGCGCTGGCCCTGTTCTTCGGTCGCACCATCTACGGCAAGGCCTTGCGGGCGACGGCCATTAACCGCGCCGGTGCGCGGCTGATGGGCATCTCGCCTGCGCTGGCGGGCCGGCTGACCTTCATGCTGGCGGCGCTGATTGGTGCGCTGTCGGGCGTGCTGATTGCGCCGATTGCCACCATCTACTACGACTCCGGCTTCCTGATCGGTCTGAAGGGCTTTGTCGCCGCCATCATCGGCGGGCTGGGGAGCTATCCGATCGCCGCGCTGGGCGCCATCATGGTCGGTCTGCTTGAAGCCTTCTCGTCCTTCTGGGCCAGTGCCTACAAGGAAGTCATCGTATTTACCCTGATCATTCCTGTGTTGGTGTGGCGCTCGCTGACCAGCCATCACGTGGAGGAAGACGAATGAGCACCCCCGCATCCTCTCGTGTGGCGAATACGCCGCAATCCGCAGGCGCCGGCAAGGCCGGTGTGCTGCGCGTCGTGCCCTGGCTGCTGCTTGGCATGCTGCTGCTGGTGCCGGCCACCTTGTCACCGTTCTATGTGACCTTGCTTAACTACATCGGCCTCTACGCCATGGTGGCGCTCGGCCTGGTGTTGCTCACCGGCGTAGGCGGTCTGACGTCCTTTGGTCAGGGCGCTTTCGTGGGCCTGGGCGCATACACAACGGCGGTGCTGACCACCAGCGATGCGTTGCCGGGCTGGATTGCCTGGGCCGGCGGCTCGCCCTGGCTGGCGCTGGTGATCGGTCTGGTGCTGACCGCAGTGGTCGCCGTTGTGCTCGGCTCGCTGACGCTCAAGCTGTCGGGCCACTATTTGCCTCTGGGCACCATCGCCTGGGGCATCAGCCTGTACTTTCTGTTCGGCACCATGGAGGTGCTCGGCGGCCACACGGGTCTCACGGGGATTCCGCCGATCAGCCTGTTTGGCTGGGAGATGAATGAAGGCAGCGAGATCTTCTACCTGATCTGGGCCTTTCTGCTGGTGGCGATCCTGACCACCAGCAATCTGCTCGACTCGCGCGAAGGCCGGGCGATCCGGGCGCTCAAGGGCGGTCGGGTGATGGCCGAGTCGATGGGCGTGGATACCTCGCGCTCGCGCATGATCATCTTCGTCATCGCCGCGCTGCACGCCGCCGCGTCGGGCTGGCTCTACGCGCACATGCAGCGCTTTGTGAATCCGACGCCGTTCGGCTTGCACATCGGTATCGAGTTCCTGTTCATGGCGGTGGTTGGCGGTGCGGGCCATGTGTGGGGTGCGGTGATTGGCGCGGCGGTCATCACCATTCTCAAGCAGTGGCTGCAGGACTTCTTGCCGGCGCTGTTCGGCGCGTCCGGCAACTTTGAGGTGATCGTGTTCGGCGTGATGATGGTGATCATTCTGCAGCGCGCACCCAACGGCATCTGGCCGATGCTCACGCACTGGTGGCCCGACGCCAAGGCCAGGCGCAAGGTCGATGCCGGCGCGGCGCCGCTGCCGCGTCGAGACATGCCCAAGGCCGGTGAGGTCTTGCTCAGTGCCATCGATGTGACCCGCAAGTTTGGCGGTCTGGTGGCCAACAACAAGATGAATCTGTCGGTCTCGGCGGGCGAGATTCTGGCGCTCATCGGGCCCAACGGCGCGGGCAAGAGCACCATGTTCAACCAGGTGTCGGGCGTCGATACGCCGACCTCGGGCGAGGTGATGTTCCGCGGTCAGGATGTGGCCGGCAAGACCTCGCGTGACGTGGCCCGCATGGGCATGAGCCGTACCTTTCAGCATGTGCGTCTGCTGCCGGAGATGAGCGTGCTGGAGAACGTAGCCATCGGCACCCACATGCGCGGCAGCAAGTCGGTGCTGCCTGCGGCGTGGCGGCTCGACCGCGCCGAAGAGGCGCGTCTGCTGGCCGAGGCGGCGCGGCAGATCGAACGCGTCGGCCTGGCCGAGCATATGTTTGACGCGGCCGGCTCGCTTGCCCTGGGTCAGCAGCGCATTCTCGAGATTGCGCGGGCGCTGTGTTCCGACCCCTGCCTGCTGCTGCTCGATGAACCGGCGGCCGGCCTGCGCTATCGCGAAAAGCAGATCCTGGGCGACTTGCTCAAGAAACTGCGCGGCGAGGGCATGGCGATTTTGCTGGTCGAGCACGACATGGACTTTGTGATGGGCCTGGTCGATCGGGTGGTGGTGATGGAGTTTGGCGAAAAGATCGCGGAGGGGCTGCCCGAGGAAGTGCAGCAGAACCCGGCGGTGCTCGAGGCCTATCTGGGCGGGGTGGCGTAATGGCGAACATTCTTGAGGTGAAGGATCTGTGCGTGTCTTACGGCAAGGTCGAGGCGCTGCACAATGCCAACCTGACCGTGGGCGAGGGCCAGATCGTGACCGTCATCGGTCCCAACGGCGCGGGCAAGACCACGCTGCTGTCGGCCATCATGGGCGTGCTGCCCTCGCGCGGTGAGATCACCTTCGACGGTGTGGTCGAGCGGGTCCCCGATGTCGAGCGCATGGTTTCGCGCGGAATGAACCTGGTGCCCGAGAAGCGCGAGCTCTTCGGTGAGATGAGCGTCGAGGACAACCTCGTGCTCGGTGCTTTTCAGCGCTACCGGCTGGGGCTGCGTGACCACGCCGAGACCATGGAGGAGGTGTATGCGCTTTTCCCTCGGCTGAAGGAACGACGGGCGCAAATGGCTGGCACGCTGTCGGGCGGTGAGCGTCAGATGCTGGCGGTCGGGCGTGCCCTGATGGCCCGTCCAAAGCTGCTGATGCTCGATGAACCCAGCCTCGGACTGGCACCGCTCATCGTTCGGGAGATCTTCCGAATCATTGGCGAGTTGCGTAAACGTGGCGTTTCGATCCTGCTGGTCGAACAAAATGCACGTGCTGCACTGCAGGTGGCCGACGAGGCCTATGTGCTCGAAACTGGCGAAGTCGCAATGAGCGGGCCGGCCCGTGAATTGGCCGACGACCCACGTGTAATCGAGGCTTACCTCGGGCTGGGCGGCAAGCATCAAGATCGCCTCGCCACGGCGGAAGATTGATGTTGCATTGCAGCAAGAAAAAAATAATTGACATGCACGGGTTGACGTTCACGTACAACACGTAAAAATATGCGTCCCAAATCCCTGAATCCGCGTCAATCCTTGCATCCGGCGACGCATTGCTCGAATGTTCGGTGCTAGAATCGGCAGCAGGAAATAACCCTTCCACTCCTATCCGAGGATCAACATGAACAAAGGTGAATTCGTCGAAGCGCTGGCCGACCGTATGGACGTTTCGCGCGCTCAAGCTGACCGCGCTGTGTCCGCCGTACTCGACATTATTGCGGAAGAGCTCGCCAAGGGCGGCAAAGTGGCGTTCACGGGTTTCGGCTCCTTCGAAGTGTCGAAGCGCGCTGCCCGTACCGGCCGCAACCCGCAGACCGGCGCGACCATCAAGATCGCTGCCTCCAGCGTGCCGAAGTTCTCCGCAGGTGCAACGCTGAAAGCTGCCGTCAACGGCAAGTAATCCCAGCGATTACGCAGTTCTGAAAAGCCCGGCCTCGGCCGGGTTTTTTCTTGCCATGCGGCGCGAGTCGGCGCGGCATGATGATGACAACCCAGAGGGAGAGTACAGATGGCAGAGACCAACTTTGAAGAATTCTACGGGCACCGCTTTGAAGACCTGAGCATTGGCATGAGCGGCGCCTACGCGCATACCGTGACCGAAGCGGACATCCTGATGTTTGCCGGCGTGTCGGGCGACACCAACCCGGTGCACCTGAACGAGGAACTGGCGGTTGCGTCCATGTTTGGCGGCCGCATTGCGCACGGCATGCTGTCGGCCAGCTATATCTCCACCGTGTTTGGCACCCGTCTGCCGGGCCCGGGCTGCATCTATCTGTCGCAGACCCTGAAGTTCAAGGCGCCGGTGCGCATCGGCGACACCGTGGTGGCGCGGGTGACGGTCAAGGCGCTCACGCCCGAGAAGCGCAAGGCGCTTTTCGATACGGTGTGTACGGTGGGCGACACCGTGGTGCTGACCGGCGAAGCCGAGATCATGGTGCCCAAGCGCGGCTGATTGCGTTCGGCGCTGCCCGCGCGCGCATGCGGCGGGCAGCGTGATGATCAGCGCAGTTTGAGCGTGCGCGCCTGCTCGCGCAGCTCACCCCGGAAGTCCGGATGGGCAATATTGATCAGTGCTTCGCAGCGCTGGTGGGCGCTCTTGCCGCGCAATTGCGCCACGCCATACTCGGTCACCACATAGTTGATATCGTTCTTGCTGGTGGTGACATGCGTGCCCGGCGTCAGCGTCGGTACGATGCGCGAGATGCTGCCGCCCTTGGCCGTCGAAGGCAGCACGATGAAGGCCTTGCCTTCGCGTGAGCGATTGGCCGCACGCACAAAATCAGCCTGACCGCCGGTGCCCGAATACGGCAGGGTGCCCAGGCTCTCCGAGCCGCACTGACCAAGCATGTCGATCTGCATGGTGGCGTTGATGGCGATCAGCCGGTCGTTTTGTGCCGCGATGTACGGATCGTTGGTGAATTCAACGGGGTGCATCTCCAGCGCCGGGTTGCGGTGCATGAAGCGATAAAGCTTTTGCGAGCCGAGTCCGAAGGTGGCCACCATCTTGCCGGGCATAAAGGTCTTCTTGCGGTTGGTGACCGCGCCCGCTTCGAGCAGCGTCAGAATGCCGTCGCCAATCATCTCGGTGTGAATGCCCAGATCGTGCTTGTGCTTGAGCTGCATCACCACGGCATCGGGGATGCCGCCGTAGCCGATCTGCAGCGTCGAGCCGTCATCGATCAGGTCCGCCACATACTTGCCGATGGCTTCCTGCACCGGGCCGATCTCGGGCAGGCCGACCTCGAGCAGCGGGTCCTGGCTTTCAACCAGGGCGCTGACCTGCGAGATGTGTACCTGGCACGGCCCGAAAGCGAAGGGCACATTCGGATTCACCTCCAGCACGATCACGCGGGCCTTCTTGACGGCGGCCATGGTGTAGTCCGGCGCCAGCGCGAGCGAGAAGTAGCCATGCTCGTCCATGGGTGAGGCGAGTGAGAACACGACATCGGCCGGTGTCAGACCGCGTTCGATCAGCTGTGGCAGCTCCGAGAAATAGGCCGGGACAAAGTCGATCCAGCCGGCCTGGCCGCCGGGGCGTGATGCGCCCCCAAAAAAGTAAGCGCTGTGGCGCACGTGTTCGCGCGTCGTTTCATCGAAGTAGTCGTATTTGCGCAGCGGCAAAATCTGACTGACCACCACACCGTTCAGCGATCGGCGCTGGTCCGACAAGGCGGTGAGCAGCGCGGGCGGCTCGCCGACGCCGGTCGGGACGATGATGGTGTCGCCGTCGCGCACCAGGGCGATGGCGTCAGCGGCGGCGCATGTTTTCTGCGCGTAGTGTTCAAGGTGATTCATTTAGCGGCTCCCTCCGTGAACGTGTGCATTGCAGCATCTACGCGAGAGTATAACGCGAACATACGCCGCCGTATGGAAACAATTCCATCTGGCATGGCCGTAGAAACACACACGCCGGCGCAGGGCCGGCGTGTGTGTTTAAGGCGTGCGGCGTTTCGCCGCCGGGCGCTTAGTCCGAGTTGCCGAAGCGGCGCGGACGGGCGTCACGCCCTTGTGCGCCCTGGCTACGGCCCGCCGGCTTGTCACGGCCCTGCCCTTGCGCGTCGCGCGGGGCGCGTTGTGGGTGCGGGGCGCGCTTGCCGTCGGCGTTGCGGGCATTCTGGCTGTCCGGATTGGCGCGACCATGGCGATGGCCGTTGCGCTGCGACGGGGCCTTGGCGTCACGCGGCGGACGCTGGCGCGAAGCGCGGGTTTCGTCCACCGTGAAGCCGGCCACGACGATGCGCTCGATGGGCGCGTTGATGACTTTCTCGATCGCGCGCAGCTGTTTCATTTCGTTGTCCGGGCAGACCAGTGACACGGCCTTGCCTTCGGCGCCGGCACGACCGGTGCGGCCGATGCGGTGCACATAGTCTTCGGGCACGTTCGGCAGTTCGAAGTTCACCACCATGGGCAGCGAATCCACGTCGATGCCGCGCGCGGCGATGTCAGTGGCGACCAGCACTTGCAGCTTGCCGCGCTTGAACTGGTCGAGCGCACGGGTGCGGGCGTTCTGCGCCTTGTTGCCGTGCAGCGCCGCGGTCGGGATGCCTGCGCGGGTCAATTGCTCGGACAGGCGGTCGGCGCCGTGCTTGGTGCGGCTGAACACCAGCACCTGGAACCATTGCTGTTCCTGGATCAGGTGGATCAGCAGATCGCGCTTGTTGCTCTGGGGGACCATCATCAGCGACTGATCGACGCGCTCGGCCGTGGTGTTGCGCGGCGCCACATCGACGCTCACCGGATTGGTCAGCAGGCTATTGGCCAGACCGCGGATGTCGTCGTTGAAAGTCGCCGAGAACAGCAGGTTCTGACGCTTGGCCGGCATCTTGTCCATGATCTTGCGGATGTCGCGGATGAAGCCCATGTCGAGCATGCGGTCGGCTTCGTCCAGCACCAGGATCTCGATGTCCGACAGGCTCAGGTTGCCCTGGCTGATATGGTCGAGCAGACGGCCCGGCGTGGCCACGAGGATGTCGACCGGG
Source organism: Nitrogeniibacter sp. (assembly GCA_041600915.1). GTDB lineage: Bacteria > Pseudomonadota > Gammaproteobacteria > Burkholderiales > Rhodocyclaceae > Nitrogeniibacter. Next base: position 13,696 of record JBFIJC010000044.1, read on the forward strand.
CGGCGCAGGGCCTTGCTCTGGCCGAACACGCTGACGCCGCCATAGACGGCAAACGAGCGCAGCGGAAGGTGCTGGCCGTAGGTGCGGACCGACTCATCGACCTGGGCCGCGAGTTCGCGGGTCGGGGTCAGGATGAGGGCGCGCGGGCGACCGGTGCGGGTGCGCTGAGCGGTTTCCATCAGGCGGTGCAGGATCGGCAGCGCGAAGCTGGCGGTCTTGCCGGTGCCGGTCTGGGCGGCGGCGAGCAGGTCGCCGCCGGCCATCACCGCCGGAATACCCTTGGTCTGAATCGGGGTCGGGGTGGTGTAGCCTGCGTCGTTCAGCGCGCGCAAAAGGGGTTCTGCCAGCCCAAGGGCGGCAAAGGTGTTTTCGGATTGCATTGTGTTTTGCTCCAGCGACGGCCTGTCGCTGTGTTGAGCGACACCAATCAAGGCTGGCGGGGGAAGTGGGCGTGCGAACTTGGTATCGCTTCGCCCAGGTTGAATGATTCTGGCCGGTACGCTGATTGGTCGACGCGTACGGGAGGCGGCATCATAACGGATATCGCCTTGATGTTGGAGAATTTTTTGCAGTGCGGCATCCATTCATGGCCGCATCTGCGTACCATGTCGCCTTTTCCCGGAGCGGCGCAGGCATGGCACTCAAATCCACGGTATTCAAGTTTCAGCTGCAGATCGCGGATCTGGATCGTCACTATTACGCCGACCATGTGCTGACCCTGGCACGCCACCCTTCCGAGACCGATGTGCGCCTGGTGTCGCGCGTGCTGGCCTTTGCCCGTCAGGCCGATGAGCGCTTGTCGATGACCAGCGCCTTGTGTGATCCGGACGAGCCGGATCTGTGTCTGGCCAGTCTGGACGGCCGGATCGAGCGCTGGATCGATGTGGGCCAGCCGGACGCGCGCCGCATCATCAAGTCGGCCGGGCGGGCCGATCAGGTGACGATTCACCCCTATTCCGGTTCGTCCTCCTTGCTGTGGTGGCAGGGCGCGCAGCGCGAGCTGGCGCGGCTGCGCAGGCTTGAGGTGATTGCCTTCCCGGAGCCCGAAGTCAAAGCGCTGGCTGCGGCCGTGGTGCGGACCACGGCCTGGCAGATTACCGTGCAGGACGGCATTCTGGCGGTCTCCGGCGATCACGGCTGCGTGAGCGTCGAGCCGGACACCTGGCGCAGTAACACCTGAAAATTGTCCTCGCCCTGATGGGCGGCTTCGCGCTATAAGGTGCATATGCACCTATATGACGCCTGATCATGACTTCACCCCCGCTTCCGCTGGCCTGCACCGGCGCCCGCTTGCGCCGCCTGACGCGCCGGGTGACGGTTTTCTATGAGCACTACCTGCGCACTGTCGGCTTGCGCCTGACCCAGTATTCGCTGCTCGTCCATCTCGAGCCCACCCCGCAGCCGCTGCAGATGCTGGCCGAGAAGCTGGAAATGGATCGCACCACGCTGACCCGCGGGATCAAGCCGCTGGTGGCTGCCGGCTGGGTGGTGCAGACGCCCGGGCCGGATGCCCGCCAGCGCCTGCTGGCGCTGACGCCCGAGGGCGTCGATCAGCGCACGCGCGCCCGTGAGGTGTGGGCGCGCGCACAACTCGATCTGGAGGCGGTGATGGACCGCGCCTTCATCTCCGAACTCAATCTGACGCTGGAAGACGCGCTGCTGCGCCTGAAACCGGCCTTGCCCGAGGACAACTGAGATGCGCTGGCGCGACGATCCTGACATGCGGCAATGGGGCCTGGTGCTGGCGGCGGCCGGCTTGCTGGCGATCACCATGGGCGGGCGCCAGACGCTCGGCCTGTTTGTTTCGCCGATCAACACCACCACTGGACTCGGCATCACCACCATCAGCCTGGCGATGGCAGTGGCGCAGTTCGTGTGGGGCGCGATTCAGCCCGTGGCCGGTGCGGTGGCCGACCGCTACGGCCCGGGGCGGGCGCTGGCCGCCGGTGTCATCCTGATGGCCGCGGGCGCGGCCTTGACGCCGATGATGGACTCCGGCGTCGGCATGATCTTTTCGATCGGGTTTTTGATGGCCGCTGGCTCGGGGGCGGGCAGTTTTTCCGTCCTGATCGGCGCTGCCTCGCAGCGCTTGCCGGCGCACCGGCGGGGGATGGCGTCGGGCGTCATCAACGCGGGCGGCTCCTTCGGCCAGTTTGTGTTTGCCCCGCTGATGCAGAAGTTGATTGGCGTGTTTGGCTGGATGGGGGCGATGTATTCGCTGGCCGTGATCACGCTCGCCGCCTTGCCCATGGCGCGACTCCTGCGCGGACGACCGGCGCCGGTCGCCAGTGTGAGCACGGTCGAGGCGCCGCCGCCCGAGCGGGGCATGCGCGCCACCTTGCGGGACGCTTTCACCGATCGCAGCTACCTGCTGGTGCATGCCGGTTTCTTCACCTGCGGTTTTCACATCGCCTTTCTGGTCACCCATCTGCCGGGTGAGGTGGATCTGTGCGGCTTGCCTGCGCAGGTGGCGAGCTGGTCGCTGGCGATCATCGGTCTGGCCAATATTGCGGGCAGCCTGTATGCCGGCTGGTGTGTTCAGCGCTATCGCAGCAAGTACATCCTGTTCTGGATGTATGCGTCGCGCGCGCTGCTGGTGGGGGTGTATCTGCTGGCACCCAAGACGGAGATGACTTTCTACATCTTTGCAGTGGGGTTGGGCTTTACCTGGCTGGCCACCGTGCCGCCGACGGCCGGGGTGGTCGGCAAGCTGTTTGGTACGCGCTATCTGGCGACCCTGTTCGGCATGACTTTACTGAGTCATCAGATCGGCGGCTTTCTCGGCGCATGGCTGGGCGGTATCGCCATTACCCAGACCGGCGACTACCAGTGGATGTGGTACGCTGACATGGCCTTGGCGGCGCTGGCTGCGGTGGCCAATCTGCCCATCCGCGAACCACGCATCGAGCCTCGGCTACAGCCGGCCTGAGCCGGTTTTTTTGCAGTCAGTAATTTCTGGAGTTTGTCCGAATGAGTAAGCGGCGTAGTGCTCGCCTGCGCAAGAAATTGTGCGTGGGTGAGTTCAAAGAACTGGGATTCGATCTCGACCTGAGCTTTCCCGAAGATGCGGATGACGCGTCGGTAGATGCCTTCTATGAGGCTTTCTTCAGCGAAGCCATCGATCCGGCCGGATTGATCTATGGCGGTGGCGACAACAGCGGCTTTGTGTGCTGCGCCGGCCGCGGGTCCGTGACCGCGGAGCAGCGCGCTGCCATCGAGCAGTGGCTGTCGGGCGCCAAGGTGTTGAAGAGCTATCGCCTCGGCGATCTGGTCGATGCCTGGTACCCCGGTATCAACGGGCTCTGATCCCGATTGCGCGCCGGGGTATTGACAGTCAATGCCCCGGCCCGTTAGTTTGCAGCCATGACTTCGCAACAGACCCGCTTCGCCATCGCCCCGATGGTCGCCTGCCATACCGCGCTCTGCGGTCTGGGTCTGCTGCTGCGCACCCCGCGCAGCTAACCTATACCCCCTTCCTGTTGTGACCCCGCCGCCGCTCATCGAGTGGTGTGATGCCTTGTCTGGCGCTGTGCGCCCCCGGAGCGAACATGCTTCTCAATTCTCGATTTTTTCTGCGACTGCCGACCGGTGACCGGGCCACGACGCCGTGGCCGCCCGGTTGCCGCGACCGCCACCCGAATTCAAAGAATGCTTTGCAAGAATCGAGGAGTGATTTCCGATGTTGAACGACCCGAGTCAAAAATACCCCGCCTTTAATGCCTTTCCGGACGGCCAGCCCTTGCGCGACCGGACCTGGCCCGACGCGACCCTGACGCGTCCGCCGATCTGGATGAGCACCGACTTGCGCGATGGCAACCAGGCCTTGTTCGAGCCGATGAATGCCGAGCGCAAGCTGCGCATGTTCAAGATGCTGGTCGCGATCGGCTTCAAGGAAATCGAGGTGGGTTTCCCGTCGGCGAGCCAGACCGATTTCGACTTTGTGCGCTCGTTGGTCGACTCGGGTGAGGTGCCGGACGATGTGACCATCGAGGTGCTCACCCAGGCGCGCGAGCCGCTGATCCGCCGGACCTTTGAATCGGTGCGTGGCGCGCGTCGGGCGATCATCCATTTCTACAACGCCACGGCGCCGAACTTCCGTCGCATCGTGTTTGATCAGGACTGCGCCGGCGTCAAGCAGATTGCCGTCGAGCATGCCCGCCTGATCCGCGACCTGGCCGCGACGCAGCCCGACACCGAGTTTGTCTTTCAGTACAGCCCGGAGGTATTCACCGGCACCGAGATCGCCTTTGCGGTCGAGGTGTGCAATGCCGTGATCGCCGAATGGGCGCCGACGCCCGAGCGGCCGTGCATCATCAATTTGCCGGCCACGGTGGAGATGAGTACGCCGAATGTCTACGCCGATCAGATCGAATGGATGAGTCGTCATCTCGACCGGCGCGACGCCGTCGTGTTGTCGGTGCATCCGCACAATGACCGCGGCACCGCCGTGGCGGCGGCCGAACTGGCGGTGATGGCCGGCGCCGATCGCGTTGAGGGTTGTCTGTTTGGCAATGGCGAGCGCACCGGCAATGTCGATTTGGTGACGCTGGCGCTCAATCTCTACAGCCAGGGCGTGCACCCGGGTCTCGACTTCTCGCGCATCAATGAAATTGCCCGCACGGTTGAACATTGCACACAGTTGCCGATCCACCCGCGCCACCCCTATGTGGGCGATCTGGTGTTCACCGCCTTTTCGGGCTCGCACCAGGACGCCATCAAGAAAGGCCTGGCCGTGCAGCAGCCCGATGCGCCTTGGGCCGTGCCCTATTTGCCGGTCGATCCGGCCGATCTGGGGCGCAGCTACGAGTCGGTTATCCGGGTGAATAGTCAGTCA
>JBFIJC010000045.1:0-18045 GCA_041600915.1 Nitrogeniibacter sp.
CCAGTTCCTGACGCACCGTCGCCCACTGCTCGGGCGTGTAGGTCTGCAGCGCGAGGGCGTGAATTTCATTGCCCATCAAAGGCCCGAGCGTGGCGTAGACCGCCTGGTGCTGGCGCACTTTCGGCTTGCCGGCAAACTCGGCACTGACCACGACGCCAGTGAAGTGAACGCCGTCGTCGCCCTGGACCAGAACGTATTCGGTGGGCAAGCCTTGCTGGATCAGGCGGGTAATTTCGGTAGCTTCAAACATAGGTGTGTACTTCCTGCTGCGATCGATCAGATCGCGAATGGTAAGGCATCGCGCGCTCAGGCGCGCAACTTGTAGCCGCGCGCGAGCATCGACAGGGTAAGGATGGCCAGCACCGCGAAACAGACCGAGACAACGCCCAGGCTCATCCAGGGCGACACATCGGACTGGCCGAAGAAGCCATAGCGGAAACCGTCAATCATGTAGAAAAACGGATTCAGATGCGACACCGTCTGCCAGACGGGCGGCAAGGAGTGGATCGAGTAGAACACGCCGGAGAGCATGGTCAGCGGCATGATCAGAAAATTCTGAAAGGCCGAGAGCTGGTCGAACTTGTCGGCCCAGATGCCGGCGATCATGCCAAAAGAGCCCAGAATCGCGCCGCCCAGCAGCGCGAAGGCAATGATCCAGCCCGGCGCCACCACCGGCAGCGACACCATCAGCAGCGATATCAGAATCACCCCCGTACCGACAAACGCGCCCCGAATGATCGCGGCCAGCACATAGGCCGCAAAGAACTCGCGATAGCTGATCGGCGGCAACAACATGAACACGATGTTGCCGGTGATCTTGCTCTGGATAAGCGACGAAGAAGTGTTGGCAAAGGCGTTCTGCAATACCGACATCATCACCAGGCCCGGCACCAGAAAGACGGTGTAGGGCACGTCGCCGTAGACCGTGACATGACGGTCGAGCACATGCGAAAAAATCAGTAGATACAGCACCGCCGTGAGGACCGGCGCACCCACGGTCTGGAAGGACACCTTCCAGAAACGCAGCACTTCTTTGTAGAGCAGGGTACGAAAACCGGCGAAGCGGAGGGTTTCAGGCTTCATGCATGACTCCCATGAACACCTTTTCCAGATCGGGCTCGCCGAGCACCATGTCGTCCACCTGCCCACCGGTCAGGCGGATGCGCGAGAGCATGTCTTCGACCTCGCCATAGGACTCGAAAGGAATCTCCACCCAGCCATGCCCGGCATCGCGGGCACCGGGGAGAAAGTCCAGGCCGATCGGTGCGCTCAGGCGCACGCGCAAAGCGCGCGAGGCGAAGCGTTTGAGCAGATTGTCGGTGGTGTCGAGCGCAACCACCCGGCCCGCCTTGAGCATGGCAATGCGGTTGCACAGGGTCTGCGCTTCTTCGAGGTAGTGCGTGGTCAGCACGATGGTGTGGCCATCGCGATTGAGCCGGCGGATGAACTGCCACAGGCCCTGGCGCAATTCGACATCGACACCGGCGGTCGGCTCATCGAGCACAATCACCGGCGGCCGATGCACCAACGCCTGCGCCACCAGCACCCGCCGCTTCATGCCGCCCGAGAGCATGCGCATGTTGGCGTCGGCCTTGTGGGTCAGGTCGAGACTGGCGAGGATTTCATCAATCCAGGTGTCGTTGCGGCGAATGCCGAAATAGCCCGACTGCAGGCGCAGCGCTTCGCGCACCGAAAAGAAGGGGTCAAACACCAGCTCCTGCGGCACCACGCCCAGCTTGCGACGTGCCTCGCGGTAGTCGGCGACAACATCGTGGCCCATCACGGCCAACTCGCCCTCATCGACGCGCGTGAGCCCGGCCAGGGCCGAAATCAGTGTGGTTTTGCCGGCGCCGTTGGGGCCGAGCAGACCGAAAAACTCGCCCTGCTGAACCTCAAGATCAATTCCGTCCAGCGCTTTGAGCTGGCCGTAGTGCTTGCGCACACCGGCAATACGAATCGCGGCGACGCTCATGCGGCGGTCGATTCGGCCGTCGGCAGCAACTCGGTGACGCCATACAAATCGGCCAGACTCTGCAGCCCCTCAGGCATGCCGACGATGTCGATCGTCTGCCCCCGCCCGGCCGCCTCGCGAATCACATCAAGCAAGAGCGCGAGACAGGCCGAATCGGCCTGGGTCACGCCAGAAAGGTCGATCCGAAGCGACTCGCCGGTCAACTGACGACGCGCCTCTTCACGCATTTCGGCGGCAGTCTCGAGCGTCAGCGCGGCAGTCGGCTGCCAGCACGACGGCGCTGCGGTCTCACTCACTTCGTGTTGCCGGCCAAACCGGCATTCTTGGATTCCAGCGCCTTGATCAGGCCGTCGATGCCGCCACTGCGAATTTCGTTGCCGAAGGAGCCGCGGTAATTGGTGACCAGCGACACGCCCGCGACGACCACGTCATAGACCTTCCAGCTGTCGCCCTGCTTTTCCAGCGCGTAATCGATCTCGATCGGCTTGGCACCCGCCTGACGCACTTCGGTGCGCACCATCACATCGGTGTCGCTGGCTTTGGCGCGCAGGGGTTTGAAATCGATCTGCTGATCGCGATACTGGGTCAGGGCATTGGAGTAGGTACGCACCAGCAATGTGCGGAAGGCTTCAATCAGACGGGCGCGCTGCGCCGGAGATGCCTGGCGCCAATCGCGACCGACTGCCAGCGAGGTCATGATGCGGAAATCAAAATGCGGCAACAGCTTTTCGTCGACCAGACCGGCGGCGCGCGAGGCATCTCCCGCCTGAATGGCCTCGTCCGTACGCACGATTTCGAGCACATCTTCCATCACGGTGCGCACCAGGGCGTCCGGCGACGGTGCCGCCCACGCAGTCATGCTCGCCAGGCAGATCAAGCCCGCCATCAGGGTGTTACGTCCAAACATCTTCATCTCACTCAAGTCTTATGTTGCTAAATCAGGGGCGGCTTCCCGTCAGCCCCGCCAACTCCAGGCGCATCGCGCCGGCTGCCACGCCATCGGCTTCGGTGGCATGGATCGCGTGCTGTTCGGTCGCCGGCGCGCGGGCATCGTCAAAACGCTCACGCGGCGGACTGCCGTCATGGACTTCGTAGCGGCGCTGCTGCAGATAGAAATCGCGGATATAGACGTATTTGTCGAGGCTACCCTGCGAGGCGGCACGGTCGGCCCCCAGCAAAGAGGCGCGGGTATGCACCATTTTCAGGCCTGTCACCGAGTTGCGTGCGGCGATGTCGGCAGGCTGAGCCCAGCTGTTGCCATACAGATCGGCCGGCAGCGCGGCGGCGTCGCGCAGCGTACGCGGGCCGAAGAACGGCACCACGAAGTACGGCCCGTCGCCCACACCCCAAACCGCCAGGGTTTGCCCGAGATCCTCGTCGTGCTTCTCGATGCCCATTTCGGTGGCGATATCAAACACCCCAAAAATGCCCAGCGTCGAGTTGATCAACACACGGCCGAAATCCGACGCGCCCTCACCGCCCTTGCCTTGCAGCAGGTTGTTGACGCCCGTCCAGATGTCTTCGATGTTGCCGAAGAAATTTCCGATCGTGACTTTGACCGGCAGCGGTGCGACTTCGTCGTAGCCAATCGCCAGCGGCTTGAACACGGCCTTGTCCACGCCCTCGTTGAACGAGTACATGGCCCGGTTGTAGCCTTCCCACGGATCGCGCGGATCGTCGCCGGTGGAGGCACAGCCTCCAAGAACCAGCGCGCCCACCAGCGCAAACAGCGGCTGTCGTAGCGTTTTAGATAGTGTCATGCGCTCACCCGAATTCACTGCTGCGGCGCCTCGGCCGCTTTATTGAACAGAAACTGACCAATCAGTTTCTCTAGAACGACCGCTGACTGCGTAATCTTGAGCGAATCGCCTGCTTTTAGTACACGTTCGTCACCGCCGGGCTCCAGACCGATGTACTGCTCACCGAGCAGGCCGGAGGTCAGGATCTCGCCAATGGTGTCGCGCGGAAAGCTGTAACGGCTCTCAAGCGTCAGACTGACCACGGCCTCGAAGCGTTCGTTGTCGTAGCGGATGTCGGATACCCGCCCGACCACCACGCCGGCCACCTTGACAGGCGCGCGGACCTTGAGGCCGCCGATATTGCTGAAGTTGGCCTCGATCGTATAGTTCTCGGCAAAACTCGACGCGGACAAATTGCCCACCTTGAGCGCCAGAAACAAAATGGCGGCACAGCCCATCAGGACAAAGATACCGACCCACAGGTCGATGGTTGAGCGGCTCATGACTAGCCCCGGAACATGAAAGATGTCAGTACAAAATCCAGCGCCAGAATCGCCAGCGCCGAACTCACCACAGTGCGGGTAATGGCCCGCGAAACGCCTTCGGCCGTGGGTACGCAGTCGTAGCCCTCGAAAACGGCAATCAGAGACACCGCGATACCGAATACAAAACTCTTGATGACACCATTGATGATGTCGTAGCGAATGTCCACCGCCGCCTGCATCTGCGACCAGAAGGCGCCGTCATCCACACCGATGAAGGCCACGCCGATCAGCCAGCCGCCAAGGATGCCCATGGCGGAAAACAGCGCGGCCAGGATCGGCATCGAAATCACACCGCCCCAGAAGCGCGGCGCTGCCACACGGGCGATCGGATTGACCGCCATCATGTCCATCGCCTTGAGCTGCTCGGTGACCTTCATCAGCCCGATCTCGGCCGTCACGGCCGAACCGGCCCGACTGGCAAACAGCAAGCCCGCCACCACCGGCCCGAGCTCACGGGTCAGCGACAACGCCACCAGAACCCCGAGCGCTTCGCTCGAGCCATAGCGCTGCAGCGTTTCATAGCCCTGCAAGCCCAGCACCAGGCCGACAAACAAGCCCGACACCAGAATGATCAGCAGCGACAACACGCCGCTGAAATAGATCTCGCGCAAGGTCAGGTGCAGGCGGAGAAAGGACTGCCCTGAGTAGCGCAGCAGCAAGAACATAAAGCGCGAGGCAAAACCCAGCCGCCACACACCATCGATGACCATCGCGCCCAGCTTGCGGATCATCGCTTCACCTCGCCCATCAGCATTTCGCCAATCGGCGCCGCCTTCATGTGAAAAGGCACCGGCCCGTCGGGCTCGGCATGCACGAACTGATGTACGAAGTCATCCTTGGAGGCGCGAATCTCGTCGGGCGTACCCTTGGCCACAATGCGCCCATCCGACACAAAATAGACGTAATCGACAATCGACAAGGACTCCGACACATCGTGCGTCACCATGATCGAGGCCGCACCCAGGGCATCGTTGAGACGGCGGATCAGCTGACCGACCACGCCCAGCGAGATCGGATCGAGACCCGCAAAGGGCTCGTCGTACATGATCAGCATCGGGTCCAGCGCGATCGCCCGCGCCAGCGCCACGCGCCGCGCCATGCCACCGGACAGCTCCGAAGGCATCAGGGCATGGCCACCGCGCAGCCCGACCGCCTGCAGCTTCATCAACACCAGATCGCGCAACATCGCTTCGGGCAGGCGCGCGTGTTCGCGCAGCGGAAAAGCCACGTTGTCGAACACCGACATATCGGTAAACAAAGCGCCGAACTGGAACAGCATGCCCATGCGTCGACGCAGCGCATACAACTGCGCCGTGTTCAGTGTGCCGATATCCTGGCCGGCGACCTGCACCGTCCCCGCCGACGCCTTGAGCTGGCCGCCGATCATGCGCAACAGCGTGGTCTTGCCACAGCCGCTGCCGCCCATGATGGCCACCACTTGCCCGCGATGTACGGTCAGATCAATGCCCGACAGAATTTCGCGCTCGCCGTAAGCGAATCGCACCTGCCGCAGATCGACCAGCGCTTCTTGCCCGCTATTTGCCACGAAACGCTCTGCATCCGTTGAAAAAGCGGCATTCTATCAGAGCCTTACCCCTATGCCGTCAAGATGCGGCAGTGCATCACGACCACAGTGTGTCGATTCCGCTACACTGAGCTGTCCGATGCCCTTGCCCCGGAAGCCCAGAACCCATGCCGCAACTGCCCGCCCTGCTTATCGTTGACGACGATGCGCTCATCGTCGAAACGCTCAGCGCCTTGCTGGCGTCGGACTTTCACATCCACACCGCGCCCACACGCCGCCAGGCCATCGATCTGGTGCGCGCGCTGCCGGCACCGCCGCCGCTGGCCTTGGTCGATCTGGGGCTGCCGCCGGTGCCGCACCGCGCTGACGAAGGCTTCGCGCTCATCGGCGACCTGCTCGCCCATGCCCCGCAGATGCAGATCATCGTCCTCTCGGGCCAAAGCGACGATGGCAATGCCCGCCACGCCCGCACCCTGGGTGCGCTCGAATTCGTCGCCAAACCGGCCGATCCGGCGTATTTGCACAAGATTCTGCGCGACGCGCTCGACGCCGGCGAAGCGCCCGGCGCCCGAACCACCGACGAAGGCCTGATCGGCTACAGTCCGGCCATCCACACCGTGCTCGACCGTATCCAGCAATTTGCCGATGCCCCCTTCCCGATCCTGATCGAAGGCGAATCCGGCGCGGGCAAAGAGCGTGTCGCCAAACAGCTCCACGCCGCCAGCAGCCGCCGTGAAAAACCCTTCCTCACGCTCAACTGCGCGGCCATCGCCCCCACCTTGATCGAAGCCGCGCTGTTCGGACACGCCCGTGGCGCGTTCACCGGCGCAGCCGGTCAGCGCGCGGGCTATTTTGAAGAGGCCGGTGACGGCTGCCTGTTGCTCGACGAGATCGGCGAACTCCCGCTTGAGCTCCAGCCCAAGCTGCTGCGCGTGCTTGAAAACGGCGAGTTCCAGCGCGTTGGCGAAACCCAACCGCGCTTCAGCCGCGCACGCGTGCTGGCCGCCACCAATCGCGACCTGCGCGCCGAAGTCCACGCCGGCCGCTTCCGCGCCGACCTCTATCACCGGCTCAGCGTATTTACGCTGCGCGTGCCACCGCTGCGCGAGCTGGGCCGCGACCGCCTGCTCCTGCTAGACCATTTTCGCGCACGCTTCGCCGCACAAACCCGGCAGCCCGCCTTTACGCTCAACGAAGCGGCGCGCACGCTATGGCTGGACTACAGCTTTCCCGGCAATGTGCGCGAGCTGAAAAACATCGTCATCCGCCTGCAGACCAAGCACCCCGGCACCACTGTCACGCCGACGCTGCTGGCCGACGAACTCGACCAAAGCCCGCACGACAACACGGCAGCCAAGGCCGCGCCGCTCACCAGCGACTTCGACACCATTCTTGCCGAGGCCATGCGTCAGCTCGAAACCCGCGACGACTTCAGCCTCGACGAGGCCTTGCGCGAACAGGAGCGCGCCTATGTCGAAGCCGCCCTGCGCATGGCCGATGGCAATGTCAGCAAAGCCGCCCGCCTGCTGGGCATCAATCGCACCACTTTGTACAACCGCATGGATACCCTCGGCCTGCCCCGGCCGCAGGGCACCGTCGTTCAGTAAGCGATCCGCCATGTATCTCGACCACTACGGACTGCGCGAAGCCCCTTTCCGCCTCACACCACTCACCGACTTCTTCTTCACCGGTGCCCAGCGCGGCGCGACGGTCGACGCCCTGGTCTATGCCGTCTCGCACGACGAAGGCATCGTCAAGGTCAGCGGCGAGGTCGGCGCGGGCAAGACCATGGTCTGCCGGGTGCTGATCGAGCGCCTGCCCGACACCGTCGACACCGTCTATCTGGCCAACCCCAGCCTTGCCCCGGACGCGCTGCTGCAGGCCATTGCCACCGAGCTTGGCCTGTCGCTGGGCAGCGACCGTGCCGGCGCGCTGCTCGGCGCGGTGCAGGACGACCTCGTCCGCCGCCACGGCGACGGCCGCCGCGTCGTGGTGCTCATCGACGAAGCCCACGCCATGCCGCCGGCCTCGCTCGAACAGATCCGCCTGCTCTCCAACCTCGAGACAGGACGCCACAAGCTGCTGCAGCTGGTGCTGTTCGGCCAGCCCGAGCTCGACACCCTGCTCGCCACCCGCGACATGCGCCCGCTCAAGGACCGCATCACCCATCACTTCCGGCTCAGCCCCCTGGCGCCGGACGAAGTCGCCGCCTATCTCGACTTCCGCATGCATGCAGCCGGCTACCGCGGCCCGGCCGTATTCAGTCCCGCCGCGGCCCGCCAGATCGCCCGCATCGCGGCCGGTCTGACGCGCCGGGTGAACGTGCTGGCCGACAAATCCCTGCTCGCCGCCTTCAGCCAGAATCGCCACGTCATTGCGCCCAGCCATGTCACCGCCGCCGCGCAGGATGCCGAATACGCGTCGCCACCGAAGCGCCGCGCCATCTGGCCGCTACTCACCGCTGCCGCAGCCGGCGCGCTTGCCGCCGTCGTCATTCCCCGCTGGCTGAACGACACGGCGCCGACCGCGCCCTTGAGCCCCCCGGTTGCAAGCATCGCGCCAGCCGAGCCCACAGCACCGGTCGCTGCGCCCGCTGAAATCGTCGCGCCCGCGCCCGTGGTTGCCTCAGCGCCTGCGCCTGCCGAAACACCCGCACCGCCGCCCAAGAAAACCGCCAAGCCCGCAACGCAGCCCCCGGCACCTGCCCTTGAGCCTCAGACCGTGGCGGACACACGCGCCCAAACCCCCGTTGCACCGCCGGAAAACCCGCCCAAACGCACCGAGGCCATGCCCCCGGCCGCTCCCGCGCCGGCGCCAAAAATGTCTCCCCCGGCGCAAACACCGCCCGCCGCAGAGCCCCCTGTCACACTGGCAATGATCGCCGAGCGCCCGAGCATGGCCGCTGCACCACCACCGCCGCCAGTGCTCACATCCACACCCGGGCCCGCACCCAACCCAGACGGCGCGACACCGGAATTCGGCCCGCTTGCCCAAGCCGCGCTGGCCGACCAGGCCAGCTGGATGGCCAGCGCCCCCGACGAACAATGGTTCATCCAGCTCCACACCAACACCAATCTCGACTACAGCTATCTGGAACGGCAGCTCGAGTCTGCGCATGGCGCCCTGCCCTCGGAGCGGATTCGCATCTACAGCGCACAGCTCGGCGACCGCCACCGGGTCGGCGTCATCATGGGCAGCTACGCCACCGAGCAAGACGCCATGGCGGCGCTGCGAGCGCTCCCCCCGAGCTATCGCGGCAATGCCTACATTCGCCAGGCCCGGCGCTTGCGTTAATGCCAAACGATTGTTTCATTAGCGCACGAAGGGATTGAAGTTCAAGCACAAACGTTTAACATGAGCAGGCTATCCACGACGGCACCTGAATGAAAACACGCACCGCGCTGGCCCTGTTTCTGCCCATTCTGCTTGCCGCGTGCGCGCAGGCTCCCAAGCCGGCGACGCCGCGAGGCCATCTCAAGACAGACGATGTCCAGGCAGCAGTCACTCCCATCGCCGCGCCGATCCCGGCCCCGGTTCAGCGTAGCTTTACGCTGCCGCCGCCAAAGCCCGCCGTCAAAGCAGACACTTACTCAGTCGTTGTGCGCGACGTTGAAGTACGCGAACTGCTGTTCGCCCTGGCGCGAGACGCCAAACTCAATGTCGACGTCCACGGCGGCCTGACCGGCCGGGTTACGCTCAACGCCATTAACCAGACCTTGCCGCAATTGCTTGAACGCATCAGCCATCAGGTCGACATGCGCTACGAACAGAACGGTCCCAACCTGGTCGTCATGCCCGACACGCCCTTCCTGCGCGCCTACAAGATCGATTACGTCAACATCAGCCGCGCGGTCACCGGCACGGTCGCCACCAACACCCAGATCGCCACCCAGTCCGGCACGGCCAGCGGCACGCCGCAGGGCGGCGGCAACATCTCCAGCATCCGGATCGAAAACACCTCACTCAACCAGTTCTGGGCGTCGATCGAAAAGAATATTCAAGACCTGCTCAAGGAAACCGACAAAGTCGTTCCACCCACGCCCGCCGCCAAAGAGGGCGATACACCGGGGGGTTTCCGCGAAGCCGCGTCCGTCATCATCAACCGCGAAACCGGCGTCATCAACGCCCGCGCCACCGCGCGCCAGCACGCCCGCGTCCGCGACTTCATCGACCGCGTGGCCGCCTCCGCCCGACGCCAGGTCATGATCGAAGCAACCATCGTCGAGGTCTCGCTCAACGACGGCTATCAGCAAGGCATCGACTGGTCGCACCTGGGCGGCACCAACTTCGGCTTCAATGCCCCCAGTCTGGGCAGCAATGTCGGCAGCTCCACCACGCCGTTCTCGGTCACCTATCTGAGCAACAACCTGTCCATCGATATCGACCTGCTCGAAGCCTTCGGCACGGTCAAGGTCTTGTCCAGCCCGCGACTGTCGGTGTTGAACAACCAGACCGCCATGCTCAAGGTGGTCGACGAATTCGTGTACTTCAACGTCAAGGCCGAAACCGTCTCCACCGCCAACGTCGACAGCCGCACCACCTTCACCACCACGCCGCAATCGGTGTCGGTCGGCCTGGTGATGTCGATCACCCCGCAGGTGTCCGACACCGGCGAGATCACGCTCAACGTGCGCCCGACCATCTCCAGCATCTCGGACCTGAAAGAAGACCCCAATCCCAATCTGGCGGCCGCCAACATCAAGAACTTGGTCCCGCAGATCCGTACCCGCGAAATCGAGTCCGTGCTGCGTCTGCGCAGCGGTCAGGTCGCGGTGCTGGGCGGCCTGATGGAAGACCGCATCGACTACAAGACCGGTCGCATTCCGCTGGTCGGCGAAGTGCCCTTGCTGGGCGAAATCTTCACCTCGCGTGACAACGCCACACAAAAAACCGAGCTGGTGATCTTCCTGCGCCCGATCATGGTCGGTGACGGCCCGCTGCCCAGCAATCTGGCCGAGCACCTGCCCGACGCCAGCTTCTTCGCCCGCAACCCGGTGCCCGGCAATCGCAACTTCGACAGCGAACCGGCCGTCACGCTGCCCCAGCGTCCATGAGCCTGCTGATCGACGCCCTGCGCAAGGCGGAACAGGATCGCGCCCAGACGCGCGACCCCGACGCGCAAGCGACGATCGACGAACTCAGCCTCGAACCCATCGCGCCGATCGCCCTGCCCGACCCCGCGCCGGCCGACGCAAAAGCCAACACCGAACGCGCTGCCGCGGCCAATCTCTTTGCCGTCAAGCAAGCCAGCCACGAGCACACGCACTTGCGCTGGATCGGCGGCATCGGCCTGCTCGCCGCACTTTGCATCGTCGGCTATGTGTGGTGGCAATGGCCCAGTGCCCGGCCCGCGCCACCGCCCATGGCTGCTCGAACGCCACCGCCGGCGGCCCTCGCCATCGCGCCGACACCCCCACCCGTGGCCCCCGCGCCGGTAGTGGCAGCGCCTGTCGCAAGCCCTGTCGCAGTCGCAGCCGCCCCTGTTCGTCAGCCGCAGCGCGGCGCCCTGGGCGCCGCCTCAGCGCCCCCCCAGGCCGCAGCACCCGACAGTGCCACGACACCGCAGTTTCGTCGTACACAAGCTGCCACGCCCGCCGTACCCGCAAATCTATCCAGCGCCTACGCGGCCTACGCCGCAGGCGATCTGGCCACCGCACAGCGGCACTACCAGAACTATCTGAAGCAAGACCCGAACAGCACCGACGCCCTCAACGGCCTGGGCGCCATCGCTCTGCACCAGAATCAACCCGTTCGCGCCGCGCAATGGTTTCGACGGGCACTGGCGGCCGACCCCAACAACGCCAATGCCATCGCCGGACTGAGCGCTGCCGGCCAGCGACCGGCCGAAGACCGCGAAGCCAGTCTGCGCCAGGCACTTGCCAATCAGCCCGAATCCGCGGGCGCGGCGTTTTCGCTGGGCAATGTGCTGGCCGAACAAGGCCGTTGGGCCGAAGCGCAGCAAGCCTATTTTCAGGCCCACGCACTGAACCCGGACAGCCCGGACTACCTGTTCAACCTCGCCGTCAGCCTGGACCAGCTCGGCGAGCGCCGGCTGGCCATGGACTACTACAGCCGCGCGCTCGACGCCGGCCGGGATCGGCCCACGGTGTTCGACCCGGCGCCTGTGCGCGCCCGCCGTGACGCCCTCGCCGAGGCGCTGCAATGAACGCTCCCCAAGCCCAGGGCCGCGCACCGCTTGGTCAGACGCTGATCGCCACCGGGCTGATCAGCGAAGACCAGCTGCGCATTGCCTTGCAGGAGCAGTCCCGCGTTGACCATCCGCTCGGGCGCTTGCTGATCGAGCTGGGCTTTGTTTCCGAAGCCGCCCTGCGGGACGCCCTCTCGGAGAGCCTGGGCAAACAAAGCGTTGATCTGGCCAACACCATTGCCGACCCCGACGCGCTGGCGCTCGTGCCGCAAGACCTGGCCAAGCGCCACCGCATGCTGCCGCTGCACTTCAACGCCGCCGAAAACCGTCTGACCGTCGCCATCGGCGACATCAACGACGTAGTGGCGCTGGACACCCTGCGCGGCTTGCTCGCCGAAGACATCAGCATCGACACGCTGCTCGCCGGCGACTCGGAGATCGCCCGCGCAATCGACCAGTACTACGGCCATCAACTGTCGATTGACGGCATCCTGCACGAAATCGAAACCGGCGAGATCGACGTCCGCTCATTGGCGGCCACCACCGACGAATACAGCCAGCCGGTGGTTCGCCTGATCGACGCGCTGCTGGCCAACGCCGTCAAGCGCGACGCCTCGGACATCCACTTCGAGCCCGAAGCGGCCTTTTTGCGCATCCGCTACCGCATCGACGGTCTGCTGCGTCAGGTGCGCTCGCTGCACAAGTCCTACTGGGCCGCCATGGCAGTGCGGGTCAAGGTGATGGCCGGCCTCAATATTGCCGAAACACGGGCCCCGCAGGATGGGCGCATCTCGCTCAACATCAGCGGCCGCCCGGTGGATTTCCGGGTGTCGGTGCAGCCGACCATCCACGGCGAAAACATTGTCCTGCGCGTGCTCGACCGGCATAAAGGCATCGTGCCGCTCGACGGCCTCGGCCTGTCAGACGCGCAGCTCGACTTGCTCAAACTGATGATCGCGCGCCCTGAGGGGCTGATCCTGGTCACCGGCCCCACGGGCAGCGGCAAGACCACCACCTTGTATTCGATCCTCAGTCACATCAACGCAGAGGGGGTCAACATCATGACCCTCGAAGACCCGGTCGAATACCCGATGGGAATGATCCGGCAGACGTCGGTGTCCGAAGCGGTCAAACTCGACTTTGCCGACGGCATCCGCGCCATGCTGCGCCAGGACCCGGACATCATTCTGGTGGGCGAAATCCGCGACAGCGACACCGCGAAGATGGCCTTCCGCGCCGCCATGACCGGTCATCAGGTGTATTCCACCCTGCACACCAATTCGGCGATCGGCGCCGTCGCCCGCCTGATGGACGTGGGCATCTCGCCCGAGCTGCTGGCGGGCAACATCATTGGCATCGTGGCGCAGCGTCTGGTGCGCAAGCTGTGCCCTCATTGCCGCGAAGCCTACGCCCCCGAAGCCTGGGAGAGCCGGCTGATCAGCCACGCACAAGAGCGCAACATGCCCACGCTCTATCGCGCCAAGGGCTGCGCCCACTGCGAATTTCAGGGCTATCGCGGGCGCACCGCCATCATGGAGCTGGTACGCATGGACAGCGACATGGACGACCTGGTCGCGCGCCGTGCCAGCATTCGCGAGATCCGCAACGCCGCGCGCGCCAAGGGCTTTCGCGCATTGGCCGAAGACGGCATCCGCCGCGTGCTTGACGGCGTCACCTCGCTCGATGAACTTGCCCGCGTGGTCGATCTGACCGAGCGGATGGCCTGAGCAGGCGGCGCCGATGGTGATGTTCGCCTATAAAGCGATCACCCCGGACGGGCGCCAAGTGCGCGGCGAAATGGACGCAGCGAACCTGGTGGATCTGGAAATGCGCCTCAAGCGCATGGACCTGGACTTCATCAACGGCAACGCGCGCAAAGGGCCGCATGCCTGGCACACCCCCCACATCCCCCGCCGCGAACTGATCAACTTCTGTTTCCATCTCGAGCAGCTGACCCGGGCCGGCGTGCCGATTCTCGAAGGTCTGGCCGACCTGCGCGACTCCACCGAGCACGCCCGCTTCCGCGAGATCGTCGCCGGACTGGTCGAGAGCATTGAGGGCGGTCGCAACCTCTCCGATGCCGCAGAGGACTATCCCCAGGTCTTCGACACCGTGTTCTGTGCCCTGCTGCGCGCCGGCGAAACCTCGGGGCAACTGCCGCGCGTGCTGCGCGAAATCATGGAAAGCATCAAGCGCGAGGATGAACTCGCCGCCTTTGGCCGACGGGTGGTGATCTACCCCATCATCGTGTCCTCCATCATTCTCGCCGCACTGGCCGTCGCACTGCTCTTTCTGGTGCCACAACTGGGCAGCCTGTTTCGCCTCGCCGGACAGACCCTGCCTCTGCAGACCCGCCTGCTGATCGGCGCCTCCGAGCTGCTCGCCGACTGGTGGTGGTTGCTGCTGATGGTCGTTGCCGCCACGGCCACCGGCCTGCGGCTGATCATCCTCCGCAGCCCCTCGGCCCGACGCAACTGGGACGGCTTGATGCTCGCCCTGCCGCTGATCGGCCCCATCCGCAGCAAGATCATCCTCGCCCGCTTTGCCGGCCTGTTCTCCATGATGTACGGTGCCGGCATCCCCATCGTCAGCGCGCTCAAATCGGCCGAAACCGTCGCCGGCAACACTCTGGTCGCCGATGCCCTGAGCCGCGTGCGCGACCGCATCGCCGAAGGTCACAGCGTCTCCAGCGCCTTTGCCGCTACGCCGCTTTTCCCGCCGCTGGTGGTGCGCATGCTGCGCGTGGGTGAAAACACCGGCGCGCTCGACACGGCGCTGGCCAACGTCAATTACTTCTACGACCGCGACGTCCGCGAGGCCGTCGACCGCCTGCAAGCGATCATTGAACCCTTGCTGATGATCGTGCTCGGTGCGATCCTGCTCGGCATCATGATGGCCGTGCTGGGGCCGGTCTACGACATCATCACCCGGCTGCCCATATAGCCCATGCCCACTCGCCACCTGCTCTATCTCGACGCCAACGCCCTGCACAGCTTCCGCTGGCAACAGGGCAGTGTTGTGCCGACCGGCCGCTACACGGCCGACGACGAGGGCATCAAGGCCTTTGCCGATGCTGTGCGAAGGGTCGGATCGGGGCTCTACACCTTGCTGGTCGACGTGGTCGAAGAAGGCTTTCACGCCGACACGCTGCCCAGCGTACGCGGGCCGGATCGCGCCGCCATGCTCGAACGCAAGCGGAGCCAGACCTTCTTCGGCACCCCGTTCAGCGGCGCGCTTTCCCGCGGAATCGATCGCAGCGGACGACGCCGCGACGAACGCTTTCTGTTTGTGGCGCTGACCCGGCCAGCGATTGTCGAGCCCTGGCTCGAGGTGCTGCGCGCGGTCAATGCGCCACTGACCGGCATCCATTCCGTCGCCCTGCTCATTGACAGCCTTATCCAGCGCCTCGCCGCCCCGGCCGAGCGCTGCCTGCTGGTCACCTACGCCCCCGGCGGCATGCGCCAGACCTTTGTCGACCAAGGCCATTTGCGCTTCAGCCGACTCGCCCCCAATCTGAACGCCATCAACCCCGACACTGCAGCCCGCTGTGCCGGAGAGATCCTCAAGACCCACTCCTACCTGATCAGCCAGCGCATGCTGGCGCGCAATGCGCAGCTGCCGGTTTACATACTCAGCGACAGCGACGCCTACGCCCACCTGGCGCCGCTCCTGAACACCTCGGAAGAGCGCATCTATCACCGCGCCGATATCGCCGAACTGAGCCACAAAATCGGCCTGAAGGCAGCGGTCAGCGGCAGTGACGCCATGCCTTTGCTGCTGCACTGGATTGCTCGCGAAAGTGGTCTGCTGCAGCTGGCACCCGCCAATGAGCGGCGGTTTTTCCGCGTCTGGCAGGCGCGCCAAGCCATTCTTGGCGCAGGTGTCGCACTGTTTGCCGGCACACTGCTTTTTGCCGGCAAGCTCTGGTTCGACACCGCGTCAGTCGAGGCCACCACGGCGCAGCTTCGACACGAGGCCGCGTCGACGCAACAAAATCTCACCCAACTCCAGGCCGCCCTGCCGACGCTGCCCGCCCCGCTGGACGACCTGCGCAGCGCCTTCCAGGCCCTCGATGCGCTTCAGGCCGGCAAGATCTCGCCCCGGCCGTGGCTCAGCCACCTGTCGGCCGCGCTGGATGCCACTCCCGATCTCACACTGACCAGCATTCAGTGGCAGTCGGACAGCAGTGAAGTCCCTTCCAAGGGCGTCGCCAAGCTGAGCCTGCCGCCACAGATGGCCGTCGACCGCCGCGCCATGGTCAGCACAGCCGAGCTGTTCCTGGCCGAGCTGGCCCGCTCGCCGGGCCACACGGCCCGGGTCACACGCATGCCGGTCGAGCTGCAGTCTGACCGCGCCTTCCGCAGCAGCACCGACCCCGCCGGGCAGCCGCCGGCGCCCACGCTGGAAGTGAGCTTTTCGCTGGGAGGCAGTCAATGATTCGCGCGCAGGATATGCATCTGCTGCGCTGGCCGCTGTTGCTGGCACTTGCCCTGATCTCGCTCGGCGGCGCAGCGCTGTGGTATGCCCACACGCAGTCACAGCTGGCCACGCGCGCGCACAGCATCGCACAGCAACAGCACAACCTCGCCAACCGGCAGTTGCTGCAAGCGCGCACCGACGAAGACAGCGTGCGTGACACCCTGGCGCGCTACGACACCCTGGCCCGGCGCGGCCTGATCGGGCCAGAACATCGGCTGGATTGGGTCGAGATGCTCGACGCCACGCGCCGCCAGCTCGGTATCGACACCATCAGCTACGAGATCCAGCCCCAGCGCCCGCTCGACAAGGACGCGCACGGCGCCATGTCCTGGATGGAAAGCCGCATGCGGCTCACGCTCCGGGTGCGCCATGCCGGCGTGTTGCTCGGTCTGCTCGATCAATTGCACCGCGTCGACAATGCGCTGGTTTTGCCCCTGAGCTGCGACATCACCCGTCGCGCCGACAGCACCGATCTCGACGGTGCCTGCGAGTTGCGCTGGCTCACACTGTCACCGGCCTCGCCCACATGAACACGCGTCTCAGCCTCAGCGCCATTGCCCTCACACTACTGATACCCGCCTGTGCCCAGGCCGACGCGCCGCTGGGCCGGCTGTTCTTCACGCCTGAGGAGCGAAGCGCGATGGACCGCCACGAGACGCCCGCGACAGACATCCCGCCGCCGCAGGTCAACGGCATTGTCCGGCGCAACGACGGCCGGGCCACGGTGTGGGTCAACGGCGAGCAACGCCGGGACATCCCGGCCAGCGATCAGCGGGCGCAGGTCATTGACCCGCGCGGTGTGCCCGTGTGGCGAAAAGTCGGTGAGCCCATCGACAACGAAGCCCCGCCGGCCATGCACATCGAGCGGCACCGGCGATGAAATCCCGGCAGCGCGGCCTCATCGTCCCGGCGCTGCTGGTGCTGCTGCTGATCGGCGGTCTGGCGGTCGTGCTCGGCGGCAACACGCTGGCAGACCGGGTGGCCGCCCAACGCCAGCAAGCCACCACCGCCGCACTCGCCCAGGCCCGCGCCGCGCTGCTCGGCTACGCCCAAAGCTATCATCTCACCCACCCCGGCCAGAGCGTCGGCTACCTGCCCTGCCCCGACACCGACTCCGCCGCCAGCGATGGCAATGCGGCACCGGTGTGTGGCAGCCAGGGCAATTTTGCAATCGGGCGCCTGCCGTATCGCACCCTGGGCTTGTCACCCTTGCGAGACGGCTACGGCGAGTGCCTGTGGTATGCCGTCGCCGGCCCCTTCAAGAACAACCCGAAAGGCCCGAGCATGGATTGGGACACCCCCGGCCAGTTCGACATTTCGGACGGCAGCCGTTCACTCAACCCCGCCGTGTTTGGCGACCAGCTCGCCTCAGCCGTTGTTTTTTCGCCTGGTCGGCCACTCACCGGGCAAATCCGCAGCAGCTCCAGCCGCCGCTGCGGCGGCGACGCAGACGCGGCTGCCGCCCTGCAGGCCTACCTCGAAGCAAGCACGGGGGCGCCCAGCGCCGCCACCACGACGCTGATCCGCGGACGCCCCGCCGACGAAACGAACAACGACAGCGTCGCCTGGATCTCGGCCGACGATATCTTTGACGCCAAACTGCTGGTCCGCGCCGATTTCATCGCCTTTCTCAATGC